>NC_014828.1:1072500-1380000 GCF_000178115.2 Ethanoligenens harbinense YUAN-3
GCGCTTGTCCATATTTGAGACATAGAAAAGCGTCTATTATATCGGGCTCTTTCGATTTATTTTAAGGAGGATTAGAGAAATGGAAAAAGCGGGTGGTAGGCTTTCTTTTTTAGACCGCTTTCTGACACTGTGGATATTTTTAGCTATGGCAATCGGTGTGGCGGCGGGCAATTTTTTCCCCGGCGCGGCGGATGCCATCAATCAATTAAGCACCGGTACGACTTCATGGCCCATCGCAGTAGGGCTGATTCTAATGATGTACCCACCGCTGATTCGAGTAAAATACGAGGAAATCGGCAAGGTGGCAAACAACAAAAAGGTGTTCGGCTTTTCTCTTTTGCAGAATTGGATTATCGGGCCAATCCTGATGTTCATTTTGGCTCTGATTTTCTTGCCGGATAAGCCGGAGTATGCCGTTGGCATCATTGTCATTGGACTTGCCCGCTGCATTGCAATGGTGATTATCTGGAACACGCTCGCGAAAGGCGATAATGAGTATGGCGCTGCCCTGGTGGCACTCAACGCCATCTTTCAAATCCTTCTTTACTCGGTCTACATCTGGCTGTTTATCACAGTGCTGCCGGGAATCCTTCATCTTTCATGGGGCGGGAAATCGGTGCATGTTTCGATTCTGGAAGTTGCCCGCAGCGTATTGACTTATCTCGGCATCCCGTTTGTTGCGGGTATTGTCACCCGCTTTGCCGTTATGCGCGCCAAAGGGAAGGAATGGCTGACCAAGACCTTTATTCCGAAAATCTCACCGCTCGCTCTGCTTGCGCTGCTCTATACCATCGTCATCATGTTTATGCTCAAAGGGCGTATGATTGTTGCCCTGCCGCTTGATGTGGTACGGATTGCGATTCCTCTGCTGATCTACTTCGTCCTGATGTTTTCCATCAGCTTCTTTATTTCGTATAAGCGCGGTTTCAAATACGATCAGACAACGACGCTTTCCTTTACCGCTGCAAGCAACAACTTTGAGCTTGCCATCGCCGTATCGGTCGCGGTGTTTGGTATCAGCTCCGGTCAGGCGTTCGCCGCCGTCATCGGCCCACTGATCGAGGTGCCGGTCATGATCCTGCTTGTGCGGCTCGCGCTCTATTTGAAAGGCAAATGCTTTGATGAAAACGGACTGCCGAAAAAAGATGGGGGATCAAAATGAAAATCGTAATCGTCGGTTCCGTCGCGGCGGGAACATCGGCGGCGGCCAAGGCCAGAAGAAATACCGAGGACGCACAAATCACCATCTATGAAAAAGACAGCTACATATCCTATTCGGGGTGCGGGCTGCCGTACTTTGTGGGTGGGGAAACTTCCGACATCGGCAAGCTGACGCCTAGGGATGCGCGATGGTTTAAGGAACGGTACAACGTCGAGATAAAGACGGGCTGCGAGGTATTGACGGTTGACTCCGCTCAGAAAACCCTATGTGTGCGAAACCTTATATCGGGTGAAGAATTTACGGATACGTACGACAGGCTGGTTTGGGCGACGGGTTCAAAGCCCTTCAAGCCGCAGCTTGACGGTATCGGCAGCAGGAACGTCTTTACCGTCAAGAATCCGCAAAACGCGGTGGATGTGGACGCCTGCATTGCCGAGCATCCGGCAAAAAAAGCCCTCATCATCGGTGGCGGATATATCGGCCTTGAAATGGCAGTGGCCTTGAAAGAGCGGCAGATGGGGGTAACCATCCTTGAATTGAGCAGTCATGTCATGCCGCTGATGGACGACGAAATGGCCGCGATTCTGCAAAAATACATGACCGGGAAGGGCATTGACGTTCTGACATCGGCTAAAGTCACCGGTTTTCAGCATAGTAACGGGATGGCCCGGACGGTAATGGTCGAGGGGCATGAGCCTATCCCGGCAGACTTGTTTATATGGTCTGCCGGCATTAAACCCGAAGTAGAACTCGCAAAAACAATGGGCGTGAAGCTGGGCATTACCGGAGCCATTGAGGTTGATAACCGGATGCAGACCAACCTTCCCGATGTTTATGCCGTGGGCGATTGCGCACAGGTCTATTCTCTTGTGACAGGCAGCCCCATGTACCGTCCGATGGGTTCCACGGCCAACAAGATGGGACGTATCGCCGGGGACGTCATCACCGGCGGCAGCCTGAAATTCAGAGGTGTGCTTGGAACGGGCATTTTCAAAGTATTCGGTCTTTCCGTTGCCATGACCGGCCTGACGGAAAAAGAGGCCCGGAAGTTCGGTTATGACATTGAAGTCATCCATAATATCAAGCCAAACGTGCCCGATTATTACCCCGGTTCCGCCGAAATGACCATCAAGGCGGTTGCAGACCGGAAGACCGAGAAACTGCTGGGCGTTCAAATCGTGGGCGGCGAAGGGGTTGACAAGCGGATCGACGTTTTTGTGACGGCGATCACCTACGGCGCAAGGGCTGGCGATCTCTTTCATCTTGACCTTGCCTATGCACCACCGTTTGCGACCACTAAAGACCCTGTGCTTTATACCGGCATGATACTGGATAACGCACTGAATCGCGGGCGCAGGATTATGACGACACATGAGCTGATTGAAAGAGAACAGGCCGGGGAAAAGATCACGATTATCGATGTCAGAAATAAAAAGGACAGAGACAGGGGGTTTATAGAGGGCTCGCTTCATATCCCGCTGCAAAAGATACGTTCCGAACTTGCCGGCTTTCACAAGGATGATCTGATCGTTGTCCACTGCAACAAAGGTGTATCGGGTAATGCAGCGCAGAACATTCTAATCAATAACGGGTTCAGGAACGTGTATAACCTGTCGGGTGGATATAAGCAGTACATCATCGAAAAGAATCGTGAACGTAAATGAAGGAGAATATTTGTTATCCAGCGAACCTTCTGACGCAAAATATGGATGTTCTGAAAGAAAGCTGCCAGAAAATTTTTGACCGGTGAAGGCATGCCTGACCGGCGCAGGATTTTTTATACAAATAGCATGCGCGGAGCGATCCTGTCAAACAATATCTTGCTACCCAAACACGGAAAGAATAGTGGAGTGTTCTTAGCAGGATTACAGTGCGGACAAGCTGATTCGCCGGGTCAATTTGGTGTATCGCCTTTGATATGCATATGCTGAATATAAAATCTGGAATGAGTGCATTGACCGGCTACATAATGGGATAAATCTGCGCGACTGAAAACTGTATATTCAGCAATGCAAAGTATGCGGAAAATGCTTTTTGCTCGCGCGCGTGCGACGCACGCCTAAACATACTTGCAAATCCGGTGAAAGAGTAAAAACAGAACCACCGCCGAAAAAACCGGCGGTGATCCAATTGGCGGATATCTCTTATCAGCGGTGCGTGAGTATATCATCCACGATGCCGTAATCCTTGGCGCCTTCGGCCGTCATATAATGGTCACGTTCCATATCGTGTTCGATTGTTTCCAAGGGCTGCCCTGTGAGATCGCTGAATATCCGATTGAGTTTCTGTTTGGTTTTGTCCATCCAGTCACTGTGAATTTTGATTTCCGTCGCCTGTCCCTGCAGTCCGCCGGAGATAGACGGCTGATGGATCAGGACTTCACTGTTGCACAGGGCAAATCGTTTGCCTTTTGTGCCCGCAACAAGCAGTAAAGATGCCGCGCTCGCCGCCATACCGATGCAGATCGTGGAAACGTCGCATTTGATATAATTCATCGTATCGAGGATCGCAAACGCATCCGTAACGGAACCTCCGGGACTATTGATATAAAACTGGATATCTTTGTCGCAGTCGGCTGATTCCAGAAACAGCATCTGCGCAACGATCAGACTGGCTGACTCACTTGAAACAGGTTCATTCAACATCACGATGCGATCATTCAGTAAACGCGAAAAAATATCGTAAGATCGTTCCCCATGGTTCGTTTGTTCAATCACAACAGGTATCAGATTGCTCATCGTTTCCTCCATCAACATGTTCAGGCAGCCATCCGGGCCGACCTGCGCGTGTGCGTGCACAGGTGGATAACAGTCCGATTTTTGGTTGCGAACAGCCGCCGGTATTTTCCCGGCGGAAGCGCGTAAATCCGTTGAAACGCTCGTGAAAAAGCCTCTTGCGAGGAATACCGGCAGGTTAACGCGATTTCTATGATTGGCTGGTTTGTCTGAATCAGCCGGTCAGCCGCGCATTCCATCCGACGCCTGCGGACGTATTGATAGACCGGTTCACCCACCGTTTGATGAAACAGCCTGTGAAAAGAGGATTTTGACATGCAGACATACCGTGCAAGTTCGTCCAGCCCGATGTTTTCTGACAAATGGTTTTCAATATAATCCAGTGCCTGTTGAATCATAGACTCTGGTTTCATCCGCTGACACCTCCGATGCAATTCGATGATTTCATTATATCCCGATGGGATGGCGCTGTCTTGATCATTTTTGCAAATCTATGAAAAATGGGGACTGTTCAATCAAGCAAGACGACTGATCTTGCAAAATCGGTTTGCGGTCATCTTCAAAGGCGACTATAATACAAAGTAGAATTCGCGGGAAAACGGACATCTCCGCAAATTTCAAGTATATTCGCACACAAGCGGGGGAGAGGCTCTATGAATCGCCAGACCGTTTGCGCTACAACGACTAAAGCATAGAACACCCTATATGCCTGACCGGGGCGGCCGCAATCATTTTTTTGTTTAAACTGAAAGACAATCAGGAAGAACGGTAAACCCGTCGGGTTCATTTGGATTTGGGGTAGAGTTTCCGTTCATCGGTTTTTCCGACCAGATAATCAATGCTGGTATCAAATAGACCTGCTATTTTCATCAACACAGGAGTGGAATGTTCAAATTTCCGATTTCGCAGTCGGAATATGCGGTTTGATGGATATTCAGATAAGAAGACCTCTGTGTTTGTGTCAAATCCCGATCCTCTTGCATGTTACGAATCTGTTCAAACATTGTAAACACCTCTATGCTTATGATGTAATAAGGGAATAGCCTATATTGATTTTAAGGTATATTTCCTTAATGTGGAAATTACAAGGGAGGGAGCATATATCTTAAACCGATATGGAACGGCTTTCCCGACAGTCGGATAAAGTCGCAGACCGGAACAGACGGCAGGAGCCGGAACGGCGAACATGGTGCGAAAGGCCGAAAAAGACGTTTATCCTGTATCTTTCGTTTTTATCTTTTGATGGAGGCGGAATAGTCAATGGTGTACCGTCGTTGTCAATCTACCTTATCCCTTCTTTTGGGCATCCTGGAGCTGGTCAATGGGTGATTGCGACGGCGTTGAAAAGTGCAAAATACATCTGCTTGTAGGCGGGCATAGGATGCATATGGCCGCGCGAAACAAATCGGAAATTTTCATTGTGTGGCAGATCTTGTGCCATACTGTATATATACAGAAACGGGCGCATTCATATGGATGCTGTGATTGCTGTATAGAGCGCACATTTGGGTGGATGGACAACGGTCGTGGGTTTTCCAAGATTATGAAACCTGATCTTATTCTTCTGTTTCTATAAGTTGTTATCGGCTCTATTTCCATTATCTTAAAACGCTTTGCGCACAGATTTTAATCCATAAATCAAAACCACCAGTTTATAAACTGGTGGTTTTGATTTGCGAAGCATTTTCTTTTGCTACAGAGTGTGGCAAAAATCCCAAACCATGCAAGGCACCGGAGACGTATCGTATGAAGATGCGGCTGTGTTTTGACCCGATGTCCGGCAAATGTTTCGTCCAAACAAAATACGAACATCTTTACGAATCCGATGGCAGGCGGCTTGTTCGAAAACCGGTATGTCCGCTTTTTCACGCGACGGACATTACGGAAAATCCTTTGTCTTCAATTGCCACTTTCATTACATCGGGCGTCACCAGAGAGGAGTCATATTCAACAGAAGCCTTACCGTTCGATAGGTCAACCGTGTAGGTATGAACGCCTTTCAGACCTTCCAGTGCTTTTTCCACTTTACCCTTACATCCCATACACATCATGCCATCAATGGTCAGTGTAACTTTATTCATTTTATCCTCCTTTGAACAGCATCGCGCTGATTTTAACACAATTATAGCATGCCAGCATATTCCTGTCACTTTGACTGTAGCTGGGCTGTTGATTTTTTGTAATCGAAAAGGAAAACGGGAAAAAGATTCAAGCTGTTTGCGAAAACCTAAAACGACGTTCTTTCTTTGCTCAGGCGGTGCATCAAACGTTTAGGTGGGCTGTTGCAATGGCTTCCGTTCCACAATCAGACAAAAAGGCCGCAGACCAAAGCAAAACAGTGTCTGTGGCCTTTTGTGCTCTGCTAAAACGAAATTTGCAAAACGTTTCTGAGATCAACCGTGCCGGCGGCGGAAGAATGCCACAGACGCAGTTCCGATTGCGCTCATACCAAGCAGGCCAAGCAGAATGCACAGCGCCGGGTTAGCCTGTGCGTTTGCTGTGTGACAGCCCACGCCACCGTCTGGATCACCAGTTTTCGGATTGCTGACAATGGAAGGAGTAGAGGCGGCGGAGGATGTGCTGGCCGTCGTTGTTCCGGTTGTGCCGGTGCTGCCGGTAGTACCGGAGCCGCCAGTGGAGCCATTATTAGCCGTATCTGCTGTCTGCACGACCGCATAGGAGGAACAGTGGCTGGTCAAGAACGTGACGGTCAGCGAACCGTCCGCGTTTTTTGTAAAGGTCGCGCCCGTGATTGGTTCCCGCGTGCCATCGGGTTTGATATGGTAGAGCGTCGTGACTTTATCCGAATTAAAATTGGAGGCTTCCGAAGCCGGAAAGGTGAATGATACCTGCACATTGCCGCCGAAGTCGTCGTTCGTCAGGGCGTTGCCCGCGCTGTCTGTCATGGATAATTCAAACGAGCCGATAAGCGTTTCGTCGTCCTGGAGAGAAACGGAGGCGTCGGATAGTTTGGCGCCGAGGGTTACGCTGCTGACGCCGTTGTTCCGCATCAGATAGCTCAAAAGCCCGGCCGGCACGTTGAATGTGGCACCGGAGATCCTGAGTGCGATGTTCTGGTTCGCGGTCAACTGCGCGCCGTTGTCGCCCGTAAGCAGCGAGTCGGCGGAGGCGGAAACCGTATTCGTGCTGCCGTCGCCGATCGTTTTGGCAGCCGTGGAGGCGGGGTCGAGCGCTCCCGCCGGGGGAAGGCTCTTTGTGGCGTCGTTGGGGTAATAGTCCAGATTGTTGGGCACGCCGTCGCCATCATAGTCATAGTTTAGAAACATGAGAGCGGCGTCGTCGACACCTTCATTTTTAGTAAAAAGGCCGTCCGCCGAAGAGGTCATCCCCACCGCCATATACTGCGTACCGGTGTCGATCAGGGCATTCGCTCCGTCCGAATTCTTTACTTGTTCATCTACCGAGCCGCCCAGGAGAGCGCTCTTTTCCAGCGCACCGGAAGGCGAAATGGAAAGAAACCAGAAATCCTTGCCGCCGTTCGGGGAGGTATCCGCGCTTGCGATATCCGCGCCGGTGGAAGCGGAGGTGCCTCCATAAACCAGATAACTGCCGTCGTTATTCTGCACGGCGGAATAGAACGCGTTAAACCAGGCGGTGCCGGCATAGTTTTTGAACCACTCCCGGGTGCCGTCCGCGGCGTATTTGGCGATAATGGCATCCTGCCCGGGAAAGCTGCTTTCGCCTATTGATTTTTTCAGGCTGTTGCCCGCGCTGTCGGCCATGTCGTGGTCGTCGGATTGGGAAACCCCCACGGCAAGGCAACCGCCGTCGCTGGTGGGGATGGTGTTGTTGAAGTAGTCGGCAGCGGTTCCGCCCGCGTGCGCGATCCAGTCCAGATTTCCTTTCGCGTCGGCCTTGCAGACGACGGCGTCACCTTTGGTATCGTACATTGTGGTTGCATGCCCGCTCGTGTCCGTCAGGCTGGCCGTGCCATAGCTGGAATCTCCCGAGAGGACGTAGCCGCCGCCCACGGCCGGTCTGGCGCTGTTGATCTCCATCCCGTCATAGCATTTTACCCAGTCTTTGGACAGGTCGGAGCCGAATTTGCCGACAAAAGATTCTTTGGTGGACGCGGTATTGACACCGGTAAAATCGCCGTCCGTGGAGGTGGTGGCGCCCGAAACGACAAAGCCGCCGTCGCTGGTGGCGGAAACGGTCTTGATCTGGTCGTCCCCCGAACCGCCAACCGCCTGAATGTCCAGAATCTTGCCGGAAGCGTCGAGATGGAGGAGAACACCCTCATTCCCATCGACGCTTGCGTCATGGTAGTTGCGAATGGTGTAGCTGTTGCCGGTGTTGTCGGTGGTGGTGTAAGTGGTTTGCCTTTTGAGCGATGTGGTTGTGCTTGTGGAATCGGAAATGGAAGGGGCCATGTCGTCTCCAACGACGATATAACTGCCGTCTGCGAGCCGGCAGATGTCGTTAAAGTTGAAAAGATAGTTGGTGGTGATTGTGCGTACTGCCCCTGTGCTAAATTTGGTTGTGGTAAAAGTTTCGGTAGTAACAAGCGACTTGACCCATGAGACCTTGGCGGAACTGCCACTGCCCGTATAGCCCACGATCACGCCGCCTCCCGCGAGGTTGTACGACGCCCAGTCGCCGTCGCTTGCCGATTCAAATCCCACGGCAATGCAGCCGCCGGGAGCGGGGGCGACGGCGTTGTAGAAGTCTGTGTTCGAGCTGCCCATTGTGGTCGCGCTGGTAAGCAGCGGCCAGTTGCTTCCATAGCCGCCGGAGCTGTCCGCCAGAGCGGTCATGGGCAGCAGGCCGATCATGGACGCGGCCAGTGTGCCCGCCAGCGCTTTTTTTAAGATGCCGCAGTGCGCCTTTTTCATTCTGACAATCCCTCCTGATTTCATTACGCTTTGTAATGTAACGATTCTTTTCGAATATGCTAAAGCAGATCTTGCAAATAGCCGCTGATTTTACAGCATTATAGCATCTTCATCATAAAAATTCAAGGAATGTAAATATACATTTTACAATATAATGTTATATTATTTATAATAATAAAAATTTATAATATTTTTTATCAAGTTATATTGACTTGTGGATATTTTTGGATTAGAATGATGTGGGAATAAAATACATAAAAGACCATATTATTCATCTTTCTCCCATAATCGCGGCTAAGAGGCCTGCCGCCCGGCGGTCGGCCCTTGCCATATTCAAGCAGCTTCCCGATACAACCCAAACGCCGTTGAAAACGCCGTCGATGGGTGAAGGCTCATCAGAGAAAGGAGATTCCCATGGAAATCGCAAAAACCAGAAAACCGCTTTCCGCCGCCCTCTCCGTTTGCATTGTCGCCTTGGTGTTTGCCTCGGGCAGTGCGCTGAAGGCCAGCGCGGCCAGTTACGCCGTGACCACCGGATCGTACACCATCACGCCCGCCTCCACTTACAACAGCAACATGAATACTTACGACAATTCCCAGACCGAGACCATCGCCGTTACGTTCGATCAGGCGGTAACAGTAGACACAACTTATGCCAATTCGGATTTTACAGTTGCGCTCAACGGTGCCACGCTTGCCAATAACACAGCGAGCGACCCGGTGCTCTACAAAGTCGTCGCGGACCCGTCGTCTTCCTCCAAGGCGGACATCGTCCTGTACGCGAATGCGTCGATCGATGTCTATCCCGGCAGCAGCATGAGCGGCAATTTCTTTGCCATCAAGACCGGCAAGGTCAGCATCACACCGGTCAACAGCGATAAGACGCTGGACGGTATCACTACTACCTCGAATGGTGAATCAGCCTATTGGGGCCTTGACCTTTCCAATCTTGTTGTGAAAACCGGCTTTGAACTGAACACGGTCAGCTCATCGTCCGCAACGTCCTCGACTCCGGCCTCCGTCAGTTACAACTGCGGCAGTTACGCCGCCGTGCGCGGCATCAGCTGGCTGCGCCTTGCGGTGGCCAACGGCGGTACGACCACGTATGTTCCCGTTACCTCTACCAACCCGGCTATGAATGCATGGCCGGTGCTTAGCGGGGTGACCGGAAGCTTTGCCCTTCATTGCCACGATTTTGAAAACAGCACCAACGATTACTATATGTCCAAAATCTACAGCGCCATGACGAGCGGATACACCGGCTTTGGCAACTACACCATCAGCTATACAGGCGGTGTGCTGACCGTCACGCAGAACGCAGGCACCTATACATCGGGCGATACTTTGTCGCTTCAGGTCTATTACAGCCCCAACGTGTGATATGCTTTTCCCGCCAAGGACCTGTCCGCAGATGCTGTCTCGGATCGTTTGTGGACAGGCTCTAAATAACAGAGACAACCTTCGCGGTGGATTTTCCGGTGCCCTCTCCGCCGGAGGAAGCGGGCAGCCTGCTTTCAGCCCCGTTCTTGCGGGATGAAAACTTCCTTGTGGGTCTGGTTTCCTTTTTTATGGGAGAACGGTATAAGGTACGGGACTGCCTGTTGGGAAGGGCGTCATGTGCTGGGACTCCCAATTTTGTCTGCATGTGGTTTTCGTGCTTCGCTGAAAAATTATTGTCACAACATTTGCCGCCGGTGTCATACCGGCGGCAAATGTTGTTGCGGAAATTTCATGAAACGTTTCGAAAACGACCATATGTTTAAATGCTAAAATCAACATAATTAATTATAATTTGATAATTGTATTGAAATTTCTAATGATTTGTATTATGATAAATGACAAAATATATGAATATCCGTTTTGTTATGAACAAATCCAAACAAAACCGCTTCGTTTTTACGGCGGCTGTTACGCATCCATGTAAAACAGATCAGCAAGTGGGGGGATTGACATGAAAACAAGCATGAAGAATAAGCGGGCTGCCAAGCTCGTTTCCATGGCTGTTATCGGATTGTTTCTGTGCGCGTTTGCCGGTCTTCCGGCCCTGGCCTATTATAATCAGGGAACCGTGTCGCTTTCGCTGGGAGAGACGAACGTTACCGTTGCACCCGGCGATAACTGTTCGGTCTCTGCGACCATGAGCCCCGCCTCGGCCAATGAAACGCAAGGCTGCGGTATGGCGCAGTGCCCACAGACATGCGGCCCTACCTGCGCGGATGCAAACGGTCAGTGCATCTGTATGGGGGCTGATTACCACAATTATCCCGCCACGGTCACATTGACTTCCGCGAATGCCTCCATTGCGATGGCGAAATATACAAACGGCGTCATTTCCGTCACCGGTGTTTCGCCGGGTACGACCACCATTTACGCACAAGGCAGTCTGCGGGAATACACCAGTTCCGACAGGCAGGCGATTCGGGTAACCGTTACGGCGGCGGGTGATTCGAACGGCGGGTCCGCGGGCGGTTCAACGGGCGCCTCGACCGGAGGATCGTCAGGTGGCTCCGCAGGCGGCTCCACAGTTGGTTCTGCCGGAAGTTCCACAGGGACAAGTGGCAGTCCGGCAAGCACGACTGCGGGCAGCGGCAGTAAAACCGGCGGTTCGACGGGCGCTTCGGCTGGTTCCTCCTCTGCGGGCGTGTCCGGTTCATCCGCGGCAAGCTCCGGTGCGGCTTCTTCTTTGACCGCGAGCTCCGCGGTCTCGTCTTCGTCGGATGTTTCGGGCGCTTGCCAGATCTCTGCGGACGGTGGTTTGGGCTCTTTTGACATTATCCAGCTTCCGGAAAACAACATCACCGGAAAAGCGGAACTGGAAAAGATCATGGGTACCGATAAAAGCGTAACGTTTCAGAAAAAGGATGCCGCGGGTAATGTGCAGTATTCGTGGTCGTTTAAGGGCACCGACATAAAAAATCCGGCCGATCTCAATATGGGCATTTCTTTTTCCAGCAAAGAGAAGACGGCGATTGAAAAGCAAAGCGGCCTGGGTGACCTGTTTGATCTTTCCTTTGCGTATCATGGTGAGCTGCCCGGCAAAGCAGAGTTGAACATCTGTGTCAGCAGCATGTTCCGGGATGGCCAGACGCTGTATTTTTATTACTACGACCCGGCCAAGCATGCGTTTTCGCTTATTTCCAAAGACGTAAAGGTCGTCAACGGCTATGCCACAGTGGATATTACCCATTGCTCGACGTATTTCTTCTCCGCACGGGCGGTTGGCTCGTCATCGGGCTTTCCGGTCTGGCTGACGGTTCTGCTGATCGTTTTAGCGGTGCTGGCAGCCGGCGCTTTGCTTTTGTATGTTCACGTCCGCCGCGGCGGCGTGCTGCCTGAGACGGTAGCGCATCTGCTGCACAGACCGATGGACAGGCCGTCGGCATCCAAGGCCGCGGCAGAGGGTAGCGGACATGAAAAGGACAAGCTTTTTTAATGCGTATCTACAAATGAGACGAGAGGCAAGTTGCGCGTAAATTTGTTGTCAGACAAAGCGGATGAGGAAGGACTGTTTGCTGTATTCCGACCGAAGACAACGCTGTATTGTGGCGAATTTGCCGAAAATGCTGCCTCGAATCATGTACGGTTAAGGCTGGCTTGTAGCAGGTGGTGCGTTGACCTAAAGTCTGTCGAGTTCGATTTTGCGGCGTGTGGTGCCGTCTTTCACGGACGCTGCGCCGGGCGGCCAAACCGCGCCGCGGCAAACGAGCTTCCCGCATCGGAACAGGAGCGGATTGTTTATGACAATGCGGCGCGCAGTGACAAGTTTTTTCATCATTTGTTCCAATTTACATCTGCATTCTGTTAAGGGGGAAGCACATGGTCACGCTTGAGCACCTGACGAAAAAATACGCGGATTTCACTGCGGTCAAAAATTTAGACGGTACCATCGAAGACGGATGCATCTATGGGCTGGTGGGTTTCAACGGGGCGGGTAAGACCACTCTCCTCAAAACCATCGCGGGCGTTTACCGGGCCGATGCCGGTCGCGTATTGGTGAACGGCGAGAATATTTACGAAAATGAACGTCTAAAAAGTGGAGTGTTTCTGCTGTCCGACGATATGTACTTCCTGCCGCAGTCCACGCTGAAAGAGATGGCGAAGTTCTATCGCGGCTATTATCCCGCCTGGAGCGAAAAAACGTTCGAGAAGATCACCGCACTGTTTGAGCTGGACCCTGCCGCGCGCATAAACGGGTATTCGAAGGGCATGCATCGGCAGGCCGGCATGGTGCTGGCGCTGGCCGCGCATCCGCACACTTTGCTGCTCGACGAAGCATTCGACGGGCTCGACCTTGCCAAACGCCGCCTGCTTGCGCGCATTTTAAAGGAATATGCGCGGGAGAAGGGGGCGGTTGTCATCGTCGCATCGCATAATCTGCGCGAACTGGAGAACCTTGTCGACCATCTTGGCATCATCAAAGACCATGTGTTTTATTTCAACGATTCCATCGAGGCCATGAAACGCAGCCGCAGTAAATACCGCGCGCAGTTTGGCCCTGACGTTACACTGGAAGCGCTGGGGGCGCTGCACCTTTCCCTGCTGGCGAAGGAGGACGACGGGTTCTCGTTTTTATGTGAGGGGAACGAGGCCGCTGTTCATAAAACGCTCGACCCGCTGGGACTGACGGTATTGGAACGGATGCCCATGACATTGGAAGAATTTTTTATGGAACAACGGGAGGGGCAGGAAGATGCTTTCACCGACCTCTTTTGACCGCCGGCCCATTCTGCGGCATGCGTGGCGCGAGACCTGGACGCGCAACTTGCTTCTGCCGATCATAGGACTGGTGGTTTTCATCATCCTGTTCCCGGTTTCCACGGCGGGTATGCCGAGCAGCTCCATTTTCAACGTGGACTATACACACGACCAGCTCAAATATCGTTTTTTCGATGCGTCCTTCGGCCCGGTGATTACCGGCGCGGTGCTGGTGTATGGCCTGCTGCTCGGCATAGCGCTGCTGCGCTTTCTGCACGACAGGCGGCAGACGGTTGCCTATTTTTCACTGGGCATCACCCGTATGCGCCTGCTGGCGGCGCGGCTGGGCGCGGGCTGTCTGATGCTGCTCATCGGCGTGGGCGTGCCGTTAGCCGTCTCACTGTTGCTCAACCTGGCGGCGCTGGGATACACGACCTCTATCTTCGGGTCGTTTTTCTATCTGCTGTGCGGTTACCTCGTGCTGGGACTGGTGTCGCTGTTCGTGGCAGGTATCGGGTGCGTGCTGGCGGGCACGCTGCTTGAAGCGGCCGTGTTTTCCGCCTGCCTGCTTGCCATCCCGTCGGCGGCATTGTACGGCGTGGGCGCGCTGATGCGTCACCTGCTGTTTGGCAGCGCGTCGGGCGTGCTGCTGCGCACCGGTACCGGGTTGGCCGCATCCAGCCTGCTGACACAGTTTGCGGCATTCAACCCCGCGCTGTTTTTCTATCACAATTCGATGACCTATTCCGCTTTTTATGCCACCACGACCGGGGAGACGCTGCCGGCCATCCGGCCGCTGGCGGTGGTGCTGTGGTTTATCGGTGCGGTCATACTGGCGGAATTGGCTGCGTTCGCGCTGCAACGGCGTAAAAACGAGATTGCCGGCGTCAGGGGCATGTCGCACGGCATGAACATTGTGCTGACGCTTACGCTGGCTTTCTTCCTGTATACACTGCTGTTCGACGTGCTGGCGGCGCTGAATGTGTTCGTTGCGTTTATCGCGGCCACGGCGGGATTTGTTGCGGTGTGGCTCGCGTTTGCCGTGCTGACCTCGCGCGGAAAGAAGGCGGGCCGACAGAACATCACAGTGCTGGCGGCAGGGCTTGCGGCGACTTATGCCGGCGTTGCGCTGCTCGGCACCGGTTTTCTGGGCTACAGCGCGCGTGTGCCGAACGCAGACGACATCGCCAGCGCGACCATCAGCTATGTCGGATCGCCCAATTACATCACAGGCGACGGCACGCAGGGCAGCAGTGGTGCGAACGGCTACTACATTGCTCAACAGGTAAAACTGACCGATGCGTCCGACCTTTCGCTGCTCGTTTTGTTGCACAAAACGCTCATAGCGGCAGGGAAACCCGCGCTGGAACTGAATCAGAATGACTTTGAAAAAACCGCTGTGCCGTACGATATTATGGTGCAATATACACTGAAAAGCGGCTCTACGCTGGTGCGCTACTACGATCGTTCCACCTTTTCCACACTTGAATCTATGCTGACGCTGGAGAACACGCAGGCTGTGAAGCGTCTGGAGCAGAACATCATCACCGGAAACACCGGGGACGCCTATTGGGCGGCGGGTGCTTACCGCGGCGGTTCCATATATCTCAGCAACAACTGGTACACCAACCCGCAGCTTTTGACGCTCAGTGCGGATAAACGTACAGCGCTGCTGCAAGCGCTCGCGGCCGATGTAGCTGCGCAGCCGCTCAATGACCGGTATTTCCCGTCCAAACCGGCGCTGGGGGTACTGATGTTTTCGCAGACGGGCAACAGCGACACGAAAACCTATGCATATAATCTGGAAAATGCCGAGGTCTATCTTACCAGTGCGTTTACGAATACGCTGAAATTTCTGAACGATAACGGCCTTACTAAGGCGCTTTCTTTTGACGGTGCGGCCGAGAGCATCACGTTGATGAAGTATAACCCTTATGTGAGCAAGGACCGTGCCGCCGCGCCGGAGGGTCAGTATTTTATGGCTTACACGGCGGACAACGCCGGAAGTTTTATTCTGCAAAAAGACTTCGGTAAAAACTATGTCGTGGACGCCCCTGATCAGATTGGAGAACTGATACCGCTGCTACAGAACGATTATTACATGAGCCGCGGCGGCTACCTCGCGGCGGTCAAACTCCAGGGCAGCGACACATATGTATACAAATTTCTGCCTTTGGCGGGTGCACCGAAAAAAATCCGGAGCGTTGTAATAAACTGAATGCGCACGGGTCGGTTACAAAAATGTACAGGCCTCCCGGCAACAGTTTATACGCAGATCGTTGTTTGCCGGTTCCCGCTTTAAGCGCCGCCGCTTCTTTCTCGTTGTTTTCGGATCAATCGTCCATGTGATTGAAGATTTGCAGCGAGAGCGTCTGGCCGTCTGTTTGAGTGTTAGCTCTGATGGTCACGGTGTCTTTACTTGATGAAAAAATAAATCGGCCTGCTGTTGGTGTGCCTTTGCCGAAATAGCTTTCGAGGCTCTCAGCGATTTCTTTGGCATAATCTTCAGCGTCCATTTGGAACAGTTCGTGGTCGTGGACGGGAAACGAGCCGTCGTTGATATAGGAAAAACCGCCCTTTTTGTATCCCTTCTGCATGACCGGCTGCCCGTTTTCCAGAAACTGCACCCAGGTCATGGCGCGTATCACTCCAATGGAGGTAACACGCACAGCCGTCTGCGCGGATGCTGTGGCGCTGCCTTTTACAGCGGCAACCTGCGTGAGCGCTACGCCGGATGGAATCTGCACGTGGATGTTCGGCCATTTTGCGGCGTATTTCCCTTTAAGATCGGTAACGGCTGGAACGGATGCACCGCTTTTTGCCGCGATCACAAGATTCCCCTCGTATACGGCAAAATATGCTCCTTTGGTTGGGTCGGTATCGCCGGAGAGAGCGGACAGGGTAAAGATCAACCGTCTGTTGTCCGACTTGTCCGCCGCCACCGTACATTGCATGGTCTTGGAATCGGGCGCTTTGCCGTTGAGGGTGACGGAAAGCTGACGGTTCACGTCTTGGTTGACGCAAATGGCTCGGTCAAAAGTAAGGGTGATTGTGACTTTTTGCGATGCTTCTCTGCCGTTGCCGCTTGATACGGAAACATGCCGGCTGATGATGTTTGGAGAATCGGAACCTGTTTTCGCCATCGGTCCGCAAGCGGTCAGCGTAAAGGGAAGAAGAAAAACAAAAAGCACCGTAAGGATACGGCGCAGTGTCCGGTGAACGGTATGGGGGGGCATTTTAGAGACACCTGCCTTTTCAATTTTTCATTTTCCGTTTTTTCTGCAGCCGCAGGAAGAAAAACGCCGCGGCTGCCGCGACTACAACGCCGGGAATCAGCCAGAACAGGTAATAGGGCGGCTGCACGGTAACGCGCACGGTCTGCACGGCATCCGCATAATGTTTCAAACGCGCTGTGACGCGCACATCCGTATGCCCTGCGGAAAGGCCTTTCACGATCAGGGTGCCGTTTGCTACCGAAACACGGGCCACAGACGGATTGCTGACCGTAATCAGATAGGAGACCGGTGTCTTTTTGGTGCCGTTGCAGGCACAGTGGCCCCACGCATCCGGGCTGCCGCAGGTGCAGGGGTCGATGCCGCACATATCCGCCATGCCGCAGTCAACGCCAAGCGCGGCAGAGGACGGCGAGGCCCGCAGCGCCTCCGTCTGGGAAAGACCTGCGTCCACGGTGATGCTCTTTTTCACGGGAAGGACAATCGGTGTTTCCGCGCTCGCCCTGCCTGAAAAAAGGAAAAGGAAAGCAGCTGCCAGTATGCAGCAGCCACGCAGCCGGTAATTACGCATTCAAAACCCTCGTCCTGTCTGAAATTTGTCAAAACGGTATATCTTTTTGACATTATACTACATATTGATGTGTTTTGACAGGACATAAATCGAATTTATTTCATGATTTATGTCGGATGATTGCATCTAAACGAATTGTTTGTTAAAATGGTGTTATTTCCTGTATGCGTTATGGCTGAATCTTCCGCGGCCAGATGGAAAGGAGGGGGCAAATTGAAGTGTGGTGAGTCCCGCGGATGGTGTCATGCGGGAAAAAAGTCCCCTCTGTTTTGGATGGTCGGGCTGGGCGTGGCGGTGGCCGTCTTGCTTGCCGTCTCTCTTTGCATGGGTCGGTTTTCCATCTGGCCGGGCGATTTCGTTTGGCTGTTGCGGGAGCGGCTGGCAGGTGCCGCCAGCGACGCGGGGTATGTGTTTTTCGACGTGCGTCTGCCGCGCATTCTGGCCGCGCTGTTTATCGGTGCGGGGCTTTCGATGGCCGGTGGAGCGTATCAGGGCATTTTCAACAACCCTATGGTATCGCCCGATCTGCTCGGCGCGTCTTCCGGCGCCGCGTTCGGAGCGGTTCTTGGCATCCTGTTGTCTTTCAGCGCGCTGGGGATGGAGCTTTCTGCTTTTTTGATGGGCATTGCGGCGGTTGTCATCACCTACGTCATTTCGCTGGCGGCCGGAGGCCGGGGTGATCTGCTTTCCGTCCTGCTGACCGGCAGTGTCGTCGGAAGTCTGTTTGCTGCCTTTACCGCCGGAGCAACCTATCTGTCCGATCCCAACAGCAAAATGCCGGAGATCGCGTTCTGGCTGATGGGCGGGCTGGCAAATGTATCGTTCCGTGAAGTCTGGCTGCTGTTCCTGCCGTTTTGCCTTGGCGGGGGCATCCTGTTTTTGCAGCGGTGGCAGCTCAACCTTTTGACGTTTGGGGATGAGGAAGCAATGGCGCTGGGGGTGAATGCGGCGCGCGTACGGCTGTGCGTGACCGTGGGGGCCACGCTGCTGACGGCTTCGTCGGTCGCCGTGGCGGGGATGGTCGGCTGGGTCGGTCTGATTATCCCCCACATGGGCCGTGCGCTGGTAGGGCCGGATTATAGGGCGCTTCTTCCGGTTTCCGCCCTGATGGGCGCGGGATTTCTGCTGCTGGTGGACGATGTGGCACGCAATGTTAATACCACGGAAATTCCATTGAGCATCCTGACGGCCATCGTCGGAGCGCCGTTTTTTATTTTACTGCTTGCACGCAGGATACGTACGCAGCAGGAACTATGAAGTTCATCTGTTCCTACATATCCATAGGAAGGGGCCTCTGTTTTGCTTACTCTCCAAAAGCGCGTTGCGCTTTGTCTGCTGGCATTTGTTCTGGCACTGTCCATGACCGGATGCTCCCACCATTATACCGCGCAGGACACTGCGACCCACGTGGTCACGGATATGGGCGGACGGCGGGTGCGCATTCCCAAGACCATCAGAAAAGTGTTCTGTTCCAACCCCATCGGCACCGTGGACGTTTACACGCTGGCCCCGAAGAAGCTGGCGGGCTGGAACTTCAGACTGACGTCCGAAGATCTGCAATACATTAGCACAAAATACCGCAATCTGCCCGCGCTGGGTGTCTGGATGGGTACCGGCGCAACGCCGAATATCGAGGAAATCACAAAAGTTCATCCGGATGTGATTCTTTGCTTCTGGTCTATTGACGAGAACGGCAGGCAGATGGCCGACCAGATTCAGAAACAGACGCATCTGCCCGTCCTGCTGATGGATTACAACATCGACTTGGTTGATAAAGTGTACCGCTATCTGGGTGATCTGCTGGGCGTTTCGAAGCGGGCGGAAACGCTGGCTCAGGACAGCCGCAGCCGGCTGGACAAAATCACGGCGGCCATCGGAGACGTGCCGGAGGCGCAGCAGCCGAAAATTTTTGTTTCCGAAGGCGTAGGCGGTTTGCAGACCGACCCGGTCGGCTCCCTGCACATTCAGGATGTAGCCGATCTGCTTCATCTGAACAACGTGGTAAACCTGACGGGCGCAGCCGGGCAGGGCATGGGGATGCCCACTGTTTCCATCGAGCAGCTGATGAACTGGGACCCGCATTTTATTTTTGTGAACGAATACAATCTCAACAGCACGGAGAAATCGGATATTTACAGCCGGATTTTGCAGAATACCCAGTGGAGCGGCATCACCGCCGTGCGCGACAAAAAAGTCTATGATATTCCACAGACACCGTTTTCGTGGTTTGGAAAACCGCCCTCCGTCATGCGTGTGCTTGGCTCGGCCTGGGCGTCCAGTCTGCTTTTTCCCGATAAAGTAAAGCTCGACATCCGGCAGGAAGCCAAGGATTTTTATAAGCTCTATTTGAACTATAACCTGACCGATGCGCAGCTTGACGCCATGCTTGCCCACGCTGAGTAAATGCAGCAAAAAAACCGCCGGAACCTTTTGCGGGCCCGGCGGTTTTTCTGTTGCTCTTATTTCATTTGCATGGAAGTGGCAGACATGGAGGGCATTGCGTTTTTATCCATGCCGGACATGGAGGACACGTTCGACATGCTTTTGGAAGACATGGAGGTTCCGAACGGATTGGTAATGCCGTTGAGCGACAGGCCGCGCCCGACCATGAAAACGCCCAGAAACACGATAACCACTGCGCTCAGTTTCACCATCACGGCCCTGAACCGGCGGTTAGCAAAAGAGCTGAGCGAACCCAGCGCGAACAGCCCTGGCACGGTGCCCACCGCGAAGACCAGCATAACGAGGGCGCCCATCCCGGCGCTGCGCGTGGACAGTGCAAAGGCCTGTGCCATCTGCAGCGGCATACAGGGCATCAGACCGGTCAGCAGGCCCAGCACCAGTGGGCCGCGCGTGCGCACATGCTCGCCGTTCTGCGCATTGTTGCCCACCAGTTTTTTCACAGCCCGGTTTGGCAGGCCGAAATGGATGTGGCGCAGAACCGGGAAAATCCCCAAAGTGTTGAGCGCCAGCAGGATCATGAAAACGCCGCCTACAATGGGGATCAGGCCCTTGAGAAAACCGGAAAGACTGAGTGCTTGCCCGATTCCGCCGACGGCCGCGCCAATGGCGGTATACGAAATGATGCGCCCGACGTTATAGAACAGCGGCGGTGCAATGACGGCGCGTGCCCGTGGTTTGTTTTTACTCGTTTCCGTGCTCACGCATTGGCTCAGCATCAGGCCGCCGCACATGCCCACACAGTGAATAGAGGTAAGCAGCCCGAACACCAGTACAATGCCAAGTCCCACGCCCGTTTCCAGCTTGGGCAGCATGGTTTTGACGGTCATGGTGCTGCGCAGCAGCCACACAATGACCACCGCCGCGGCCAGCAGGCCGATTCCCTCGAACACCTGCACACCCGTCGATCTTTTTTTGATCTGCATTGTTTTCATCCTTCCTGTTGTCAAATCGGTAAATGATCGGCAATCTATCTCAAATCTCCCCGTGCCTGAGACTAAGGGAGTTGAGCAGCACGGAAACAGAGCTGCATGCCATTGCCAGCGCGCTCGCCTCCGGGCTCAGGTGCCCTGTGGCGGCAACGGAAATGGCTACGGTGTTGTAGAGCAGCGCCCAAAGCAGATTCTGTCGGATTTTGCGCATGGTCTTGCGCGCCAGGCGCACCGCAGCCGGCAGCGCAGTCAGATCATTCTGCATCAGCACAACGCCGCCGGCTTCAACCGCAATGTCGGTGCCGCCGCCCATGGCGATGCCTACATCCGCGGTGGCCAGCGCCGGGGCGTCGTTGATGCCGTCGCCCACCATTGCCGTCCAGCCATCCGCTTTCAGACGGCGCAGCGCTTCCAGTTTATCCTCGGGCAGCAGACGCGCCCGGCAGTCGTCGATGCGCAGTTCAGAGGCGACGGCGCGCGCCGCGCCTTCGCCGTCTCCGGTGAGCAGATGGAGCGAAAGCCCCTGCTTGCGCAGTTCCTCCAATGCGAATCCCGCATGTTTACGGATGCGGTCGCGGAACGCCAGCGCAGCGCGGGCCCTGCCTTCCACCGCCAAAAAGACCACGCTTTTTCCATCCGCCTTGAAACGCGCTTCCCATCCGGAGGTGTCCGGCACCGGCGCGCCGTTCTGTTCCAGAAAGCGGGCGGTGCCGAGGCAAATATGCTTGCTTTCCACTGTGGCCGTCACGCCCCCGCCGGGGACGGCGGTGCAGTTTTCCGCCTGTGGAATATCCGAACGGTCTTCCAGAAATACCGTCGCGCCTGCGACTATTGCTATGCCAAGCGGATGCTCGGAACCTTTTTCCGAGGCGACGGCAAGGCGCATCAGCGCGCTTTGCTCCCCCTCTTTCCATGCGCCCGCAAGAGAGAAAAAATCGGTCAATTCGGGCTTGCCTTCCGTCAGAGTGCCGGTCTTGTCAAAAACCATCTGCGTAATCTGCGCGAGGTTTTCCATTGCTTCGCCGCTGCGGATGAGGATGCCTTTGCGCGCGCCGCGCCCCAGCCCCACCACCATGGCGGCGGGCGTTGCCAATCCCAGCGCGCACGGGCAGGAAATAACCAGCACCGCAATGGCGTTGAGAAGGGGC
Organism: Ethanoligenens harbinense YUAN-3; assembly: GCF_000178115.2. NCBI lineage: Bacteria > Bacillati > Bacillota > Clostridia > Eubacteriales > Oscillospiraceae > Ethanoligenens > Ethanoligenens harbinense. Next base: position 1,094,293 of record NC_014828.1, read on the forward strand.
TGGTCGAGCGCGGCCATGTGGTCGATCCCGAAATACCAGACGGCAAAGGTAGCGGTGGCTACCGCGATGACGGTGGGTACGAACCATGCCGACACGCGATCCACCATTTGCTGCACGGGCGCTTTGCTGGCCTGCGCATTTTCCACAAACTGCAGGATGCCGGCAAATTTTGTATCCTTTCCGGCTTGTTCCACCCGGTAGCGGAAGGTGCCGTACTGGTTGAGTGTGGCGGCGCACACGGCGGAACCGGCGGCCTTTTCCACCGGCAGACTTTCTCCCGTCAGGGCGGATTCATCCACAGAAGACGCACCCCAGACCAGCACGCCATCGGCGGGCAGCTGTTCACCCGGGTGCACTTCCACGATTTCGCCGTGCATCAGTTCATCCACCGGCACAAACACGCCTTCGCCGTTCCGCAGGACGCGCGCCGTTTTTGGCCTTAGAGCCAGCAGTGCGCGCACCGAGGCGGTCACGCGGTTTTTCGCCAATGCTTCCAGATAGCGCCCGAGCAGCACCAACGTGATGATGGTGGCCGATGCGTCCAGATAAGCATATTCATCACAGTATGTATAGGAATGAAAGCGGAACGCCACGATATAAACACTGTAAAAATACGCTGCGGACGAACCAAACACAACCAGCACATCCATGGTCGGCACGCCGTTTTTTAAGGAAAAAAACGCGCTCTTATAAAACCGCGCACCGATGATGAACTGTACCGGTGTCGCTACTGCGAACTGAAGCCGCCAATCATGCAGGTAATAGAAGAAATAATCGATCCACGAGGGATGTATCCCCGGCGTGATGGCGACCACACAGGCTTTATTAAAACAGCCGACCATACAGACCAGTGTCGGCGCTGTTAAAACCGCCGAAAGAATCAGCACGGCCAGTTGACGGTGCAGGCGAACCTGTTCCGCATCGGGTGGTTCCTCGTCACCTTCCACCCAGAAACCAAGCCGTTCCACTTCTTTCCCAAGCCGTTCCTCATTGACGAGATTGTCGTCGTACTCCACCTGCGCGGATTCGGAAGCAAAGCTGACGGACGCTTTATCGACACCGTCCAACCGTTCCAACCCCGCCTCAATCGCCGCGCTGCAAAGCGTACAGGTCATACCGCCGATGCGCAAAGTTGTGGTCGCCAAATCTCGCTCTCCGTTTCTTTCGGCCCGTGCTTATCGAACTTTTTTGTGATGGAGCAGAAAAAAGCCAATGACGGCGGCCGCCGCGACGCCAATGGCGGCGGCGAGCCCGACCGCCGCCATGCTATCGTTTTTGGAAGCGGTGTTTGCCGTCGTGCAGGAGACGGTTGCCTCACCGTTACAGCATCCGGCCTGACAGGTACTGCCGTCGCAGGCCCCGTTGCTGTTGACTTCTGCATTGCAGACGGCGGAAGAACTGTCGCCTGTGCCAGCCGCCAGGACGGACGACGATACCGAAAACAAAATGCCCGCCGCCAATCCACACAGCACTGTGAAAAATATGTAGAAAAATTTCCGTTTTTGCCTCACGGTGCAATCTCCCTGTCAACCGCATTTTGTCCTTTTGACACGATCCGTATTGTTTTATAGTATACATGGTCGATTATCAAAATTCAATGGTATATTTACTTTTGCATATGATGTTATGGATTGAATTGTATCATTTTAATTGTTTTTGACCGTGAAAGGACCACCCTTTATGTGCTTTTCTGGTGATCTTTGAAAATAGGAATTGTATCAGGTGGCAATGATGCGGTATAATCAAGATACATTTTGTTTTATAATGGTATATGTTGTTGGAACAGGGCGAAACCGGAGGGTGTTATGACCGGCTTGCTGACGTTTTTGGAAGGGATCGTGACCTTTTTGTCCCCTTGCATCCTGCCGATGCTGCCCGTGTATGTTTTCTATTTTGCAGGCGGCGAGGCAACGGAGGCACGCGCGGGGAAAAAACAGGTGGCTTTTCGTGCGCTGGGATTTGTGCTGGGCTTTACGACGGTTTTTCTGTTGATGGGGCTGGCGGCAGGTGTGTTTGGTCATTTCCTGCGCGGGTATGCCTTTTGGGTGCATATGACCGGAGGCGCCGTTTGGGTTTTATTCGGGCTGGATTACATCGGCGCGTTTGCAAAAATGCGCCGTCCGGCAGGAATACATTCCCAGCAGCGTTTGTGGGAGGGTGGAACAGCGTATCTGTTCGGCCTGATTTTTGCTGTGAGCTGGATGCCGTGCGTGGGGGTGTTTCTTGGCTCCGCACTCGTTCTGGCTGCAAGCGCGGGAGGAGCCGCCAAAGGGACGCTGCTGCTGCTGCTTTATTCAGCCGGGTTGGGCATACCGTTTGTGCTGTGCGCGGTTTTGATAGACAGCCTGCGCGGCGCGTTGACGGCCATCCGCAAACATCTGCGGAAAATTCAACTTGTATGCGGCTTTGCATTGATGATAGTGGGTGTGCTGATGGCGTTCGGTCTGCTTGACCGGGCGCTTGGCTTGCTCAGCGTTTTATAACATGGGAGGGAACCGATGAAGAGCAAAAGAAAAGGAATCGTTAGCGCTTTACTTCTAGCGGGCGTTCTGTTGGGCGCAGTGTTTGCCTATCGCCAACTGGTGAACCGGACAAACCGGGACATGCCCGCGGGTGAGAGCGGAGCGTCTTCGCAGAAACAGACTGCGCCGGATATGACTGTGACGGACGGAGATGGCAAAACGATCAGACTTTCTTCCTTGCGTGGCAAGCCGGTGGTGCTCAATTTTTGGGCGAGCTGGTGCCCGCCCTGCCAGTCTGAAATGCCGGATTACCAGAGCCTGTATCAGCAGTTTGGAGATAAGGTAGCGTTTGTTATGGTGGATATGGTGGGCACGCGCGATGAAACGGTCAACACGGCCAAAGCGTTTCTTGCACAGCATGCATATACCTTTCCCGCTTATTTTGATACGATCGGGTCTGCGGCGAATATCTATGGCGTTCAATCCATTCCACAGTCTTATTACATCGACAAAAGCGGTGTGGTTCGCAGCAAATATGAAGGAATGATGCAGAAGACCCAGATGGAAACGGCTATTCGGAGCATTCTGTGAAAGAGCTGAACAAATCTGCCGGGTCAACAAAAAGCCGACCGTCAGATTCGCGGCCGGTTGAACCAGTCTGCGGGGAGGTTGACATGCAGATCACGCAAATGCAGAAAAAGCGAAATGAAGATACGAAGCAAACGAGGAAAAAGGCCCCGCTGCTTGTGATACTTTTTCTTGTGGGATTGATGGCTGCTGTTTTCCTTCTTTCCTTTACGGTCGGACGGTATGCAACCCTTTTGTCCCAGTTGCTGCAAATCGTTTGCGGTAAGTTGTTTGGATGTCCCCGGACGTGGTCGAAACCGGTGGAAACGGTATTGCTTGACGTGCGGCTGCCGCGCGTTCTCTGCGCGCTATTGGTCGGAGCGGCACTTTCCGCTTCCGGCGCTACCTATCAGGGGGTTTTTAAAAATCCGATGGCGTCTCCTGACTTGCTCGGCGCTTCGGCGGGCGCGGGATTCGGCGCGGCTATTGCGATTCTGACCGGCATGAGCGCGGGCGGCATGACGATGTTCGCCTTCCTTTTCGGTATCGGCGCTGTGCTGGTCACCTTTTTGACCAGCCGCTTTATTGGAAGAGGCCGCTCTGGGGTCATCGTGCTGGTGCTGACCGGCATGGTTGTGCAAAGCCTGTTTCTTGCCTTTACGTCCATGATCAAATATGTTGCCGACCCCAATAACAAGCTGCCTGCCATAACGTTCTGGCTGATGGGCGGCCTGTCGTCCGTCACAAAGGATCAGGTGGGCATGCTGTTGGTTCCTTTTATCATCGGGATTATTCCGATCTATTTGCTGCGATGGCGCATGAATGCGCTTTCCTTTGGGGAAGAGGAAGCACAGGCGATGGGGATAAATGTCCAAGTGCTCCGGTTTGTGTTTCTTTTCTGCGCGACGTTGCTCGCGACTTCTTCGATTGCGGTCGCCGGTCTGGTCGGATGGGTGGGGCTGATTATTCCCCATCTGGCAAGGCTTTTGGTCGGCCCGGATTTCCGCCTGCTTTTACCGGTGTCTTTACTGGCGGGAGGAACGTTCCTGCTGGCGGTGGACGACGTTGCCCGAACCGTTTTTCCCGTTGAAATCCCGCTGGGCATCCTAACGGCGATTGTCGGCGCGCCCTTTTTTCTCTCCTTATTGCTTAGACGAAGGAGGAATCAAAGAAGCTGAAAAAGAGAATCTCCCTGTGCGAAGAGGCCTTGATCGTGAAAGGGGTATAGAACGTCAACGTGTCTGCAAACAAACGGGACCCGCGGGCGGCTTTTCATATTGCCCGCGGGTCCTGTTTGTTGTATTCCTGTTTACGTTATGTGGATAAATGGTCCAAAAACATCAACTACGCCGCTTTTTAGATCCGGCCACAAGCAGCATCAGTGTCACGCCCGTGAAAACCGCGGCAGGCACAAATGCGGTCGTTCCTTCGCCTGTGTTGGGGTTGGAAACAACCAGAGAAGATGCATTGGAGGAAGTAGAGGAAGAGGAAGAAGAAACGGCCGAACTTGCCGACGGGTTTTCGAGCGCTTGTATCTGGGACTGCGCGGTTTGCAGAGCCTGCAGTGTGGCGGAAGGCACCAGCGTCTTTTGCGCATTGGTAAATCCGGCATATGTGGCTGCAAGGCTGGAAACCAATGTGGCATCCTGCAGTGTAATGGTTGCAGGCAGGGCGGACACTGTGGCGATGAAGTCATCCACGGCCTGCTGCTGCGCAATGGTAACCAGATTGTCTGTGGCTGTGTAAAGCGCGGCGGTTTGCGCATCCACTTCAGACTGCAGGTAGTAGATGCTGTTGTTCATTGCGGATGCAATGGAAAGCTGTTTTTCCACCGGTGCATAGGAAGCGGCCGTATAGTTTGCGGCCGTCAACGCGTCGGCTTTGGCAATGGCGGCGTTCAAGGCCGTTTTGTCTGAATTTGTATTGCGGTCGCGCGGGTAGGCATATACCAGCACATCCAGCACGTCTCCGGTGGTGTCCGCAACAGTCCCGTCTGCGTTCTTGTTGGACGTGATGGTGAATGTGTCGCCGTTGGTGGTCATGGTATACTGGCTTCCATATTTTGCATTGAAACTGCTTGGAAATTCAGATGTATAAGTGGGAGCGTCCATTGTCAAATACAGGTGATAGTGCGCCACAAAGCTGCCCATCATGGGGCTGAATGTTCCTACCGGCTGGCCGTTTTTCAGAAAAACGTAAAACACCATGGCGCGTGTGGCGCTTGTGGGAGTGATGACCTTCTTGGTTACACTTGCGGGTGCGTCTGCCGTTGGGTCGGCCGGCGTCTGGCTGACAGTGGAGAGTTGGACGCCGTTGGGCGCGATGCAGGAAATATTTGTCCATTGTACGGGCGTGCCGTCGGTGCCGGTAATTTTGGTGATGCTGCCATCGGTGGCTGCCGGTTTTACCGTTAATTGCCCGTTATACTGTGCAAAGCCGTAGTGGAACACAATGTGCAGCGTGTTGCCGTTCGCGGTGGCGGTTATGTGATTTGAAAACGAGTCGGTTATATCCTGATTTGAATCATCAGGAGCCGCCGGATTGATGTAGCTGCCGGTCGTGCCGCCTGCGAGTGTGACGGCAAGGTCGCTTGCGGCATCCGCAGCGGCTTGAATGGGCTTGCTGAATGTTACATCAATGTCTATGTACTGGTCATCTGTTACGGGCGTGATCTGACCTGTCGTGGGGTCCGTGCTGTGCTGGACAAGGTCGCTGCTGTGGTTGGTGGATACCGTGTAGCCGGTCATCACGGGCGCGCTGGCACTGATTGCGAGAGCCGGCAATTGTGTCGCAAACAATGTTGCTGCAATCGCCAGTGCGGAAAGTGGCTTTCTGAGATGAAATAATCTGATTCTTGAGCATGTTGTTTCTTTTGGCATTGGTATCATCCTCCTCGTTGCTGAAAATTCATTTATTTTGTCACATCTTAATTGATTTAAATATTGTATATCATATTATAATTTGTAATTTCAGAAATAACAATATAAAAAGAAATATTATTATATCGTATTATAAAGTTTTGTAATGTTCTGTTGTAATGCCACATTGACTATCGCAATAAAAAGAAAAATATGGATATATTGTAAATCAGAAACACATGGCAATGCGGTTTTATCGGAGTTTTGGAATAAACTTGGCACGGCAGAGGCGACATGGAGAAAAAATTGCTGCAGTGTGCCAATGCAAAAATGTAATCATAGGTTACAGCGGAAGTTGTCGTGGAAATAAAAAAGTACCGCTTGTAATATTGATGCTTCGTGTAGAATGATGCTTTAAAACGTCATTCACCGGTCATTTTGGCATTTGCTTGGCGCTTGTTTGGTGTTCATTCTCGCTGAAAACCGCCGATAAGCACCATGGTTGGCAGTGCAAAAAGCTGCTCGACCTCGCATTACAACAGCGTTTGTGGAATCATACTGAATTTTACCAAACTTGAATTATTTGGATCAAGTCCCATTTCCCGTACCGCTTTAGAAAAGTCGATTTGTGTAAAAAGAAATCGACTTTTCTCTATTTATGTGCTATTATTTCAATATAATGGTAAGGGGGTTCCAGATGACTCGATATGATTTACCAGATATTCTTTATAAGGCTATAAAAGACATGGGAGGGCAAACAAACATCATTGATGTTTGCAAGTACGTTTGGGAAAAATACAAAACCGACCTTCAACATTCTGGAGATTTGTTTTATAGCTGGCAATATGATATTAGATGGGCTGCAACAGAGTTAAGAAAATCAGGACGGATGAAAGCTGCTGAGATAAGCCCGCGTGGGATTTGGGAAATTGTATGATATTCGAAGATAATGGATTTAATGGCCTTTTAGATTAATTGTTTGTAAATACTGCCTGTGATTGCTCACAAACCATTGATATTACTGGGTTTCTCCAAGTCCTGTAAATTTCACTCCGACCAGCTTGAAATCCCCACGGATTGGCTTTACAAGCCAATCCGTGGGGATTTCGCATACCAACAGGCCATTTCAGCGGCGGCCTGCTGATGTGCGATAGGTAAATTATGTCGATCTGCCTTCAGACGCATGTCGGCAAGATGCCTTTCGGGGTTTGCGCGCCCCTCAAGTTCAGCCGGTGGGTTTAATGGCCTCGGCCGGTTTCGCCCGGGCGGAGAATTCAGCGCGGGAGCCGGGCGGTATCTTTTTTCAGACTGACTTTTTGCCCGGTGGCATAGATCTTTCCAACCTCCCTGCCGGCGGCGACTTCAAATGCAAGGGCTGGGTCCTTGACGATGAAGCCGGCAAGGTCATTCACTCCATACTCGAAAAGTACCGGTGCCATCGGGGTGGACGGTCCCACCACGACGACATAGGCGTTTTGGGCCAGAGCGAGGAATCGGGGCAGCGATTTGTCTGTGACCGCCCCGCAGGAAATGAACACAAAATCGCAGTCGGGCAGCAGATATTCCGCGGCTGTGCAGGGATAATCCCCATCCTCGGTGGGCTCGTCCTCCATCACATAGAGTTCGCAAACCGGGGCAAACAGCTCCTCCAGCAGATGGAAATGCCCGATCACCACGACCTTCTTGTCGCGGATGGCCTGTTGGTAGGCGATGAACGGGTCGTTTTTCCGGTCTTCGGCAAAGCGGGCTTCGGAAAGCTCTACGCCGTTCCGCACGGCAACAGCTGGTGTGTTGTAATAGGAGTTGATTGCCGCAAGCCCCAAGCTGGCTTCGGCATAATTCCATGATTTGACCAGAGCGGCAAGCGCCCGCAGGGGCATGCTCGCCCGCCTGTGCGGAAAAAGCGGCGGGCGTGTGTCCAGTTCGGTCAGATAGCACAGCCCGACGTTCTCGCCGCTGCGCACCAGTGCCTCCGTTGCACCGCAAAAAAGATCGTCTGCGGTATAGGCGGAAGGAATCCCGTCGATCAGTGCGTCATATAAGTCCCACCACATGGTACGTTCTCCTTTTTCGTTCCGTTTGGATACTCGGGCGGCTGTCCGGACGTCTTTTTTCTATTTTTCTAAAATCCGTTCCCCGCGGCGCAGGCGGTTACGCACATCCTGCAGGGCGTTGTCCATCACTTCGATGCGCGCAAGGCTTTCTTTTTCCTCGGGCGTCGTGTACAGCACTTTGTCAATCCCGCCGTTTTTGATGGCGATGCGCAGGTCCGCACTGAGCGCCAGAATGGGGTCGTGTGTCGAGATGAGTACGATTTTTTCACGGCGCGCCAGCAGCCGGATGGCGCGTTTGCGGTCCACGCCCGCGTTTTCGATCTCGTCGATGAGCACGATGGGGGAGGCGCTCATAAATGCCGTGTCCGCGATCATCAGCGCGCGCGACTGGCCGCCCGAGAGCTGCGTGACTTTGGTCGTTTCCAAAAACGGCTCGCCCGCCAGGTCGTTGGCTGTCTCGAAGCATTGGCGGCACACAGCCTGCGGTGCGGCGCAAAACCGGCTTTTGGCGTGCATGGCCAGGAATTCCGCTACCGTCAGGTCCATGATGAAATTCATGTTTTGTGAAAGCTGGGCCACCAGCACGCCGTCCATCTCAAAACGGGTCTCGTCGTCCATCGGGTTCCCGTTCACCAGCACCTGGCGGCCGGTGGGTGTGTCTCGCTGGGCAATGCATTCGATATCGCCCAGCAGGCGGCTCTTGCCGGAGCCGGTGGGTCCGACGATGCTGACCGTCTGGCCTGCCTGGATGGTCAGTTCCACCTGCTCGGGCATGCCGCTTTTGTTTCGGCCGCCCAAAATGGTGAGCGTGTGCACTGTCACGGGTGGCGTGTCGGTGCGGGCCATGCTTTCCAGAAAAGACAGAAACTGTGTCTGCAATGCGGCGGGTGTCATGCCGAATTCGGTCAGACGCTCCGTGGGCAGAGCGGCGACGGCGGCGGCAAACGGCCGGTTCCAGGCCAGGTCGGGCAGATTGTAGTTGACGAAAAAATCCCGCGCCACCGGATACAGCGTGAGGATTTCGGAAAGCTTTTCTTGCGCCACCAGTGTGCTGAATTCCATGTGTTACTCCTCAAATTCCATCTTCTTGAGCATGCCCATCTGATAATTTTCACCGATCTTGATTTCTCCCGTGCAGTAGGAGCAGACGGAAGCCGGTGTGGTAAACCGTAGCTGTTTTTCGCGCAGCGTGCCGATCTGCGGCGCTCCGCTCACATGCTTGGCAAGCATGAACGCCCCCTGCCCCGTGATCCCGTTTACAAAGAGAATGTGTGCCCGGCTGTTTACCTGCCGTACATTGAAGCGGAAAACCTCACGTTCCGCCTGGGAAACGATGTCGCCTTTGGTAATGACCACCACGTCGGCAAATTTCAGCATCGGCCCGATCTTGCGCGGCGTCTGCACCCCGGACAGGCAGTCGATGACGCAAACCGCCAAGACACCGCGAATATGCGGCGAGCAGCGGTTGCACAGGCCCGCGCTTTCGGTCACCAGCAGATCGAGCCCTTTGCGGGTGCCCCAGTCCGCCGCGTCCAGTACGTTGCTGATGAAAAAATGATCCGGGCATACTTTCCCGGAAAGCCCTACCGTCACGGGAATGCCCGCTTCCGCATAGCGGTCGCGGTCAAACGAGAGCAGGCAGTCGAATTTCACCACGCCCATACGTGTTCCGCGAGGGCGCAGGCATTCTGCGAGCTGGAGGATCACGGCCGTTTTCCCCGACGAGGGCGGTCCTGCCACCGTAACCATCTGCATGCAATATCCCTCCTGTTCATACAAAAACGTTTTGATGTAATTCGGTGTATTTCTTATCAATTTATCACAATGACCGACAAAATTCAATCGATTTTGCACATTATCAAAATGTTTCGCAAAAAAACGAGAATATTTGACCGTTTCAAACAATTACCACAGGATTCGCATTTGCGTATTGCAATCTAAGTGAAAAACGTGTATGATATACGCAATATAACGTTACAAATCGTGTATTTTAATTTTAATTCAGCACGGTTTGTGGTCTGGTGGTTCGGGTGTGAACAAGAGTCGCGGCATGATCGGCCGGTTTTCCGGGCTGACAGCGGTATTCATTGGCATCATCGTACTTTCTTTCCTGCTCGGGCGTTATCCCATTTATCCGGATCAGCTGGTCCGGATTCTGTTTTCCAAAGTGCTGCCCATTCCCCAGACATGGGATCCGCAGATGTCCACCATCCTGTTTGAAGTGCGTCTGCCGCGCGTGGTGATGGCCAGTCTCATCGGCGCGGCGCTGTCCTGCGCGGGTGCGGCGTATCAGGGCGTGTTCCAGAACCCCATGGTTTCGCCGGACGTGCTGGGCGCTTCGCAGGGGGCGGGTTTTGGTGCGGCGCTTTCCATTTTTCTCTCGGTGGGCTATTTCGGCATTACGCTCTGTTCGTTTGTGTTTGGCATTCTGGCGGTGGCGCTGGTGTATTTCATCGGGCGGCGTGTCAAAGGTAACCCGACGCTGGGGCTGGTGTTGGCCGGTATCATGATTGGGTCGCTGTTTTCCGCATCCACCTCGTTCATCAAGCTGATGGCCGACCCCAACAATGTGTTGCCAGCCATCACCTACTGGCTGATGGGAAGCCTTGCGTCCATCCGCATCCGTGATGTGGCCTTTGCCGCGCCGCTGATTTTGGCAGGCATGTGCCCGCTTTTTCTCCTGAGATGGAAACTGAACGTTTTAACGATGGGCGAAGAGGAGTCCCGTGCGATGGGTATCCGTACCGGGCATGTGCGCGCAGCGCTGATTTTCGGTGCGACGCTTATCACGGCAGCCTGTGTGTCTGTCAGCGGGATGATCGGCTGGGTGGGGTTGGTGGTTCCGCATTTTGCCCGTATGCTGGTGGGCTGTGACTATCGCCGTCTGCTTCCGGCTTCCGCCTTGATGGGTGGCGGGTTCCTCCTGCTGGTCGATGATGCCGCGCGGATGGTATGCACCTCCGAGATACCCATCGGTATTCTTACGGCATTTATCGGCGCCCCGTTTTTCCTCTATCTCATTCTGCGCAAGGCAGAGTTTTAAAAGAAAGCAGATATTATGGCAAAGGAGCCGGTGTTGTTTCCTTTGCTTTTTTTATGCGGTCAAATTGTATTGGAAGGAAGAAGTTATATGTGGGAATTGTATGATGCATTGCTGGATGCCATGCCGGAGGGCATGACGGTGGACGAGGTCGTCTGCGGGAAGGGATGGACCATGGTGCGCAGCGGCGAAAATGTGGGGTTGGCCATGACCATCCATGAAACGGCCCGCCCCCGTATATTCACACGGCCGTGGGAAGGCGCGGATCTGAAAGAAGTGGCTGCCTGCGTAAAATCGTGGAATTTTGAGGAGGCGGCTGTGGGGATGGCCGCCATCAATGCGTATCACAATGCGCCTGCGCAGGCTGTAAAAAACGGCATCGCACTTGTTACGGACGGCTCGGCACCTGAAAAAGACGCATTTTTTTCCAATATAGATGCGTTTCGGGATAAGCGGGTCTGCGTGGTGGGGCATTTCCCTTATCTGGAGAAGCGCGTCGCTCCGTATGCCCGGCTTTCCATCCTGGAGCGTATGCCGTGTCCGGGAGATTTTCCGGATTCCGCATGCGAATATATCCTGCCGGAGCAGGATTTTGTTTTCATTACCGGCTGCACGCTGGTGAACAAGACCATGCCGCGGCTGCTTGAGCTTTCCCGTCAGGCGCATGTCGTGCTGGTCGGGCCGAGCGTGCCGCTCTCCACTCTCCTGTTTGACTTCGGTGCGGACGAGCTTTCCGGTACGGTGATCACCGATCCGGCTCTTTGTGCGCAGTTGGCGGCAGCAGAAGGAGGACCTTCGATTTTTCAGGCCGGCCAAATGGTCCGGTTTGTAAAATAAGAGTCTGGACAGGCTCTCAATAGAAAGAGTCCGCAACTTGCAGAGAAGCTGCGGACACAAAAGAAAGGGAGAAATGTCTATGCAGTTCAAAAAAGCATTGGCCGTTGTGGTGGCGCTTGCCATTGCGACCGTCATGGCGGGCTGTTCTAAGAACAGCACGTCTGCAACATCTTCCAGCAGTGCGTCGTCATCCGTTTCCGTCACATCCGGCACCCGCACGTTCACTGACTCGGCCGGCCGCGTGGTGGAGATTCCCGCGAATATCACACGCGTTGCGCCGTCCGGTTCCCTCGCACAACTGTTTCTGTATTCGCTCTGCCCGGACAAGCTGGTCGGCCTTTCCGGCAAGTTTGCGGATTCTGCCAAGCCCTACATCGATTCCAAGTATTACAACCTGCCGGTGTTCGGGCAGTTCTACGGCAAAAATGTCAACCTGAACATTGAAGCGCTGGCTGCCGCCAAGCCGCAAATCATCATCGACATCGGCGAAAAGAAAGCAACCGAAAAAGAAGATATGGACGGCGTTCAGAAGCAGACTGGCATCCCGGTCATCTTTGTGGAAGCTACGCTGGATTCCATGGCCAAGGCATATGTGACGCTGGGTAATATCCTCGGGGAGCAGGCGCAGGCCAAAAAACTTTCGGATTATATCAGCTCCACGTTGTCGGATGCAAAAACGAAAAGCGCTACCATTTCCGCAAGCAAAAAGGTGAAGGTCTACTATGGCTTGGGCAGCAATGGCCTGCAGACCAACCCGAAGGGCTCCATCCACGCGGATGAGATCAAGAAGATCGGGGCCGTCAACGTGGCCGATGTGACCGACAGCACCGGTGCGGGCGGCGTGAACGTTTCCATGGAGCAAGTGGTGCAGTGGGCGCCGGATGTCATGATCTTTGATCCGCAGAGCGTCTACTCCACCGTTGCCACCGACCCGCTGTGGAACGGGTTTGCCGCAGTCAAGAACAAAAAGGTCTACGAGGTGCCTATCGGGCCATATAACTGGATGGGCCGCCCGCCGTCTGTCAACCAGATTCTGGGTATCAAGTGGCTGGGCAACTTGATCTATCCGAATGTTTATAAGTACAACATGGTGCAGGAAGCGGAAAAATACTACCAGTTGTTCTACAACTATAAACTGACGGATGACCAGGCAAAAAAACTGATGGCCAACTCCACTTACAAGCAATAATTCCGTATCGGCCCGCCCGGCGGGCGCCGGGCGGAAGATAATACCGAAAAACCGCCGTGATGTCCATGGACATCGCGGCGGTTTTTGGATGCGTTCACGAGCTTTGGTGGAAGGACTGTTTGCACAATCCTTCCATATAGAACGAGGCCCCCGTCAGATTCTGTATCAAGGCATTGCCCAGACTCTGTTTTTGGTGTCGGGCGCGTTTATTCCTTGACGGTGAACAGCAATTCACCGGCTTCCACCGATTTGCCTTCGGTGATGAAGACCTTGTCGATCAGACCGTCGATGTTTGAAACGATGCTGGTCTCCATTTTCATCGCTTCGATGATGGCGAGCACTTGGTTCTTTTTGACTTCCTCGCCCGATTTGACCAGCACCTTGCTGACCGCACCGGGAATGCTGGCGCCGATCTGGGTGTTGTCGTCCATATCGGCCATCAGCACGCTCGACTCGGCCACTTTGGCATCGTTGCGCACCGCCACTTCACGGCGTGCGCCGTTCAGCTCAAAGACCACGTTCTGCGTACCGTCGCTGTTCATTTCGCCCAGCCCGACGTATTTGATGATGAGCGTCTTACCTTCCTCAATGGAGAGTTCGGTCATTTCGCCCTGCTCCATGCCCAGAAAGAAAACGTGGCTGTCCATCCGGCTGATATCGCCGTATTCCTGGCGGCGCTTGCAGTAATCCTCCAGCACTTTCGGATACAGGCACCAGCTCACCAGATCCTGCATGGACGGGTTCTTCTCATATTTGGTGATCTTTGCTTTCACCTGTTCGAAATCAATCGGTTCCAACAGTTCGCCCGGGCGGCAGGTGATCGGCTTTTCGCCTTTCAGCACCACTTCCTGAAGATCTTCGGGGAAGCCCCATGCCGGTTGCCCGATCATGCCTTTAAAATAGGAAACAACTGAATCGGGGAAGGTGAGGCGTTTGCCGCGCTCCACGATGTTTTCGGCCGTCAGGTCGTTCTGCGTCATAAAGATGGCCAGATCGCCCACGACTTTGGAAGACGGCGTGACCTTGACAATGTCGCCGAGGATACTGTTGGCTTCCTTGTATTTCTCCTTGACTTCTTCAAAACGATGCCCCAGCCCGAGGCTTTCGATCTGCCGCTTGAGATTGGTCAACTGTCCGCCGGGAATCTGGTATTTGTAGATCTCCACGTCGGGGTAGTTGCGGTTGGCTTCAAACTGGTAGTAGGTCTTGCGTACGTCCGCCCAGTAATCCGTGAGCGGGGTGAGGCTGTAGGGGTCGATTCCGGTGTCGCGTTCCTGTCCCTGGAGCGCCGCGACGATGGAGTTCAGCGACGGGTGGCTGATGAGGGAGGACATGCTGGCGATGGCCGTGTCCACCACATCCACTCCGGTTTCGGCGGCCAGCAGCAGGGCAGCCATCTGATTGCCGCTGGTGTCGTGCGTGTGCAGGTGCACCGGGATGCCGATCTCCTGTTTCAGAGCGGTGACCAGCTGTTTGGCGGCATAGGGCTTGAGCACACCGGACATATCCTTGATGCAGAGGATGTGCGCGCCGCGCCGTTCCAGTTCTTTGGCCATATCCACATAATATTGGAGTGTGTATTTGGTCTGGTGCGGGTCCAGAATGTCACCGGTATAGCAGATGGTGGCTTCGGCTACCTTGCCGCATTTGATGACCTCGTCAAGCGCGACTTCCATGCCGGGAATCCAGTTGAGCGAGTCGAAGATGCGGAAGATGTCGATACCGCCGGCCGCCGCTTCCCGGATGAACGCACGGATGAGGTTATCCGGGTAGTTGGTATAGCCCACGGCGTTGGCACCGCGCAGCAGCATCTGAAACGGGATGTTCGGGATGAGCGCGCGCAGCTGGCTCAGGCGATCCCAGGGTGACTCATGCAGGAAGCGGTAGGCAACGTCGAACGTGGCGCCGCCCCACATTTCGACGGAATAGAGATCGGGGAGGAGGTGAGCTGTCGGCTCTGCGATGCTGACCAGGTCTTTGGTGCGCACACGAGTGGCCAGCAGCGACTGGTGCGCGTC
The DNA here is from genome assembly GCF_000178115.2 of Ethanoligenens harbinense YUAN-3. Taxonomy (NCBI): domain Bacteria; kingdom Bacillati; phylum Bacillota; class Clostridia; order Eubacteriales; family Oscillospiraceae; genus Ethanoligenens; species Ethanoligenens harbinense. Next base: position 1,109,318 of record NC_014828.1, read on the forward strand.
GCGCATAGTGGTGTCGCAGAGCAGCAGCTTTTTCTGCTCCAGGACATATTTCTGAAAACCTGCCGGGCCCTCACTGTCCAGCAGTTGTTTGAGACCTTTGGGCGGCTCGGCGTTCGGGGCGGACGGGATGCGTGGCTTTTCCAGCGGGATTTTTGGTTTTTCCTTTTCGTTGACGATCAGATCGCCGATGTATTTGAGAATTTTGGTCGCCCGGTTGCGCGGGTCTTCAAATTCAAACAGTTCAGGGGTTTCGTCGATGAACTTGGTGTGGCAGACGCCCGCTTGAAACGCGGGATGGGCCAGAATGTTGCACAGGAAGGCCATGTTGGTCTTCACGCCATGGATATGGATCTCGGTGATGGCGCGCAGCGCCTTGCGGATGGTATTTTCAAAGGTGCGGTCGTAGGTCGTGATCTTGACGAGCAGGCTGTCGTAATAGGGTGAGACCTCCGCGCCCGCGTAAGCGTTGCCGGCGTCCAGGCGCACGCCAAAGCCGCCGCCGCTGCGGTAGGTGGTGATCTTCCCGCAGTCGGGGGCGAAATTGTTGCGCGGGTCCTCGGTCGTCACGCGGCTCTGGATGGCAAAGCCGCTCTTTTTCACCGAATCCTGAGACTGGATGTCGATGCCCGGGGCGGAGAGCGGCAGGCCCTGCGCGATCAGGATCTGCGCGCGCACAAGGTCGATACCCGTGATCATTTCCGTTACCGTGTGCTCGACCTGGATGCGCGGGTTCATTTCAATGAAATAGTGGTTGCCGTTCTGATCGACCAGAAACTCCACGGTGCCCGCGTTGACATAATGGACGCACTTGGCGATCTTGACGGCATCGTCATAGAGTTTTCGGCGGGTGGCTTCCGGAATGGAGAAGGCCGGGGCAAACTCCACAACTTTCTGGTAGCGCCGCTGCAGCGAGCAATCGCGCTCGAACAGATGTACGGTATTGCCCTGCTCGTCGGCGAGGATCTGAACCTCGATGTGCTTGGGATTGACAAGGAATTTTTCCATAAAAATGGAGTCGTCCCCAAATGCTTTTTTCGCTTCGCCACGCACCAAGTCGAGTGCGATCCCCATTTCCTCCGGGCTGTCCACACGGCGCATACCGCGGCCGCCGCCGCCGGCGGCCGCTTTAAGAAGCACCGGGTAGCCATAGCTGTCCGCGCGCTCCAGGGCGTCGTCGAGATCTTTGATCTGGTCGGTGCTGCCGGGGATGACGGGAACGTTGCAGCTGTTGGCGATGGCCTTCGCGTTAAGCTTGCTGCCCATTTTCTCCAGCACGTCGGACGGCGGGCCGATGAAGATGATGCCGTTTTCCTCGCAGGCGCGGGCGAAATCCGCGTTTTCCGACAAAAAGCCGTAACCGGGATGGACGGCGTCCACCCCTTTGCGCTTGGCGAGGTCTATAATGTAGTTGATGTCCAGATAGGCGGCGAGAGGGCTTTTGTTTTCATCCAGCATATAAGCCTCGTCCGCCTTGGTGCGGAACAGATTGAAAACGTCCTCTTTCGAGTAGATGGCCACCGTCCTCAGACTCATGTCATAGCACGCCCGGAAAATGCGGATGGCAATTTCGCCGCGGTTTGCGACCAAAACCTTTTCAATTTTTCTTTGCATCATCGTACGCTCCATTCTGGCTGATACAACCATGTGATTTCGTGTTTGCGCCAATACCGGGAGGCCGCCCGCGTCCCGCTGCGGAAGAAGGGAAGGCGGTTTCCGCAGATCCGGCATCCTCCCTCGAACCATCGGTTTCGCAATCCGTCTTTTTTGAAGTTGTTGCATGATAAATCATGCTGTATTGCATTTTTGCGTTTGCCTGGGCAGGGAAATCCATACGACAGAGCAGAAGCGGTTATCGGATGGTTTCAGTCCGTTCCTGCTTTTAACAGGCAGCCTATTGCCTATTATACCCTTGCGGGCACGTGCTGTCAATGATGTGTGAGATTTTGCAGAAATGCAATAAAATAAAACAGAAAATGCATTTTGCCGGTCGCTTCGGCAGCAAGCGGTTGACCATGCGGCGGTCCGGCCGCAGCCGCAGCCCCCTGATGTTGACGAAAAACGAGAGCATGTCCCGTCCGTTTGAGGGGATTCTGAAAAAATTCGTAAAATTTTCTCGGATTGTGCCGTGTTTTTTAATAAATGAAGCACTTTTTTAGTAAAATCTGTTATAATGAAATTATGCGCGAAGAAAAAGCGTACACTCATAAAAGGCGGCATGCCGCGGTTGCGTTGCGGTCCGCAATGTGGGGGAAACCGTGTGAAAAAGAAGAGATTTTTGAATCGACATGCAGCTTTGTTTGTCATATATGGCTTGCTGACTGTGGAGTCCATTTACCGAATCGCCATTGCAGGCGGTGCGCCCGGTTCTTTGTGGGTGGAGTTCCTGATAGGGGCGGGCATAGCCGGAGTCTATTTCATGGCCGTCCATATCTACGAAAACTGGCTGACCCATTCCCAATTCCGTGTACTGGTTGACCGTATCCACTGCGGCATTGCCATCATCCGGATGGACGAAGGGTTCAGCTTATTGCGCGCCAATCCCGCTTTTTTCCGTATCAGCGGCTATACGCCGGATGAATTTCTCGAAAAATTCGATAATAAGGCCATTTATATGCTCTGTATGGAAGACCACGCCGCCGTATACGAGGAAATCAAAAAGATGGACACCAAGCAGCGGGTGCATGTTCATGTGGATTTCCGAATCCAAAGCAAAGATGGCCGCATCAAATGGATTCACATGGACTCTTTTTTGTTCCACGCGGAAGGGAGAGAGCCGGTTTTTCAATGCATTTTTACCGATATCACGGCGCTCCGGTCCTCCGTGGAACAGGCGGAAATGGAGGCCAAGCGGTATCATATCATCGCACAGCTTTCGGACGATATCCTGTTTGATTACGATATTGCCAGCAAGACCATGACGGCGACGCAGCCAATCAGTGATTTGTATGCAGGGAAAACGTCGATTTCCGATTTTTATAACGATATCGTTGAAAATCTCGTCGTACATAAAGATGATGTGGATGCCCTTGCCGATTTCGCCGGCGAACCCGGCGGTATCCAGGAAAAAATACGCACAGAGCTGCGCATCCGATCGGCCAACAACGGGTTTGCGTGGTATCGCATGGAAGGTGCCGTTTTGCGGGACAAATATGCGAAGCCGCTGAAAATTGTTGGAAAATTTACAAATATCGACCGGCAAAAACGCGAAAAAGAATACCTGACACAGAAATTGCAGCGTGACCCCATGACCGGCGTTTTCAATAAAGTGGTGACCGAAAAGCTGATCGACCGGTATCTGCATAAGGCGGACGAGGATGATGTGAGCGCCCTGTTCGTTATGGATCTGGACAATTTCAAAAACATCAACGATGCACTGGGGCATCTGTCGGGCGACCGGGTGCTCACGCATGTCGCAGAGGGAATCAAGCAGATTCTGCGTTCGTCCGACATATTCGGGCGTATCGGCGGGGATGAATTCGTGGTGTTCATCAAAAATATCCGCTCGTGCACCTTTGCCGCTCAGAAAGCCAGGCAGCTTTGCCAGATCTTCCGCAGCCCTGTTTTGGAACAGGAACTGCGCTATGCCGTTTCCGGCAGCGTTGGGATCGCCATGTCTCCAACCGACGGGAAGTCTTATCACGAATTGTTCGAAAAGGCGGACCGCGCGCTCTATGTTGCCAAAGGGCAAGGAAAAGACGGCTTCGCGTTTTATCAGAACAACCTGCCCGGCGAACACGGGGCCTCGGGATGCGAGCCTTGCAAAGAGGATGCACTGTCCTCCAGAGGCCCGTCGCTGTCGTTTTCCGGACGTGGAGGAATAGTGGAAGGCCTGCTTGCATTTATGAACGAACATTGCCTGGACCATAACGCAACCGAGCAGATGCTCGGACTGGTCTGCCGGTATTATCAGGTAAAACGCGGGCGCATTCTGGAGTTTTCGGAAAGCGGAGAGCGGATCGAACACGTGTACGAATGGCATGCGCCAGGCTTCGCCTCAAATCCCTATCGACTGCTGACGCATCCCCCGGTGTTTTGGAAGGAGTATTTGCAGCAGTTTGACCAGACTGCTGTTTTCCAGTGCGCATCGCTGCAAAAGGCCGGAATCACGCCCGGCGGGGAGCAGGACCTCTTGTCGTTGCAGCACCTGCTGTTTTCCAGCGGGCAGCCCTTCAGCATTTTGATGCTGGACAATGATGTTCCGCAGAACCAATTAACGTTTTATGAGCTGAATGTTCTGGAAATCGTGCATCATTTGTTGCAGTACCATCTGTATCTGCTGCAAAACCTGCGTGTATCGCAGGAGCTGATCAATATCGATTCGTTGACCGGCGTGCATACGTACGAATATTTCCATACGCTGCTGAAAAAGGCGCTCTTGATTTCTGAGGATATGCCGTATGTGCTCATCAGCTGCGATATCAACCGTTTCTCCGAGATCAATGATCTCATCGGGCACGACCAGGCGGATCAGGTTCTGGTCACCTTTGCTTCGGTCATCCGGCGCTGCCTGCAGCCGGATGAGTATATCGGGCGCGTATCGGTGGATATTTTCTGCATTCTGGCGCATGCTGAAAACAAAGAGAACTTAACTGCCCGTATGGACTTGTGGGATCAGGCGTTCCAGCAAGAAGTGGAGGCATTCCATATTCCCAGCAACGTCCAGGTCGCGGTGGGCATCTATGAAATCAATGCCGAGGCTGATACACCCTCGATCATGTTTGACAGAGCCAATGCCGCGCGCAAGCTTGCCAAAACCGCGCATGAGCGGATGGTCTGTTTTTATGATGAGAAGCTGCATGAAAAAATCCTGTTTGAAAAAGATATGGAATCCCATATGGTTTCTTCACTGGAGAAGAACGAATTTGTGATCTATCTGCAGCCGAAATACGGCCTGGTTGACCGCAAGATTGCGGGGGCAGAGGCGCTGGTGCGCTGGAATCATCCCACGCGCGGGTTTCTTGGCCCGAATGATTTTATTCCGCTGTTTGAGAAAAACCATTTTATTTTGGAACTGGATTTCTTCGTGTTTGAGTCCGTTTGCCGGATGCTGCGCCGATGGATGGATGAGGGGCGCCCGGTCGTGCCGGTGGCCGTCAATTTTTCACGCGTGCACCTGCTTACCAATGATTTTGTGGAACAACTGATTGCATTGGTGGACAAGTATCAGATTCCCCCCCATTATCTGGAGATCGAGTTAACGGAAAGCGCATATATTTCCCGTTTCCATAATGCGCTGCAGATTGCGCAGAGGCTGCGGCAGCACGGATTTTTGATGGCGATGGATGACTTCGGCGCGGGTTATTCCTCCCTGAATTCTCTCAAAAGTCTGCCGCTCGATATTTTGAAACTGGACAAAAACTTCTTTCAGGAGAAAGAGCCGACCCCGAAAGAGACCATCATCATTGAGAACATCGTCCGCTTGGCAAAACAACTGAATCTCTGCGTGGTATCCGAAGGGGTCGAGTTGGAATGGCAGGCGGAATTTCTTTGCAGCGTGGACTGTGACCTTGTGCAGGGATATCTGTTCTCGCGCCCCATCCCCGTGACGACATTTGAAAAAATCCTGATGGAGCATGCGCAGCCGCTGCTGCATTGTCCGCCGGAACGTTGACAGCCGCATCACAAGAAGCCCCGCCGCATATTTGCGGCGGGGCTTCTTGTGATGCGGAAACGAAAAGGTTCAGATCGTAACCAGTTCGTATTCTTTGCGGCCGATGCCCAGGGAAACCGCGTGGTCAATGGCGGATTTCCAGTTGGTGTCTGGGCTGACATCCGTGAAATGGTCATGGTGCTGATGACCGTGTTTTTCCAGAAGGCTGCCAGCCACCGCGGGCTGGCGGTTGACCGCGTCTGCGCAGGCCACATCCAGCGCCACAGGGTCGAACGATGCGAACATCCCCACGTCCGGCACGATGGGGATGTCGTTTTCGGCGTGGCAGTCACAGAATGGGGAAACATCCACAACCAGGCTGATGTGGAAATGTGGGCGCCCGTGCAGCACAGCCCATGTGTATTCCGCCATTTTGCAGTTGAGGATGTCGTTGGCCTCGTCAATCGGAGCTTCCACGGCATCGGTGGGGCAGGCCCCGATGCAGCGGCCGCAGCCCACGCACCTGTTGTGGTCGATGGAGGCTTTGCCGCCCGTAAGGGTGATGGCGTCGTGGGCGCACTGCTTGCGGCAGGTGCCGCAGCCTACGCATTTTTCGGTATGGACATGCGGCTTGCCGCTGCTGTGCATCTCCATTTTGCCCGCTCGGGAGCCGCATCCCATCCCGATGTTTTTGATTGCACCGCCAAACCCGGTCATTTCATGTCCTTTGAAGTGGTTCAGGGATATGAAAATATCGGCGTCCATGATGGCATGGCCGATCTTGGCTTCCTTGACATAGGTGCCGTTTTCCACCGGGACAAGCACTTCGTCGGTGCCTTTCAGCCCGTCCCCGATGAGGATCTGGCAGCCGGTGGAGAGATAAGAGAAGCCGTTGAGTGCTGCGGACCCCAGATGGTCGAGTGCGTTTTTCCGACCGCCGACATACAGCGTGTTGCAATCTGTCAGAAAGGGCTTGCCGCCGTGTTCCTTTACAATGTCCGCCACGGTTTTGGCAAAGTTGGGGCGGAGGAAAGCAAGGTTGCCCGGTTCGCCGAAGTGCATTTTGATGGCGGCATATTTTCGCTGAAAGTCGATTTGATCCATGCCGGATTTTTTGATGAGGCGGGTGAGTTTCTGCTGTAAGTTTTCCCGTAGGGTCACATGCATATCTGTAAAATAGACTGTGGATTTTTCCATATGTATTTCCTCCTTTATAAAAGGCGGCGGGCCGGGTGTTTTGCCGCGTCGGTTCCATCATAGCACACACTCTCCAAAAGTCAACAAGCGGGCATGGCAGGCCGTCCGCTCCATTGTGCTCGGCGGGATATTGGAGTATAATGGTCTATATTGCAGAACGGACAGGGGGCCGTTTCGCGGCAGCGCGATGGTTTACTCTGGGTTTTTCTGCGCAGAATAGGAAATGTCGGCCGAAGGGCGCGGCAGGAATGGAGGACAAAATGTCGGAATGCAAAAACTGTCCCTCGGCGGAAGGCTGCGAAAGCAAGGAGAAAGGCGGCTGTTCATTCGAGGCGTTAAATACATTCAGCAGCATCAGGCATGTCGTTGCCGTGATGAGTGGCAAAGGCGGCGTGGGCAAATCCAGTGTGTCGGTACTGCTGGCGCGCGAAATGCTGCGACGGGGTAAAAAAGTGGGTATACTGGACGCGGATATCACCGGTCCGAGCATCCCGCGCCTGGTGGGCATCCCGGCAGGCAGCCATTGCCAGCAGAACGACAAGGGCATCTTACCCATCTTGAGCGGGGATGGTATTGCCGTGGTTTCGCTCAACTTTTTTCTGGCCAATGAGAACGATCCCGTCATCTGGCGCGGGCCGATGCTCTCGGGCGCGGTCAAGCAGTTCTGGACGGATGTCTATTGGGGCGATCTGGATTATCTGTTTATTGATATGCCGCCGGGCACGGGCGATGTGGTTCTGACCGTAATGCAGTCGATGCCGCTTTCGGGCGCGGTGGTGGTGTCCACCCCGCATGACGTGGCTTCGATGGTGGTGGCAAAATCCGTGCATATGGCACATAAAATGGGCATCCATGTGCTGGGTGTGGTAGAGAACATGGCATATATCCGTTGCCCGGATTGCGGCAAGCAGATTCGGCTGTTTGACGAGGCGCCTCTGCATGCCCTGTTGGCTGAGACCCATTTGCCGCTGCTTGGCAGCTTACCCATGCTGCCTGAGGTGGCAGCCCTTTCGCGTGGGGACGGGGAGCCGTTGGACAAAGATACGGCTGCAACGCTCGCGGACATCGGCGGACTTTTGGAGAAGGCGCTGGATGTGCCTGCCTGCCCGTAACAACACAGGCGACGATGGATGTCATGCATAAGGCGCAGGCGCCCAGCAGAAAAGCGGCCGTTTTTACGGCCGCTTTTCTTTATGTGGGAGATGCTTACGCACGCGTGTCCAGCGAACGGCGGGCCTTTGCGCGGGCATCATCATCTTCGAGACGTACGGCCTGCGCCTGCTGTACCTGCCGGGCTTCGGCAGACTGCTGTTTCTCTTTGTTTGAGGCTTCGCGCAGCTTATGCTGCCGCTGCTGTTCCGTTGTGTGGATCTGATCGCCGATGGAGGCGGAGATACGTTCCTTTTCTCCCGCGGGCAGGGCGCTTTGCTGCAAGGTCTGGAGCCGCTGGTTCAGTTCTGCCTTGCGCTCTGTTAGCACCTGCGCCTGCGATTTGTCGGATGCGGGAGCCGGATAATCCGAAATAGGCAGGATTGCCATGCATTCTCCTCCTTTCCGTCACAAATGGGCCGGCCGTTCTAAGCGGCGCTGTTAGTTGTTATATTCTATATCGGCAGAATGGATGGAATCTGAAGCGCCGGACGAAATCATATGCTCCCAAAGATTGCGGCTTCATTCCGTTTTGATCGATATATCGGCCGGTTTACCGGCATGTTCCGGGTGATCGGGATCGCGTCCATGCCGGTAATGTGTCACTTCCCACGGTGGTACGGATGTTTTGCCGTTTCGGAAATGCGGGCTGTGGTTTCATGGCGTGTTACAGTGCGCCGTAGAGAAGGCATGCCGTTCGGTGAATAGAACAGGGGAATGAAACGGATGGATCGGCCCGGAACCTGCCCACACGCATATACTGCGAATAGCTGAATACAGGCAGGGGGGATCAGGTTGCAGCAGAGCAGTCCCGTTGCAAGTGAAGCAAGCATATTAGCCAATGCCATTGCGACCATATTATGCGAGCATTTGAGTGTGCAGGATCAGAATATTTTGGGCAATCTGCTAAGCCTTGTTGCGACCTCCATGCTGTCGATTGCCGCAATCAACCAGTCCATTCTGGAAGCACAATCGTCTTTGGAGAAAACAGACGCCGCCAAAGCAGGATCGGACCCGGCGTGACCCGCTCAGGTTGAAGCGGAGCGGGTCATATTCTGTCGTGTTCAATTTTACCGATCTATTCCTGCCCGCTGCCTGGAAATGTACAGCCCCACAGGATTTTCCCTCTTGTCGTATTGGAAAAAATGTCTGGTAAAAAAGAACACCGCAAAAGCGCGGACGCAAAGAACAGCGTTCTCCACTCAGGCGGAGGGCGTGCTTTGCATGCAGGCGTAGCCTGCTGGCGCGGGGGACCTTGAACCTTTCGCGCTTTTTCGGAGACAAAGAAGTAATGCAAACGGCTGAAATGAAAGGATATCGCAGGGTCGCAGGATATGCCGCCTGTTGTTGATAAAAGCGCCTTCAGGATTCCGTAGGCGGGATGTTGCAACTGTCAGTGGTTTCCGTTTTGGCATGGAAGGGCTTGCTCTCAATGCCTTTGCAAGAATTCTTTCAACACAACCGTGGTATAGATTTGACTTCGTCGAAATCTTGCGATTCACTCCGTTTCTCGACCGCATTTTGTCCATTAAACCGAGAGGGCTTACAGCAAAAAAGTCAATATTATTTCCTTGCTGACTTTTCATAATTAGCAGTATTCGCCAATGTAGAAAGATATGCCGGTTTCTCATTAATATACATGTCTTCCGCCATTTGCTGCACACCCTCAAGTTCCTCTAGCACATCTGTAATTTTATTGAAAAGTGTTAAGTACATTTCTTTATAGTCAGCCATTTTCAGATCTTCTTGCTAAACCAGCAGTAAGTCAATCAAACGACTTAATCAAGTCGTCCAAGGCACAAATATTCGCTCCATAAACCTCTTTCAGATACTTTAATCCATAGTCATAATCTTCTTCTGTAAAGGAATTGGTTGTTTCCTTTGGAACAACAATGTTATATCCCAGATAATAGGCATCTGCACTTGTATGTCGGCAACACATGTGCGTATGCAATCCGGTAATAATGACGCTGTCTACATGGAGCTCGCTTAAAAGCAATTGCATATCTGTCTGATAAAATCCGCTATACCGTCTTTTCGGGATCACATAATCAGTCTCTTGAGGGGTAAGTTCCGGAATTACCTCCGCGCCTTTTGTGCCACGAATTGCATGGTCGCCCCAAAGTTTCAGTTCATGGTCGATTCCTTTTAAGTGACTGTCATTTGAATAAATGACCGGTATACCGTGCTCTCTTGCCGCATTTGTCAGCTTGATCAGATCGGGGACAATTACGCGTCCCCTGTCACAACCTAACGCACCTGTCACAAAATCATTGAGCATATCCACCAAAATCAGCGCATAATTTGCCATTTAAATTTCCTCCGTTACATCATTTTTGTTGACTATGTTGTCTATATAGTAAACCTTCCCCCTAGGGCAAAGTCAATACATTTTTATCATATATTTACTTTTTGTGTAATATGATGTATTATATTGTAAAATGATACTGCACAAATATATAAATTTTTGATATTTTAGGTGGTGTAACCAATGTATACAATTAAAGAACTTGCTGATTTGGCAGGCGTCACCCCCAAAGCACTGCGCGTCTATGAAGAAAAAAAACTGTTATTCCCTGTTAAGCGCTCCGAAGCTGGTTATAGGCTGTATGATGCATCCAGTCTACACACCTTAAGCAAAATATGTATGTTAAAGCAATATCAGTTTAGTCTATCAAAAATAGTGGAATTGCTGCAACTCGCCGATGACGCGTTAAATCAAGAACTAAAGCTGCAAGTTGGCAAAATGCTAAATGACGCAGGCCACTATCAAACAATGGCAGCAAAGTTAAATGCCAATATGCTATCCAGCCAAAATACTGATACTAAATTTGCTTTGCTTGTCGTCAACATGCAGAATGATTTCACTTATGGAAGTCTGGGGTTTGCGGCAGCGAAATCTTTGATAACTCCCATTTCCCAATTTATCGATCATGCACATTCTAAGGATATTCCCGTTATCTTTTTGAATGATTGCCATGATGAGAACGATCAAAGAGAATTTTACATTTGGGGTAAACACGCTGTAAAGGGAAGCGAGGGAGCGAAAATATGCAGCGATTTTAAAATTCGTTCAACGGATTATTTTATAGACAAGCATTATTACAGCGGTTTTGTTGATACGGATTTGCTGATTTTGCTTAATCGTTTACAAGTAAACCACCTTTTTGTATTGGGCTTAGATAGTAATATTTGTATTTATCACACGATTGCAGATGCGTTTAATTATGGATTTGAAACCACTTTGTTGGCCGATTTGACGGCAGCGGAATATACAACAGATTACCAATCTTCCTTGTCTTTTATTCGCGGAAACTTCAAAACCGAATTGAAAGATTCTATGAAAGAGCAATTTGAAACGCAGCAATATTGAAAGGACAAAATTTCATATTTACAAGAAAACACCATGACTTTCGGAGTAGCGTTGAATGATGCGGAAAACGGGATACCGCTTTCACTCGTCACACGGCTGCCGCTGGAATCTTTTACGATCTCCACGGATTATTCTAAACTTACCCTCTTATATGTTCGTTGCAATTTTCCCGCGGCAGGCCCAATATCTACCGCTGATTTCCACAGAATGGACTGCAAGCCCTGAAGTGATGGTGAATGAATTGCTCGGCTTCATTTTGAAAGCTCTGGGGCGTTCACATATCTGACGAACGAAAACGCAAATGGGAGGTTGATTTGTCATGAAGGAAATTCGCACAGAAATACGAATCGAAGCAGGTGCGGAAAAGGTGTGGAAAATCCTCACCGATTTTGATCGTTTCCCCGAGTGGAACCCATTTATGCGCTATTTGAAGGGGGCCCCGACGGAGGGCACACAGATTGAAGTGAAATTGGTTCCTCCCGGTTCGAAAGGGGTCATTTTTAAACCGAAGGTACTGCGCTTTGAAAAAAAGCAGGAATTCCGCTGGCTGGGACATACTGGGTTGCCCGGGCTGTTCGACGGAGAATATATCATGGAATTGGCTGAAAATCCCGATGGCTCCACGCAGTTTGTCCAACGGGAAAAATTCACCGGTGTTTTGGTGCCGTTTCTATCAAGCTCGCTGGATGGCAGCACTAAAACAGGCTTTGAGTTAATGAATCAAAAACTCAAGCAGCTTTGCGAAGGATAGCCCCAAAATGCGGGATTAGTCGGTTCAGTTTTTGGTGGCATCCAACTGAAACAGGATAACACTTCTGCCTAAAAAAGCCGGATACCCAAAAGGGTATCCGGCTTTTAGCGATATTTGTAACAGGTGTCTTTAAGCAATCATCATGGAATCAATGTTTCCGTTTACATGGCTGCCGCCCACATCCTTATAAATTTCCGCCGGTTGTGGTAACCGTGCCTTCATGGCAGGATCATGCGCGATTATAGCCGGCAGAAATCCTCTCTGTTGAGCAAACAGATCCTGCGTGAAAAATTATTCAAGTTGGAGCAAAACGATCGCTCCACGTGGAATACCGTGGAGATCAGCGGCAGATCCATCCGTATAAACATTTCCCGGTCTGATCAGCACCATTTACGAATAATCCCGCCACCGTTGATTCTGAAATTCTGCCATGCAATGATTCCAAAGAATTGGACTGTAAAAATCGCTGTTTTCGGAGTTAAAATCATGGGATTTTAGCAGCAACTATTAGGCCGATTAAGCAAGCGAAAAGCCCACTGTACGGTGGGCTTTAGGGTGGCAGGTGTGGTCAAAAAGGATATAACGTAATCGCAGGCACAAAGCAAAACGCCCTCCACATAAGTGAAGGGCGCATCTTGTCCGCGGGCACTGCCCACTGGTGCGGGAGATGGGACTTGAACCCACACACCGAAGTACCGGCTCCTAAGACCGGCGCGTCTGCCGTTCCGCCACTCCCGCATAAGCACGAAAGCTATGATAGCACATCTTTTCAGGGAATGTCAACAGAATGCGAACAGGCAAAATGGGGCGGGCAGGGTAAATACGCCCTGCCCGCCGGTATGAGAGAGCCATACGGCTCGCGGTTATATAGCTGTAGCGGTGATGCTGTCGTTTTCGGCGGAAAAACTAAACGTTTTGATCTGCCGGTCGCAGAATGTGACCAGCAGTTCGGCCACCTTGTCTTCGATTTCTCGGCGGACATTACGGCGCAGGTCACGTGCGCCGAATTTACCGCCGACCGATTTCTTGACCAGTGCGGCGATCAGCGCATCGTCCCAAAGCAGCTCCATGTTTTTCTGTGCGAGCGAGGTTTTCAGTTCGTTCAACATCAGGCCGGCGATCTTGCCGAAATCCTCCTCGGTGAGCGGGCGGAACACCACGATTTCATCAATACGGCTCAGGAATTCGGGGCGCAGGAAATCAGCCAGCGCTTTCTGTGCGCGTTCTTTCGCGACCACGACCGGTTCGCGGTTAAAGCCAAGTGAATTCGTCCGTTTATCCGAACCGGCGTTGGACGTCATCACGATGACGGTGTTTTCAAAGTTGACCTTGCGTCCGTGCGAGTCGGTCACATGTCCGTCGTCCAGAATCTGCAGCAGAACATTGAGCACATCGGGATGCGCTTTTTCAATTTCGTCCATCAGAATGACCGAATACGGCTTGCGGCGTACTTTTTCGGTAAGCTGGCCGGCTTCGTCATAGCCGACATATCCCGGAGGCGCCCCGATGATACGGGAAACCGAGTGCTTTTCCATGAACTCCGACATATCCAGCCGAATGAGCGAGTCGGGCTGGTCGAACAGCTCGGCCGACAGAACCTTAACCAGTTCTGTTTTGCCCACGCCGGTGGGGCCGACGAAGATGAACGAGGCCGGGCGGCGGCGGGGGCTGATCTGGACACGGCTGCGGCGGATGGCCAGCGAAACGGCCTCCACCGCTTCGTCCTGCCCGATGATCTTTTTCTTGAGCGTTTCCTGCAGAGTCGCCAGACGTTTGAATTCCTGCTCCTGTACACGTGAGGCCGGTATCCCGGTCCAGAGTTCGATGACGTGGGCTAGATCGTCCTCCGTCACGGCGATATCACCGGCGGCATCGCGCAGGCCCTGCGCTTTGGCCAGCAGGCGGCATTCCTCGCTTTTTACGTCGGCCAGTTGTTTGTAGATATCCTGCCCTTCGGTCTGGATGAGCTGTTCTTCCTGCGTTTTCAGGTTGGTGAGCTCGCGTTCCACCCCCGCCAGCTCCGAGGCGGCTTTGTTGCGCAGAGCCGCGCAGGAGCACGATTCATCCAGCAGGTCGATGGCTTTGTCCGGCAGGAAGCGGTCGGTGATATACCGCTCCGAATAAATCACAATGTGCTCCAGGAGTTCTTCCGGAATGCGTACGCCGTGGAAACGTTCATAATAATCCCGGATGCCCTTGAGGACTTCCAGAGTCTCATCCAGCGAAGGCTCCTGTACTTTCACCGGTTGGAAGCGGCGTTCAAGCGCTGCATCCTTTTCGATATACTTCCGGTATTCTTCAAAGGTGGTGGCGCCGATGACCTGGATTTCCCCGCGGGAAAGCGCCGGCTTGAGGATATTGGCGGCATTCATGGAACCTTCGGCATCGCCCGTGCCGACCAGGTTGTGCACTTCGTCAATAAAGAGGATGATGTTGCCGGCTTTTTTCACTTCATCCACCAGGCCCTTGATGCGGCCTTCGAACTGCCCGCGGAACTGTGTACCCGCCACAAGAGCGGTCAGGTCCAGCAGGTAGATTTCCCGGTCGGCCAGCCTGGGTGGGATGTCGCCCGAAGCGATTTTCAGTGCCAGGCCTTCGGCAATGGCGGTTTTGCCCACGCCCGGCTCACCGATGAGGCAGGGGTTGTTTTTGGTGCGTCGGCACAGGATCTGCTCCACGCGGTAGATCTCGCGTTCGCGGCCGACGATGCGGTCGATCTTGCCGTCTTCAGCCTTGCCGGTCAGGTTGATGCAGTAACTGTCCAGATATTTGTGCTTAACGGTTTTGGTGTCGCGGGTTTTGGGCTCGCGTGTTTTTTCATTGCCCGAACCGCCGTTTCCCGTGTTGGCTCCCTGAAACAGGTTTTCCAGGAACGGAAATGGGGAAGCCGCGGAGCCGCCCGCGTTTTCACCCTCGGCGCTGCTGCCTGCGATCAGGTTTTCGAGTTCGTTGCCCATATTTTCGAGGTCTTCATCCGATACACCCATTTTTTCCACCAAATCATTCACGGGTTTAATGCCAAGTTCACGAGCACACTGGATACAAAGGCCATCGTTGATGGTCTTGCCATTTTCCACGCGGGTAATGAACACAACGGCGATACGTTTTTTGCAACGGGAACAATACATAGGCTTACTCCTTTTCATCCCACGGGGAATAATGGCCGGCAACCGGCCGCGCTGTCGGCTCATCCAAAAGTCAGCCTTTGCGGCCGTTTTTTGATGCAAGCCTTATAAATACAGGTATATACATAATAAATGAAAAAAGCATGAACAAAAGGCTGATGCCGATCAAAATATCGGTCATGCTCCGCGCGGGCCGGAAAACGATGATGGAGACCATCACGAAGTAGAAAACGACGGTAGCCGTCTTTCCGAACCATTTGGCGCCGGAGATTGCCCTGCCGGCATGCAGCATCCGTGCTCCGGCCACGATCATCAGCATCTCGGCGATGAAGATCACAAACAGCCACCACGGCGCCACCCGTCCGATCACCAGACAAACGCAGACGGTGCCTTGTGTCAGCTTGTCGGCAAACGGGTCCAGAATCTTTCCCAGTTCCGTCGTCATGTGAAAACGGCGGGCGATGATGCCGTCCAGCACGTCCGTCAGGCCGGAGATGCCGAGGATGATCGCGGCGGCCAGTCCGGCATGCGGGTGCGATGAAAAAAAGACGACGATGAAAACAGGGATGAGCGCAAGGCGGAGAACAGACAGCCAGTTTGGTATGCCAAACGATTTGAACGAAACGTGTTTTGTCATCCTGTGCACTCTGCCCCCTATGTTCCGGTATGGCTTCGCCCGCGCTGTTTCATGGCTGAAAAAGCACGGGCGCCGCATTGTAGCGTTGGATTTAACCTATCATATCACACTCTTGGCGTTTTCACAATATTTTTGCAAATGGATTCATCTGATAGAAAAATTTGAATACGGTCGTATGGTCAATCACGGAAGAGGTGAGCGGAAAACTGGAAAAAGCCAGCGCAGGCAGCAGCGCCGAGATCAGCGTGCAGAGCACGAACAGCACCAGCACGGCTTTGACAAAACCGAGCAGGGCGCCTCCGATGCGGTTGAGCGTGCCGAGGATGGGCACATGAGAGATCGCCAGCGACAGGTTTTCAAAGATATGCACGGCCGCGATGAACAGAAAAAACAGTACGATGAACGCGATGCCGCGCCCGATGGTCATCCCGATCGGCTGCACCACCGCCTGGATGGCGGCGTTGGCCAACTGCCCGGCCCCCTGCTGAAACAGAGTGGAGAGATTCAGCCCCGGTGCGAACTGCCGCACAGACTGCCCGAATGTTTCCGTGAAAGACGACAGCGTCTGCCCCGCAATATAGTTTTTGGCGTTTGCAAGCAGCAGGTTTTGCAGCAGGTGGGTGTAGATCCATGCGCCCAGCGGCACGCTGAGAGCCAGCGCCGCCAGCACGGACAGAACGTATCCCACCAGACCGATGATGGTATAAAGAAAGCCTCGTCTGTAGGATAGCCAGATGGTGGCAAGGATAATCAAAACAGTCAGGGCGTCAAGCAAAACGCTCATAGGTTCTCCTTTCACGTCGGGACGATGCGGCTTATTTTTTCAGCGGGTAGCGGAGGATGCTCTGCGATCCGAATACGAAACAGACATTGCTCTGCATCACGGCGGCGAGCTTATCGCCGTTGGCGCTGATTGTGGCCAGAGGATTGCCGCTCTGATCGCCCCGCCAGATCATGCCGGGGGAAAGGCATGTAATGCCGGACGAACCCGCATAGACCGAGTCTATCCGTCCGTTTATGCTGACGGATTTTGCGGAAAGGAGCTTGTCGCCCGCAACGAGCGGCACCAGCAGCGAAGCGGCCGTTTGGTTTTCATAATGGTCGAACACCAGTACGGTGGAGCCATCCTGGTTGCTGTAGCAGGCAAGCTGCTTGGTGCCGTAGGGATAGGCGCCGGTCTGCTTGCCGCTGCCGTCAAAATACAGGGCCTGGTTGTCGCCCACAGCGGTGATGCGGCCGTTGCTGTTGTATTGTATGGAAAACAGCAGCGTGCCGTCCACCTGTTTTTTGGCGATGGGCTTGGTGCTGTCCAGCCGGAAAACGACCACGGTGGAGGAGATGCTGCCGTTCTGCGCACCGATCTCGATGGCGGCGACCGAGGAGCCGTCCGGGCTGAGGGCCGCGGCAAGGATGCGCCCCGCCGTATCGTACCAGTGAAAGATGGTCTTGCCTTGCGCGTCATACACGATCAGCTCGCCCAGATACGCGTTTGATTCGGTCGCAAGGGCAAAATTGCCGGATGCGCCCATCTCGCCGGAAACAATGGGCGACGCGGCGTTTGCAGATACCGGTTCGTCGAACCGCCGCTCCACCCGGTACTGCTTGCCGCCCCGGTCATAGAGCAGTGCGCGCCCGCCCGCGGCCGAAATCTGCGGGTCGTTCATGCCGTGCTGCCGCCACACCAGTTGGGTGCCCGCGCTGGAATAGAGGAAAAACGAGGTGTCGGTCAGTACGCCGAGATTGCCGCCCATGGCGGCCGCGCCTTTGAAATCCCCGCTCGACAGGCTGATGGGGAAATGATTGGCGGAAGAATTGGTGAAAAAGTTCTGGATGGCCTCGGTGGCTTCCGGCGGGACGAAATTGTCCCAGTTGACAAAGAGCAGCAGCGCCACGATGAAGGCGGCGGCCAATGCGATGATTCGCTGCCGCCTGCGTGAGATCTGGCGCCGTCTGGCCTCGCGCAGGTCTTTATAGAAAATCAGACGGTCTTCCGCCATATGCCCGGTATCGCCGCCTGTTGTCGTTTTCACGTCCTTGTCCTCCCGGTGTATGTTTCGATGCCAAACGGGGTTTCCGCCGCCGCGCAGGCTGATCCCCTATCTGTATTATACCATGGATGCGCCGGATTTGCGCGCCCCGCCTGTCGTTATTCCGCAGGCCAGCCGGTTTCGTCGTAAAACACGCGATTCAAGTAGAGCCCGTGGGCGGGCGCGGTGGGGCCGGCAGCCGTGCGGTCGCGCGAGTCGATTACGGCGAGAATGTCTGCCGGCTGCAGTTTGTCCTGCGCCGTATAGAGCAGCGTGCCGACCATGATGCGCACCATATTATACAAAAAACCGTCCGCCCGCACGCGAAACAGCACCAGGTCGCCATCCCGCTGTACGCCGGAGTGGAAAACGGTGCGCACGGTGTCTTTTACGTCGCTGCCGGCCGCGCGGAACCCGGCAAAGTCGTGCGTGCCCAGGAAGCCGCGCGCGGCCTTGTCCATCACCGCTTCGTCAAGCGGGTAGGGGACGTGCAGTGCCCGCCCGCGCCAAAACGGGTCGCGCGCCGGTGCGTTGAGGATGCGGTAGACGTATTCCTTTTCGTGTGCGGAATAGCGGGCGTGAAAATCGGGTGGTACCTCACGGCAGGCAAACACCGCAATATCGTCCGGCAGGCAGGCGTTGAGTGCGCGAACAAGATTTTGGCATGGAATGGTGTGTTCCGTACGGAAATTGCAGGCATAGGCGAGCGCATGCACGCCCGCGTCGGTGCGGCTGCATCCCGTCACCGGTGGGCGATGACGCAGCACGGTTTCCAGTGCGTTCTGCAAGACTTCCTGTACGGTCACGCCGTTTTTCTGCACCTGCCAGCCGTGATAGGCTGCGCCGTCGAAGCGCAGGAGCAGCAGAATGTTGCGCATCTCAGCGCCCCCCTTCTTACATATGCCGCGCGTCGGCTGTCAGATGACATGCGGCAGCACGAAATTCAGCGCCAGCACAAACGCAAACAGCAGGACGACCGAGGCGGCGGCCAGATAATCCCGCGGCGCAAAGCGCAGCACATGCAGCCGGGTGCGTCCCTGCCCGCCCTGATAGCAGCGGCAGTCCATGGCCAGAGCCAGTTCATCCGCCCGCCGGAATGCCGAGACGAACAGCGGGATGAGAATGGGCAGCAGCGCCTTCACGCGGCGCAGCAGGTTGCCGCTTTCGAAATCTGCGCCGCGCGCCTTCTGTGCTTGCATGATCTTGTCGGTTTCCTCCGTCAGCGTGGGAATGAAGCGCAGGGCGATGGTCATCATCATGGAAAGTTCATGCACCGGCAGTTTCAGTTTGGCGAGCGGGGAGAGTAGCACGTCCAGTCCGTCCGTCAGCATAATGGGGGAGGTGGTGTAGGTGAGCATGGAGGCCCCGATGATGAGGAAGATAACCCGCACCGACATAAACACCGCCGTGGCGATGCCCTCACGCGTGATGGTGAAGATCCAGACATGCGCCAGCGCATGGCCGGGCACGTAGAAGATGTTGACCACCCCGGCCAGCAGGATGACGAACAGTAGCGGCCTGATGCCGGAAAGCAGCATGCGCATCGGGATATGCGCCAGCACCGCTACCAGCAGGATGAACGCCGCGGCGACCGCCAGCCCGGCGGGAGTCGCCGCGGTGAACAGCGCAGCCATATACAGCAGCGCGAGCAGGGTTTTCATGCGCGGGTCCATTCGGTGTACGACGGACTCGCCGGGGAAAAACTGCCCGATGGTGATATCCCGTATCATCGGCCCGCCTCCTTCAACACCCGCAAAATTTCATCTTTGCCCTGCTCGATGGTATAGACCGTGTCGTGTACGGAAAAGCCCATCTCTTTCAAGCGCAGAAACACCCGCGTAATCTGCGGCACGTCCAGCCCCATCTCCAGCAGCTCGCGGGAGCGGGCAAAGGTGGCGGGCACCGTGTCATACAGCAAGGCCTTGCCCTTGTCCATCACCAGCACGCGGGTGGCCAGCCGGGCGATGTCCTCCATGCTGTGGGAGACGAGCAGCACCGTGTTGCCCTGCGTGCGCTGATAGTCGCGGATGCGGGCGAGGATGGATTCGCGGCCGCGCGGGTCCAGCCCGGCGGCAGGCTCGTCCAATATCAGCACCTTCGGGCGCATGGCGAGCACGCCCGCGATGGCCACCCGACGCTTCTGCCCGCCTGAGAGCGCAAACGGGGATTTATCGAGCCAGTCCGGCTCCACGCCTACGAAATCGGCGGCCTCGCGCACCCGCTCGTCGATCTCCGTGTCGCTAAGCCCCATGTTGTGCGGGCCGAACGCGATGTCCTTATAAACCGTTTCCTCAAAGAGCTGGTATTCGGGATACTGGAACACCAGCCCGACGAGAAAACGCAAGGCGCGTTTGTCGGCGTTTTTTGCCCAGATATCGTTGCCGTCGATGAGCACGCGGCCGCTGCCGGGCTTGAGCAGGCCGTTGAAATGCTGGAGCAGCGTGGATTTGCCGGAGCCGGTGTGGCCGATGACCCCGACGAATTCCCCTTCCTCAATGGAGAGATCCACATGATCCAGCGCGATCTGCTCAAACGGGGTGCCCGCGCCGTATTTGTAAGTCAGTTGTTGGGTTTGGATGATGGGCAACGCGATCCCTCCAGCAGGCCGGCGAGCGCGTCGGCCAGTTCGTTGACGGTGAGGATGCCATCGGGCAGACGCAGCCCGCATTTGTCGAGCTCCCAGGCGAGCTCGGCGGCCTGCGGCACGTCCAGCCCGATGGACTTGAGCAGTGTGACGTTGCCGAACACCTCTTTGGGCGTTCCGGAAAGCAAAATGCCGCCGTGTTCCATCACCACCACGCGGTCTGCCTGCACGGCTTCGTCCATGAAATGGGTAATGAGCACCACCGTTACGCCGCGGGCGTGCAGGTCCAGTAACGTGGAGAGCACCTCTTTGCGGCCGCGCGGGTCGAGCATGGCGGTGGGTTCGTCGAGCACGATGCAGTCGGGCCGCATGGCCAGTACGCCCGCGATGGCTACCCGCTGCTTCTGCCCGCCGGAAAGGCGGTGCGGTGCGTGCTTGCGGTAGTCGTACATCCCCACGGTTTTGAGCGCATCATCTACCCGGCGGCGGATCTCCGGCGTGGGTATGCCCATGTTTTCCAGCGCAAAGGCCACGTCTTCTTCCACAATGGTGGCCACGATCTGGTTATCCGGGTTCTGGAACACCATGCCCACATGCCGGCGGATGTCGTACAGGCGGTCTTCGTCCCGCGTGTCGATGCCCATGGCGCGCACGGCGCCGCTCTCGGGCAGCAAAATGGCGTTGAAATGCTTGGCAAGGGTGGATTTTCCAGACCCGTTGTGTCCCAGTATCGCCAGGAATTCGCCCTTAGGCACCCGCAGGCTGACGTCGCGCAGCGCCTGCACGCGGGTGACTTCGTCTATCGGATAGGAATAGGAAATGTGTTCGATATCAAGAATGTGTTCCACGCGGTTTCACCGCCTTTCCGCCGGATCGCAGGTCATTTACGCAAAAGAGAGCAGCGCGGTGGCGCCGCAGGGAAGCGCCAGCCCGGTTTCCTTGACCGGCAGGCCGATCTCATCGGCCTCCAGCCGCCCGCCGCGTCCCTTGGCGGCCGTGACGCCCAACATGTAGGCCATCACCGAGGGGGACAACCCGGTTGTGTAGGAGTTGAGCAGAAAAAAGAGGGGCTTGTCCGAAAGCAGGCCCGCCGCCTGTTCCAGCAGGTCGAACAGCGTTTCTTCCAGCTTCCACACCTCGCCGCCCGGTCCGCGTCCGTAGGAGGGCGGGTCCATCAGGATGGCGTCGTACCGGTTGCCGCGCCGCAACTCGCGCGCCACGAATTTGCCGCAGTCATCCACCAGATAGCGGATGGGTTTGTCCGCCAGGTCGGAGAGCGCGGCGTTTTCCTTGGCCCAGGCCACCATGCCTTTGGCCGCGTCCACATGCGTCACCTGCGCGCCCGCGGCGGCGCAGGCCACCGTGGCCCCGCCGGTGTAGGCAAACAGGTTGAGCACCTTGATGGGCCGCCCTGCGTTTCGGATGGTGTTTTGCATCCAGTCCCAGTTCACCGCCTGCTCCGGGAACAGGCCGGTGTGCTTGAAGCCCATCGGCTTGAGCAGGAAACGCAGGCTGCCATAAGCGATCTGCCACTGGTCGGGCAGCTTGGCCTCCCAGTGCCCGCCTCCCGCCTTGGAGCGGAAATAGTGCCCGTCGGCGTGGCGCCATGCCTCGCCGCGCGGCGTCTGCCAGATCACCTGCGGGTCGGGGCGGATGAGGGTATACTTCCCCCAGCGTTCCAGCTTTTCCCCGTCCGAGGCGTCGAGCACCGTATAGTCTTTCCAGCCGTCGGCCAGCCGCATGCCACTCAGGCCCCCATCCGGGTTTTGACCACGTCGGCGATGCCACCGGCCAGTTTTTCGATGGTGGTGATGTCTTTGCCTTCCACCATCACGCGGATGAGCGGCTCGGTGCCGGAGGCGCGCACCAGCACGCGGCCGTCGCCCGCCAGCATTTCCTCCGCCTGTTTCACCGCCGCGCAGATGGCCGTGTCCCCGGGCAGGCGGGTCTTGCCTTCCGAGCAGACACGCACGTTCACCATCACCTGCGGATAGGTTTGCATGACGGACGCCAGTTCGGACGCCCTGCATCCCGCGCTCTTGAGCGCGCTGATGAGCCGGACGGCGGTCAGCTCGCCGTCGCCGGTGGTGGCGTCGTGCAGGAAAATGATGTGGCCGGACTGTTCGCCGCCCACGGCGTAGCCGTTCTGCCGCATGGCTTCCAGCACATAGCGGTCGCCCACCTTGGTGGTCTGGACATGGATGCCGTTGGTTTCCGCAAACCGGAAAAAGCCGAGATTGGAGAGCACGGTGACTACCGCCGTGTTTTCCGGCAAAATGCCGCGCAGCTTCATGTCGTTGGCAAAGATGGCGATGAGCTTGTCGCCGTCGATGACCGCGCCGGTCTCATCCACCGCCAGGCAGCGGTCGGCGTCGCCGTCGAACGCCACGCCGAGGTCGCAGCGGTTTTCCACCACAAAGCCCCGCAGTTGTTCCAGATGAGTGGAGCCGCAGTGGTCGTTGATATTTGTTCCGTCCGGATTGGCGCTGAGAATATCGCATTCCGCGCCCAGCGCCGCAAACAGCAGCGGGGCGGTCACGCTGGCGGCGCCGTTGGCGCAGTCCACCGCGATGCGCAGGCCGGAAAAATCGGTTTCCGCCAGCCCGAGCAGATGGCGCACGTAATCTCCGACCGCTTCCTTGGAGCGGGAGAGCCGCCCGATGTCGTTGCCGGTCTTCACGGGCGGCTTTGCGGCGCCGTCGAGCAAAATGGCCTCGATTTTTTCTTCCAGCGCGTCCGAAAGTTTATAGCCTTCGCCGTTGAACAGCTTGATGCCGTTATATTCCATGGGATTGTGCGAAGCGGAGATCACAGCGCCCGCGTCGGCGCCGTATTGCTGCACCAGATAGGCCACGGCGGGGGTAGGCACCACGCCGAGCAGCACCACGTCCGCCCCAACGGAGCAGAAGCCAGCCGCCAGCGCGCTTTCAAGCATGTCGGCGGAAACGCGCGTGTCGGTGCCGATGAGGATGCGCGGCCGATGCTGCACGGCCTCGGTGAGCACCATGGCCGCCGCGCGCCCGAGGTTCATGGCAAGCGCGCAGTCCAGTTCCGTGCCCGCAACGCCGCGCACGCCGTCTGTCCCAAAAAGTCTGCCCATGTATTCTGTACCGCCTTTCAAGCAATCAGAAGGATGCGGGAACCAGCGCCCGCATGTCGTGTTTGTTTTTTCTGTTTTGTATGCATCTGTCTGTGTTATGGGAAAATGGATCGAA
Source organism: Ethanoligenens harbinense YUAN-3 (assembly GCF_000178115.2). NCBI lineage: Bacteria > Bacillati > Bacillota > Clostridia > Eubacteriales > Oscillospiraceae > Ethanoligenens > Ethanoligenens harbinense. Next base: position 1,132,966 of record NC_014828.1, read on the forward strand.
AAAATCCGGTATATAAGTGCTTTTTTATAAAAAAGACTGCTGTTCGCATTCCGGCGGCGGGGACTGCGGCGGCGTAAGGCCCAGATGGGCATAGGCCGCGGCGGTGGCCATCCGCCCGCGCGGGGTGCGCATGAGGAAACCGACCTGCATCAGGTAGGGCTCGCAGACGTCTTCGAGCGTGACGGCTTCTTCGCCCATGGCGGCCGCCAGCGTTTCGATGCCGGCGGGTCCGCCTCCGTAATGGCGGATGAGCATGCCGAGCATCCGGCGGTCGGTCGCGTCCAGCCCCAGCTTGTCGATCTCCAGCCGGTCGAGCGCGCGCCCGGCCGTTTCCTGTGTGATGACCCCGCTGCCTATCACCTGCGCGAAGTCGCGCACACGGCGCAGCAGGCGGTTGGCCACGCGCGGCGTGCCGCGCGCCCGCCCGGCGATCTCCATTGCGCCGCCCGGCTCGCAGTCGATCTGCAAAATGCCCGCGCTGCGGGTGATGATGCCGCAGAGTTCTTCTTTGGTGTAGAGTTCCAGCCGCATCAGCACGCCGAACCGGTCGCGCAGCGGGGAAGTGAGCTGCCCCGCGCGGGTGGTCGCGCCGATGAGGGTGAAGCGCGGCAGATCGAGCCGGATGGAACGCGCGCTCGGCCCCTTGCCCAGGATGATGTCCAGCGCGTAATCCTCCATGGCGGGGTAGAGAACTTCCTCCACGCTGCGCGAGAGGCGGTGCACTTCGTCGATGAAGAGGATGTCGTGTGGGGCGAGGTTGGTGAGCAGCGCCGCCAGATCGCCCTGCTTTTCAATGGCCGGGCCGGAGGTGACGCGCAGGTTCACGCCCATCTCGTTGGCGATCACGCCCGCAAGGGTGGTCTTGCCCAGACCGGGCGGGCCGTAGAGCAGCACGTGGTCGAGCGCCTCGCCGCGCTTTTTGGCCGCCTCGATGAAGATTTTCAGGTTTTCCTTTACCTTTTCCTGCCCGGTGTATTCCGCCAGCGTGCGGGGGCGCAGACTCTGTTCGGCATCGACGTCCTCGGCGGTGTAGTCCGGTGTGACGATGCGGTTTTCAAAATCCGATTCCATGTTTTATCCTTTATGGTTCTGGGGCCGGGCGGTGGTCATCTGCTTGCGAGCAGGCGCAACGCCTGGCGGATGATGTCCTCGACGGACTGTGCGGGGTCGCAGCGGTTCACCGCGCCCTGCGCTTCGGTACCGGAATAGCCAAGCACCACCAGCGCGCTTACGGCTTCCGCCGCGCTGCCGCCGGAAACGGCGGGCACGGGTGTGCCGCCGGTAAAGTTCGCCGCGGCCTGTTCGCCGTTGATTTTATCTTTCAGTTCCAGCACGATGCGTTGCGCGATTTTGCTGCCGATGCCGGGCGCGCGCGTGAGCGCCTTGGCGTCGCCCGACGCGACGGAAAAGGCGAACTGCGCGGGTGTCGTCCCGGAGAGGATGGAGAGCGCCGCCTTCGGGCCCACGCCGGAGACCCCGATGAGCATGCGGAAGCAGTGCAGTTCTTCCTCGCTGCCAAACCCGTAAAGGTCGAGCGCATCCTCCCGCACGTTCAGGTGGGTGTAGAGGAAAGCTTCCTCGCCCGGCGGCGGCAGCGCACCGAGCGTGTTGGCGGTGGTCAGGCATTTAAAGCCCACCCCGCCGCAGCTGATGACGGCCATGCCCGGTCCGGTATGGGTGAGCGTGCCTTTGAGGCTGTATATCATGTGGTTTTCACCGTCCCTGCCGATAGAGTGCGCCCAGGCGCGAACCGGCGCTGTTGGCGTGGCAGATGGCGATGGCCAGTGCGTCGGCGGTGTCGTCGGGCTTTGGCACCTCGCGCAGCCCGAGCAGCATGCGCGTCAGCTCCATCACCTGCGCTTTTTCCGCACGGCCATAGCCCACCACCGCCTGCTTCACCTGCGAGGGCGTGTATTCCGCCACCCGCACGCCGGCCTGCTCGGCCGCGAGCAGGATCACGCCGCGCGCCTCCGCCACCGCGATGCCCGTGGTGGTGTTGGTGTTGAAAAACAGTTCTTCCACGGCTACCGCGTCCGGTCGGCAAACGCGGAAGAGCTCCCGCATGCCGTCGTAGATCTGCGCCAGCCGCGCGGGAAAGGGGGTGTTCGCTTCGGTGCGGATGGCGCCGTATTCCAACACCGTATAGCGGTTCTGCGCATAGCGCACCGCGCCGTAGCCTATAATGGCATAACCGGGGTCTATCCCCAAAACGACCATATCGACCTCCGCGCCATTTTTGCCCGGAATCCGGGCCGTCTTTTGTGATATTCGCGCTTATTATAGCATATGCCGCGCGGCCGGGCAAGCGCAACCGCGATTTCCGGCAGCATCGTCTTGCAGAACAGCAGTTGAAAGCGCCCGTGTGTTGGGCTATAATACAACAGGCAACAGGAGCACTGTTCTCCGCTAAATGGACGATCCGTTTTCTGTCCTGCTGCGTTTTCGTCGTCGTCGGGCAGCAGCCCGCTCTTCGCATCATCCTTGCAGGGCGCAAAATTTGCTTGCAAATCGTATCGTCTCTTCAATGGGAGAACAGTATAAACGGTTGCCGTAGGATTTGTTCACAGCGAAAGGCGGGAGTCAGAGTATGGAAAAAGCGCAGATCGAAGCGTACTTCGCGGCCCACAAACAGGAGCTGCTTGACGATATCTGCCGCGTGGTGCGGATCAAGAGCGACAAAGGCGAGTCCGAACCCGGCAAACCGTTTGGCGCGGGGCCGGCGGCGGCGCTGGCGGAAGTGCTCCGTATAGCGGAGAACATGGGCTTTCGCACCCAAAACTACGACAACTATGTTGGCACGGTGGATGCAAACGACAAGGAGCCCCAGCTCAACATCCTCGCGCACCTCGACGTGGTGCCTGCCGGGAACGGCTGGACGGTGACGCAGCCGTTCGAGCCGGTGGAGCGGGACGGTCGGCTCTACGGGCGCGGCACGGCGGACGACAAAGGCCCGGCCATCGCGGCGCTCTATGCGCTCAAGGCGGTCAAGGATCTCGGCGTGCCTTTGCAAAAAAACGTGCGGCTCATCGTCGGCACCGATGAAGAGTGCGGCAGCTCGGACATCGCGTATTATTATAGTAAGGAAAAAGAAAGCCCCATGACCTTTTCGCCGGATGCGTCCTTTCCGGTCATCAATGTGGAAAAGGCGCGGCTGGAAGGGGAACTGACCGCGCGGTTCACACCGTCGGAAATGCTGCCGCGCGTAAGGCGGGCGGATGCGGGCGTCAAAGCAAACGTGGTGCATGACGCCGCCTGTGCGCTGGTGGAGGGTCTTACGGCGGAGGCGCTGGCACCCTACCTGCAGCAGGCGGAGGAACGCACCGGTGCGCATTTTGCCGCCGCCCCGGCCGAAAACGGCGCGGAGATCACGGCAAAAGGCAAGGCCGCGCATGCCTCCACGCCGGAGCAGGGCAACAATGCCCTCACCGCGCTGCTCACCCTGCTGGCCGCTCTGCCGCTGGCACAGAGCGACGGCGCGGCCAAATTGCGCGCGCTGGCACGGCTTTTCCCGCACGGTGACACGACGGGCAGCGCGGCGGGCGTGGCCATGCGGGACGATGTTTCCGGTCCGCTCACCATCAGTTTGAACATGCTGCATGTGGATGAAACGGGTATCTCCGGCGTGTTCGACTGCCGGGCGCCTGTCTGCGCCACCGAAGACAATCTGCAAAACGTGCTGGCACGCCGGTTGGAAGAAGCCGGGTTTGCGCTGGAACCGCACTTCAGCCCCGCGCACCATGTGCCGGGGGACACGCCGTTCGTGCGCACGCTGCTCAAATGCTACGAGCAGTATACCGGCCGCAAAGGGGAATGCCTGTATACCGGTGGAGGCACCTATGTGCATTCTTTGAAAAACGGCGTGGCGTTCGGCTGTTCCCTGCCCGAAACAGACAACCGCATGCACGGCGCGGACGAATTCGCCGTGGTGGACGAGCTGCTTCTTGCGGGGCAGATATTCACGCAGGCCATCATCGACCTTTGCGGGGCGTGACGGTTACTCTTTTTCGGGATACCGCCGCTGCACACCGTACTGATAAGGAACCAAACAAACGATGGAGTTTTACGAACAGGTCGAACAAAGCATCCGGAAGAAATACCGCAGGGAGATCTGGCTGCGGTTCATTCAGAGCATCAAGGACTACGAGTTGATCAAAGCAGGGGACCGCATTGCCGTCTGTATTTCGGGCGGTAAGGATTCGATGTGCATGGCCAAATGCTTTCAGCAGCTTGTGCCGCACAGCGAGGTGCCGTTCACCGCGGAGTATCTGGTGATGGACCCCGGCTACAACGCCGCCAACCGCCGGCGTATCCTGGATAACGCCGAGGCGCTGCATGTCCCCATTCATCTTTTTGAAACGAAGATTTTCGATATCGTGGCGGATGTGGAGCATTCGCCCTGTTATCTCTGCGCGCGGATGCGGCGCGGCTATCTGTACAAAAAGGCGCAGGAGCTGGGCTGCAATAAGATTGCACTGGCGCACCATTTTGACGACGCCATTGAAACGGTGCTGCTGAGCATGCTCTACAGCGGCGAGATCAAGACCATGATGCCCAAGCTGCACAGCGCGCATTATCCGGGCATGGAGCTCATCCGGCCGATGTATCTGGTGCGGGAAGCCGACATCATCGCATGGCGGCAGTACAATGGGCTGCAATTCATTCAGTGTGCCTGCCGCTTCACCGAAAACTGCGCGCTGAGCGACGGCGGCGGTTCCAAACGGCTGGAGATGAAGAAACTTATCCGGACATTCCGGCAGGCCAGCCCGCCCATCGACATGAATATTTTCCGCAGTGTGCACAATGTGGATCTGGGCGCGGTGATTGGCTGGCGGAAGCACGGGGAGCGGCACAGCTTTCTGGACGATTACGACGCATGAGCGTTTCCGGGCAAGAACAAGCGGCATCCGAACCAAAACGGATGCCGCTGTTTGTTTTTCGTATATCAAATACAGATAAAATCAAATATCCGCATCGTCGTCGATCGAGATGCATCCTTGCGGGAACTCCGGCGAGCAACAGACCTCGTTGGGGATGATATAGTCCTCGTCGGAACCCTCTGCCGTGTTGATCTCGAACCTAATGCCTTTCGCGTTTTCGCTCATGTCCATGCACCTCCTTTAAACTATCTATACTATACCATATCGGTCAAGTTTCGTCAATGCCTTTCACATAAAAAGTTTGAAAATTCTAAATGTGATGAGCCGCCGAAAGAATCGCGCATGCGGTCAGGCCGGGCGGGCATATAGTAGGGGCGAAGGTTCCGTTTGGCCCGCGTTGCCGTGGGCACATCTGCGTGGGAGGGTTTTATGCCGCGGTTCAAGCGCAAGTACAAGATGTCGCGCCGGCAGCGCTTTATTGTGCGAATGGTCTGCGCGTTGCTGGTGGTCCTGCTTGCCTACACGCTGTTCAACTGGAAGATCATGCCGGCTTTCAGCACTTATGCGACTTATGCCGCCCGCAGTATCGCTGTGCGCAGAATCAACGACGCGGTCGGGCAAGTGCTCAAAGCCGATCCCGTCAGTTATGATACACTGATGATCTATCAGAAAAATAACGACGGCCAGATTGTGGCGGTGCAGGCCAACACCCCTCAGATCAACGCCCTGAAATATGAGATTATCCGGCAGGCGTCGGACGCGCTCAACGCCCTGCCCGAAAGCACGATCAACATTCCTCTGGGAAACGTCATGGGCGGGCCGTTGTTTTCCGGGCGAGGGCCGAACATCCCGCTGCGGTTTTCTCCGACGGAGGATGTGGACTGTGATATCACCAGCAAGTTCTCGGCCGCCGGCATCAACCAGACCAAGCAGGATATTTACCTGACCGTGCGCGCGGATATGACCGCTATGCTTTCGGACAGCGAGGCCACCATCCATGTGCAGAACGTGTTCATGGTCGGCGAGAGTGTGATCGTCGGCACGGTGCCGGGGCAGTATTTCAATGTGACGGGGTCGGGCAGTTCCATAAACGGGGCGGACGCTTTTGCGTTTGGTTCCTATAACAGCAGTACTTCCTCATCGGGCAGCAGTGCCGCCAGGGCGGGAAAATAGCCGCCGTCGGCGAGCGGCACAGGGAGAAAGGCGCCGCGTTCGGCAGGTGGACAATCTGCCTGGCAAAGACCTTGACATGCGGCGGAAATTTCCTTACAATAAATTTGAACGTTGTTCAAATTCAAAGGAGCCCATATGGAGCATTCTCCCGACATCAAGGAAAAAATCATTCAAACGTCCACCGCGCTCCTGCTGGAAAGCGGCGGCAAACCCGAACACATTACCATCCGTGCCATCGCCGCGCGGGCCGGAATCGGCGTCGGTCTGGTCCACTACCATTTCGGGTCGAAAGAAAAGTTGATCGAAACGTGCGTGCAGCGCATCATTCAGGACGTCATCCTGCGCTTCCGCCCGCCGGACATTCCCGGTGCGGGCAGGCTGTCTCGGCTTCAGGCAGTGGCGAAACAGGTGGCGGATTTTCTGGTGGAAAACCCGCAGATCTCCCGCATCTCCATTCTGGGCGACATGGGCGACCCCGCGGTGCCGGACAATACCATGAAGACAGTGGAGGGATTCCAGGGTGTGCTGGGCGTGCGGACGGAAGAAGCAAAGCGGGCGCTGTACGTTTTCACACTGGCCTTACAGGGTCTGTTTTTGCGTAAAGACGTGCCGCCCGATGCCGCAGGACTTGATCTGAACGTCAAATCCGATCGGGACAAGCTTATCGAATGGCTGCTTGAAAAGCTGCTGAAAGGAATCGTGTATGAAGATCCTGCTGCTGAACGCGACGCCCCATAAAGGGAATACCTGGCGGGTCATGTGCGCGCTTCGGGACGAGATCGCACAGGCCGACCCGGCGGTAGAGTTTGAAGAAATTCATCTTGCCGGGTTGGGGCTGCCTTTTTGCACCGGGTGCAGCCTGTGTTTTCGCCAGGGACACCGTTTTTGCCCGCATGCGGACATCCTGTTGCCGCTGCTTGCGAAAATGGAAGCAGGCGACGGGTTGATTTTCGGGACTACCACCTTCAATATGGCCCCCAACGCGCTGGCCAAAAACCTGATGGACCATTGGTGTTTTTTGCTGCACCGGCCGCATTTTTTCCGAAACAAAGCCATGGTGGTTTCCACCACCGGTGGTGTCGGCGCGGGGAAAACGGTGGATTATACGGCCGGTACGCTGCGGGCCATCGGATACAACCGGTGCTATAAGCTTCCGCTCGCCTCGGCCAGTTGGAACGATTACCGCCCCTCTCCGGCGGCACAGCGGAAAATTCGTCACATGGCGTTGTGCTTTTATAAAGACTGCGTGTCCGGTTGCCTGGCTCCGGCGTCCGTTTTGCAGATGATTCCGTACAATCTGTTCCGTGGGATGAGTCTTGCCTACGCCAAGGGCAGCCCGTATGAAACGGAAGACGGCAATCACTGGAGCGACCCGGTGCGCGCACACATGGCCTACGATCCTTCCGTGCCCATGCCGTTTTACAAAAAGCCGCTTGGACACTTGTTTTACCTCATTGGCCGCGCGGCAGGCAACGCTGTGACCGTTACGTACAAAAAGTAAAGCATCCGCTGCAAGGCCCGCCGTTTTCCGGCGGGCCTTGCCTTTTTTACGGCATTGGTGATACCATAGAAGCGCGATGCGGAGGAAAGGTGGAAAAGGGCATGCAGAGGCTTTTGGTAGTGGAAGACGATCCCGCGCTGGTGACGGGGCTGCGGTACAGTATGGAAAAGGACGGGTTTCAGGTGCGGACGGCCGGCAGTGTGCGGGAAGGGTGGCAGGCGTTTTCGCAGGACAGGCCCGATCTGGTGGTGCTGGATGTCGGCCTGCCGGACGGCACGGGGTTTGACCTCTGCCGGCAAATTCGGGTGGAGAACGGCACGCCCATTTTGTTCCTGACCGCGTGCGATGAGGAAACGCAGGTCGTGATGGGCCTCGATATGGGCGGCGACGATTATATAACCAAGCCGTTCCGCCTGCGGGAGCTGCTCTCGCGTGTCCGGGCCCTGCTCCGCCGCAGTGCGGACAAGCCTGTCAAAACACTGGTTTCCGGCGCCGTCACGCTCGATACGGAGGAAGCCCATGTCTGCCGCAATGGGGAAGAGATCTCGCTCACACCGGCGGAATACCGGCTGCTGCGCCTGCTGATGCAGAACGAGGGGCGAACCCTGACCCGTGAGCAGTTATTGGATACGCTGTGGGACAGCGGCGGGGATTTTGTGGATGAAAACACGCTGTCGGTCTATATTCGCCGTCTGCGGGCTAAAATAGAGGACAACCCCTCGTCCCCCGTGCACATCCATACGGTGCGGGGCGTGGGATACCGTTGGAAAGCGGAGGAGGGCGGGGAAGCATGTCGATGAAAGCGGTGCTGCGCGAAGATGTGTGGCGGGGGATTATCCGTCTGTTTCTGTTGCTGGCCGTGGGAATGGCGGTCGCATTTATGATCGGCGGGGCCGTGTCCGCAAGGCAGATGGAAGCCGGGCTGGTCGCGCGGGAGAGCGCGGTGGCGGGGCGGCTGATCGCCTCGCGCGCCGCAGATGCAGACACCGTGGCCGATGCCTTCACGGCGAAACGTATTTCGGCACAAGAGCAGGCGCTTGGCACGCAGGTGTTTGTCGCGCGCGGCTACCGTGCGGAGACAGCCGGGCTGCTCGCACCGTTTTTCAGCATGACTTACCGGCAGTTTATCGGCGCGTACGGCATCCTGTTTCTGCTGGCGCTTTTCCTGTTTGCCGGCTATGTGCTGATAAAGCTGGCGCATGTATATGCCTGTATCGACCGGCTGGCGGGGCAGGCGGCGGAAATCGGCCGGGGCAATTTCGCCCTTCGCCCGGAACGGATTCTCGAGGGCGCGCTCGGACGCATGCAGGACGCCCTGCGCGAAGTGGCGCTCGGGGTGCAGAACCGGCTGGAAAAGCTGGAGAAAAACCGCAAGTTTCTAAAAGACCTGACTTCGGACATCTCGCACCAGTTGAAAACGCCGCTGGCGGCGCTCAAAATGTATCAGGAAATTCTGACGCAGGAGCCGATGGGGGCCGACGCGCGCTCTTTTGTAACGGGCAGCGGGGAGCAGATCGAGCGTATGGAATGGCTGGTGCTCGGCCTGTTAAAGATGGCGCGGGTGGAAGCCGGGCAGCTTACGCTGCATCTGTGCCCGGAGGACCCGGATGTGCTGTGCCGGCAGGTGGCGGCGGATTTTACGCGCATGGCGTCCGAAAAAGGCGTGGATGTGGTCTGTGTCTCCGACTGTAAAGCGACGCTTCTCTGTGATGCGGCATGGCTGCGCGAAGCGGTTGGCAACGTGGTTAAAAACTGCATCGAGTGCACCCCGCCCGGCGGGCGGATCACACTGGAGACGGAGGAAACGCCGGTCGCCTGCATTCTCACGGTGCGGGATACCGGGCCCGGCATCCATCCGGCCGATCTGCCGTTTTTATTTCGGCGCTTCTATCGCGGCCATGGGCGTTCCGAGAAAGGCAGCGGCATCGGTCTGCCGCTGGCGCGCTCCATCACCGAACAGATGGGCGGCACGCTCAGCGCGGGCGGTATCTACGGGCAGGGCGCGGTGTTCACGTTCACCTTTCTGCACCAGTCTATCTGAAAGCGGACGCTTTCCTTACAAAACTGTAAGAAAGGCGGCCGCTTTATTCACCGGATTGTAAGGCTGTGGCGGTATACTGTTCTCAACATCAAAAAGGAGGACGGATTTATGCGGATATTGGAAACGCAGGGTCTATACAAAACGTATGGCAAAGGGGAAACACAGGTGCAGGCGCTTCGGTCGACCAACGTCGCGGTGCAGAAGGGGGAATTCATTGCGATCATCGGGCCGTCGGGTTCCGGCAAATCCACCATGCTGCACATGCTTGGGGGACTGGATTATCCGAGCGGCGGGAAAGTGCTCATCGACGGCACCGACCTTTTTTCACTGAAAGAAAAGGAGCTTTCCATTTTCCGCCGCCGTAAGATCGGCTTCGTTTTTCAGGCGTTCAATCTGGTGCCGGTGCTCTCGGTGGTAGAGAATATCGAGTTGCCGCTTCTGCTCGACCGTGCCGTGCCGGATCGGGCCTACATCGACGAAATCATCCACGCGCTGGGGCTTTCGGACCGGAAAAACCATCTGCCCACGCAGCTTTCCGGCGGGCAGCAGCAGCGTGTGGCCATCGGCCGGGCGTTGGCGTCCAAACCGGCCATCATTCTTGCGGATGAGCCGACCGGCAATCTGGACACGCAAAACAGCAAAGAAGTACTGGCGCTGCTGCACATGAGCGTGCAGAAATATCACCAGACCCTCATTGTCATTACACACAACCCCGAGATTGCCGCGCACGCCGACCGCGTGCTGCGCATCGAGGACGGCGTGGTTACCGAACTGGAAGCGGGTGGCGGCCATGCTGAATGAAAGCGGAATCGCCCGACGTTATCTTTCCACACAGAAAAAGCGCACGGTGCTGCTTACCATGGGCGTGGCGCTGGCCATGGCGCTTATCAGCACCGTGTTTTCCATGCTCAACCTGATGCAGGCGTTTGAAGTGCGCATGACCATTGAAGACAGCGGTGTCTGGGAGGTCATGGCGGGCGCCTGTACCCCCGCACAGGCCGCCGCACTGCAAAAACGGGTCGATGTGTCGGCCTCCGGCAAGGTCGCCGTGGTCACGCAGGATGCACAGATCGGCGGAACCGATTTGCAGTCGCTGACCGGCGCGGATGCCGGCGGCTTTACACAGCGCCATTGGCTTCTCAAATCCGGCAAACTGCCGCGGGGAACGGGGGAGATCGCGCTGGAGGGCTGGGCGCTGCAAAAACTGAGCCCCGGCGCCAAGATCGGCGACACCCTGATCCTGACCATAGCCGGAAAAAAGCAGAGCTATACCGTCAGCGGCATTTTACGGGACAACGCCGTGCACCGGGACAGCAAACTGTATAAGGCGTGGATTTCGCTTGGGGAGGCGCAGCAACTCAACGGCTCGGATGACGCGGATGTCCTGATGCAGGTGGCGGGAAATGCGGATATCGGGAAGTTTGTCAAAAGCGTCGAGAGCGAACAGCACTTGAGCAAAGACCAGATGCAGACACATGGAACGCTGTTGGCCGCCACCGGCCGCTCGGACAGCCGGGAAGTGATTGCGATTTATGCGGTGGGCGCCGTGCTCGGTCTGGTGGTACTCTTTGCGGCCATCGTGATGATCTACAATGCATTCAATATGTCGGTCACCCAGCGGATGCGGCAGTTTGGGCTGTTGCGCGCCATCGGCGCGACACCGAAGCAGGTGCGTCGCATGGTGCGCGCCGAAGCCGCGCAGGTCTCGCTTCTCGGTGTTCTGCCGGGCGTGGCGCTGGGTGCGGTGGTCAGCATGCTGCTCAACCTGCTGTTGCGGAGTACGTTTCCAGCCTATTTCGGTGGGCCGGACGCTCCGGTCGTCTTTATCTCCTGGCCCTCGCTGGCAATCGGCGCGATAGTCGGCATTTTGGGAACGCTGCTTTCCGCCTTGCGCCCGGCCCGCCGTGCGGGCAAGGTCTCGCCGGTGGAAGCCATTGCGGCTATGCCCGGCGCCAATTTTAAAAAGCGCAAGACCATGGGGGTAGCGACACATCTTCTGCCGGTAGAGGCCGCTATCGCCCTGCGGCAGGTGCTCATGCGCAAGCGTGCGTTTCTGCTCACGGCGGTGTCGCTGGCATTCGGCATTCTGCTGCTGCTTGCGTTTTCCCCCGTGACCGATTTCTTCGCGCAGGGCACCCGCCACACTTACGACCTCGGCGATGTGTATGCGCTGACGACGACTCCGGGGCAGGGTTTTTCGGATGAGACCGTGCGGGACATGTCCAAGATCGACGGGGTGCAGTCCATCTCGCCCAAACGCATCGGATCGGTAGACGCAACCTTTGCCTATTCGCTTCTGGGCGAAAACTATCAGGACGGCGTGAAAAACGGTGGAGCCAAGGCATCCAAAGGTGCAGACGGCATGGTGAAAACCGACGCGAAATCCAAAATACTCGGTCTTTCCGATACGGACATCCGCGCGCTGCAAAGCGACCTTATTCTTGGAAAGATCGACCCGGCACAGCTTGATAAAGAAAACGGCGTGCTCCTCATGATTAACGAGGGGTTACCGGGGCAGCCCAATCTTGGTGACCTGCAGCCGGGGGACATCATCCGCGTGAACGGGAAGTCGTTAAAGATCTGCGGTATCGTGCAGACAAACGAAGTGATATATGAGGTCAATAACGATGAAACCGCCCATCAGGCCCCGCTGTTCGGCATGTATACGACCAACAAGGTCATGCGGCAGTTCATGGATATTCAGCCCAATCTGGTGACGATGATGCTGCGTCCTGGAACAAACGGGGATGCCGTGGCCGCCCGTGTGAAACAACTGACGGCGAATGTTCCCGGCGCGACCAGCGCAAATCAACAGGCACAGAAACAGGAGGCACAGAACGCGAACATGATCGGAAACGTGTTCGTATATGGATTTATCGGTGTGATCGCGCTGATCGGCGTGCTCAATATCATCAATACCATCGGCACCAACGTGCTGGTGCGCACGCGGGAAATCGGCCTGCTGCGCGCGGGCGGCATGACGATGGGGCAGGTGACATCAATGCTTATAAACGAGTCTGTTTTGTATGGCGTCTTTGCGCTGGCCATCGGGCTGGCGGCCGGTATTCCGCTCAATCACTGGTTCTCGCAGCAAATGGTGCAGCGCCTTTACGGTTTGCCGTGGCATTTGCCGTGGCTGTTTATCATCATCGCGTGCGCGGTTACGGTGGCGGCGATTTTCCTTTCGCTTGTTTCACCGCTGCGGCAGATCAAAAAACTGGAAATTACACGCGCCGTTACGGTCGAGTGACATTTTCCACTCATCAATAGGAATAAAACGAAACCCGCCGAGGAAAGTCAAACGGTTCCTCGGCGGGTTTTGTTTTAGGCGTGAAAAGACTGTCTTTTAAGTGGAATATGGCTTTCGGTCGGTGCGATGCGCGGGGCACCCGGGTGTCGTACCTTCATTATGCTATGCCGCCTTACCGCAGTTTGCTTTCGTCGAACCCGTCGATGAACGCTTTGGCGGAGGCCGCCACGTTTTTCAGACAGGCGGGATCAAACGGCGTTTCCAGCCCCACCTGCTTGAGCAGGCCGGTGAACGTGCCTTTGCCGCCCAGTTTGCAGAGCGCCAGATATTTCTGCCACGCGGCCCCGCGGTCTTTCTGCATCAGCGCCCAGAATTCCAGCGCGCAGGTCTGCGCCAGGCAGTAGTCGATATAGTAAAACGGCCGCTCGTAAATGTGGGCCTGCCGCTGCCAGCGCCCGCCGATGCCGAAGAACCGGTCGCCGTCATATTCGATGCCCGGCAGGTATTTCTGCTCCAGATTCAGCCAGGCATTCCGGCGCTCGTCGGGGGTCAGGCCGGGGTTGTCGTAGACGATGTGCTGGAATTCGTCCACCGCGCACCCATAGGGCAGGAACAGCAGCGCGCTGCCCAGGTGCATGTAGCGGTAGCGGTCGGCGTCCTTGCCGAAAAACAGCTCCATCCACGGCCAGGTGAAAAATTCCATCGACATGGAGTGTATTTCGCAGGCGTCGTAAGTGGGCGAGCGATATTCGGGTGGGAAGATATCGCGTGAGAGGTAGGCTTGAAATGCGTGCCCGGCCTCGTGTGTCAGAGTAGAGATATCCTCCGAAGTGCCGTTAAAGTTGGCAAAAATGAACGGCGAGCGGTAATCCGGCAGTTCGGTGCAGTAGCCGCCCGCCGCCTTGCCTTTGCGCCCGAGCGCGTCGAACAGCTCGTTTTGCAGCAGAAAATCGAAAAATTCGCCGGTTTCGGCCGAGAGCTCGCTGTACATCTTCCGTCCGTTTTCAAAAATTTCTTCCGGCGTGCCCTGCGGTGTGGGGTTGCCGCCCTTGAACTGCAGCGCTTCGTCGTAAAAATACAGCGTGTCGAGTCCGAGACGATCCTGCTGTTTGCGGTGCAGCTCCGTGGCGATGGGGACGATCTCGGTCTGTACCAGCTTGCGGAAGGCTTCCACCTGCTCACGGGTGTAGCTGTTGCGTGTCATGCGCAGGTAGCCCAGCGGCGTATGGTTGGGGAAACCAAGCGCTTTGGCCTGCTTGTCGCGTACCTTTACCAATTTGTCATAGATTTCATCCAGCTCGGTGATGTGCGCGAGGAAAAAGGCCGAGCGCTTTTCCGCGGCGGCTTTGCGCACCGCGCGGTCGGGCGAAACGAGGTACGCGCCCAACTGAGAAAGGTTGAGCGTTTTGCCATCGAACGCGATCTGCGCCGACGCGATGAGTTTCTGGTACTGCGAGCTCAGGCGGTTTTCCTCCGCCATGTCCCCGATAATCTTTTCATCAAAGCTGCGCAGTGCGATGGCGATGTTTGTAAACAGCAGCGGCCCCAGCGCCTTTTCCAGCTCGGCGCGGAACGATGAGCTGTTCAGCGCCTTGTAAAAACGGTTGTTCAGTTCCTCAAATCTGGGGTTGGTTTCGTCGTAATAATCGTTTTCAGCCGTGTAGAACGCATCCTCGGTGTTGACCGTGTGGCGGATATAGCACAGACTGGCCATGGTGATCAGCGTGTCCCGCAGCTTGAACAGAGCCTTGGCCGCGTCCAGCTGCGCTTCGGCCGAGCCGGCTTTGGAAAATGTGTTCAGTGCCTGCTCGAAATCAGCGCGGTAGGTGTCGTAATCCACTCGCTTGTATGGCATGTCTTGAAATTTCATCTGTTGTACCTCCGTGCGGGCGTATCGCCCTTTTGCCCATATTTTACCGGATATGATTGACTTTTGCAAATGCAAACCCGCCGGTGCGTATATTTGGAACTTTTCTGCCCGGCCTCTACACGTTTGGGGCAAAAAATGGTATACTATATCATCAGGGACTGATGACGAAATGCGGCCCGGACGGGGGAATGGTATGGACGCCGCCGCGCGTGCAAAGGAATTGAGAAAAGCGCTGTCCCGCCATAACTATCTCTATTATGTGCTGGACGCGCCCGAAATAGAAGATTTTGAATACGACCGCATGCTGCGGGAACTGGAAGAACTGGAAGCCGCACATCCGGAGATCGTCACGCCCGATTCGCCCACGCAGCGGGTGGGCGGCGAGGCTGTGGGGCAGTTTGAGCCCGTGCGGCACGAGGTGCCCATGGAAAGCCTGCAGGATGTGTTCTCCGTGGAAGAGGTGCGCGCGTTTGATGAGCGGATGCACGCCGCCCTGTCCACTGTGCGCTATGCGGTAGAACCGAAAATCGACGGGCTTTCGGTCGCGCTTGAATACCGAAACGGCCTGTTCGTGCGCGGCTCCACCCGCGGCGACGGCGTGACCGGTGAGGATGTGACCGCTAATCTGCGCACGGTGCGCTCCATCCCGCTGCGGCTTTCGCGTCCGCTGCCCTTTCTGGAAGTGCGCGGCGAGGTGTTCATGCCCGTGGCGAAGTTTGAGGCGTTGGTGCGTGCGCAGGAGCTGCGCGAGGAAAAGCTGTTTAAAAACCCGCGCAACGCCGCCGCCGGCTCGCTGCGGCAGAAGAACCCGAAGATCACCTCTGCCCGCGGGCTGGATATTTTCGTGTTCAATATCCAGCGCATCGAGGGCGCGACGGTGGAGAGCCACCTGGCCGGGCATGCGCTGCTCAAAGAGCTGGGCTTTAAGGTGGTGGCGCACACCGCCTGCGATACTCTCGAAAAGACGGAGACGGAGATCACCCGCATCGGGGAGAGCCGCGGCAGCCTGCCGTACGGCATTGACGGCGCGGTGGTGAAGGTAGACGATTTCACCGCACGGCGTATGCTTGGCAGCACGGCCAAATTCCCGCGCTGGGCGGTGGCGTTCAAGTTTCCGCCGGAGGAAAAGCGCACCGGATTGCTCAGCATCGACATCAACGTCGGGCGCACCGGCGCGCTCACGCCCACCGCCGTTCTGGAGCCGGTCTTGCTGGCAGGAAGCACCGTGGCTCGCGCTTCCCTGCACAACGAGGATTTCATCCGGGAGAAAGACATCCGTATCGGGGACACGGTGGTGGTGCGCAAGGCGGGGGACATTATTCCAGAGATTGTGTCCGTGGCCGAACACGGCGGGGGAAAACCCTACCGTATGCCCACGGCCTGCCCGTCCTGCGGGGCCCCGGTGGCGCGGGAGAAAGACGAGGCCGTGCTGCGCTGCCAGAACCCCGACTGCCCGGCGCAGCTGCTGCGCCACCTCATCCACTTTGCCTCGCGCGACGCGATGGATATCGAGGGGATGGGCCCGGCGCTGGTGGAATCGCTTGTGGGGGAGGGGCTGGTGCGCTCCATCGCCGATGTGTACGACCTGAATGCGGAAGCTGTTGCCAAGCTGGAACGGATGGGCAAAAAATCGGCCGAGAACCTCATTGCCGCTATTGAAACATCCAAACGGGCCGGGCTGGCGCGCCTGCTCTACGCGCTGGGCGTAAGGCAGGTGGGGCAGAAGGCCGCGGGTCTCATCGCCGCGCGCTTCGGCAGCATGGAGCGGTTGTTTTCCGCCACGGAGGACGAACTCTGCGCCATCGACGAGATCGGCGGCATCATCGCGGAAAACGTGGTGCGTTTCTTTGCGCTGGAAGATACCGCCAGACTGGTGGAACGCCTGCGCGCCGCAGGGGTGGACCTCACCGCGCGTGAGCAGGAAGTGGCGGACACCCGGCTTTCCGGGCAGATTTTTGTGCTCACCGGCACGCTGTCGAAGTATTCCCGCGAGGAAGCCAAAAAGCGCATTGAAGCGCTGGGTGGCAAGGTGACCGGCAGCGTGTCCAAAAAGACGAGCTATGTCGTCGCGGGGGAGGAAGCCGGTTCCAAGCTGGACAAGGCCCTGGCGCTGGGTGTGCCGGTGCTGGATGAAGCGGCATTTGAGCAATTATTGGGAATATCGGAAACGGAGGAATAAACGAATGGAAGAAATCGACGTGCGTCACCTGGCCAAACTCTCGCGCTTGCGCTTTGACGAGGCGGCGGCTGATAAAATGGCGCATGACATGCGGAAAATCGTGGACATGGTGGCAGAGCTGCCGGATTTTGAAGAGACAGAGACGGCGACGGCGCTGGATGTGAATGACCGCATGGAACTGCGCAAAGACGAAGTCGGTCCATCGCTCACGCGCGGGCAGGTGCTGCAAAACGCGCCCAAGACCGAGGCGGGCTGCGTGGTCGTGCCCAAGACTGTGGAATAATCGAAAGGGAGACAGCAACCGATGGAACTGTATGAAAACACGGCGTCCGGCCTGCACACGCTGTTTGTGGAAAAGAAAGCCAGCGCCGTCGAGATCGCAGAAGCGCATCTGGCACGCATCGAAGCGGTGGATGAGCGCGTGGGCGCATTCCTTACCGTTACCAAAGAGGAAGCGCTGGCCCGCGCTGCCGAGCAGGACCGGAAGCTGGCGGCGGGCGAACCGCTCGGCGCGCTCTCGGGCGTACCCGTAGCCGTGAAAGACAATATCTGCACCAAAGGCGTGCGCACGACCTGCGCGTCCAAAATGCTTCATAACTTCACACCGCCTTATGACGCGACCGTGGCGGACAAGCTGCGGGAAGCGGGCGCGGTGATGGTCGGCAAGACCAATATGGACGAGTTTGCCATGGGTTCCTCCTGTGAAACGTCCCATTTCAAGAAGACACATAACCCGCGTGATCTGGAATGCGTGCCGGGGGGGTCCTCCGGCGGCAGCGCGGCGGCGGTGGCGGCGGGCGAAGTGCCGCTTGCCCTCGGTTCGGATACCGGCGGTTCCATCCGCCAGCCCGCCGCGCTTTGCGGCGTGGTGGGGCTCAAGCCCACCTACGGCGCGGTTTCACGCTATGGGCTGGTGGCGTTTGCTTCTTCGCTTGACCAGATCGGGCCGTTCGCGCGCACGGCGGACGATACCGCGCTGCTGCTTGACGCCATCAAGGGCCGCGACACGCATGACGCGACCAGCGCGCACCGGGAGCAGGCACCTGTGGCCGGCACGCTGGACGGCAATGTGAAAGGCCTGCGCATCGGCATCCCGCAGGCGTATTACGGCGACGGCGTGGACGACGCGGTGAAGACCCAGGTGCTCGACACCGCCAGAGCGCTGGAACAGGCGGGCGCCGCGCTGGTGGATGTCTCGTTGTCCTCCACCAGATATGCGTTGCCCACTTATTACATCCTGGCCTGCGCGGAAGCGTCTTCCAACCTTGCGCGGTTCGACGGCGTGAAATACGGCTACCGCACCGAGCACTACGACGACCTGCTTTCCCTCTATGAAAATTCGCGCTCCGAGGGGTTCGGCGACGAGGTTAAGCGCCGCATCATGCTCGGTACCTTCGTGCTTAGCTCCGGCTATTACGACGCGTATTACCACAAGGCCAAGCTGACGCAGAACCTCATCCGCGGCGAGTACGACGCGGCGTTTGGCGCGTGCGACGTCATCCTCACGCCCACCTCACCGGTCACGGCGTTCAAAATCGGCGAGCGCACCGCCGACCCGCTCCAGATGTACGCGGCCGATATCTGCACCGTGCCGGTCAACATCGCGGGGCTGCCGGCCGTGTCGCTGCCCTGCGGGGAAGTGGACGGGCTGCCGGTCGGCCTGCAGTTCATCGGGCGCAAATTCGAGGAACGGACGATTCTGAACGCGGCAAAAGCCGTGGAGCAGATCTGCGGCACAGCCGTGCCGGCCGCGCTGTGAGGGGGAGAGCAAAGATGGAATATGAAATCGTCGTGGGGTTGGAAGTCCATGCGGAGCTTTCGACCAAATCCAAAATCTATTGTTCCTGCAAGAATGCGTTCGGCGCGGAAGTGAACACCGAGTGCTGCCCGGTCTGCACCGGTCTGCCGGGCGCGCTGCCCGTGCTGAACGAAAAAGTGGTGGAATCCGCCGTGCGGATGGGCTATGCATTGGGCTGCACCATCAACCCCGTGTCCAAGCAGGACCGCAAGAATTATTTCTACCCCGACCTGCCGAAAGCCTACCAGATCTCGCAGTTCGACATCCCGCTCTGCGAGCACGGGTATGTGGACGTGCTGGTAGACGGCGAGGAAAAACGCATCGGCGTCACGCGCATCCACATCGAGGAAGACGCGGGCAAGCTGCTGCACGGCGATAGTTTCTCCGGCACGCTGGTGGACTTCAACCGCTGCGGCGTGCCGCTTATTGAGATCGTCTCCGAGCCGGACATGCGCAGCGCCGCCGAAGCCAAAGCCTATATGGAAACGCTGCGCGACATCCTGCTCGCGCTGGATGTCTCCGACTGCAAGATGCAGGAAGGCTCCATGCGCGCGGACGTGAACGTGTCGGTGCGCCCGAAAGACAGCACCACGTTCGGCACGCGCGTGGAAATGAAAAACGTCAACTCGTTCAGCGCAGCGGCGCATGCCATCGAGTATGAGTCCAAACGGCAGATCGAGGTGCTGGAAAACGGCGGCGTCATTGAGCAGGAGACCCGCCGCTGGGACGATACACAGGGCAAAAACTTCGTTATGCGTTCTAAAGAGGACGCGCAGGATTACCGTTATTTTCCCGAGCCGGACCTGGGCGTCATCGTGCTGGACGAGGACTACCTCGCGTCACTCAAAGAGAGCATCCCCGAGCTGCCCAACAAGCGCCGCGTGCGGTATATGAACGACTACGGCCTGCCGGAGTTCGACGCCGGCCTGCTGGCACTCGACCCGGAACGCACGGCGTTTTTCGAGGCCGCTCTTGCCGTCGGCGGCGCAGCGCCCAAAGCGCTGGCCAACTGGCTCATCGGCGACGTGGCGCGCCTGCTCGCGGACAAGAACCAAGTCCTCTCTCAGACTTCGCTCACGCCGGAAGCGCTGGTGAAGCTTACCGCACTCATCGAAAAGGGCACCATCTCCAACACGGCGGGCAAGGCTGTGCTGGAAGAACTCTTTGCCAATGGCGGCGACCCGGAAGCCGTCGTGCGGGAAAAAGGGCTGGCGCAGGTGAGCGACACCGCCGCGCTCGAGGCCATCGTGAAAGATGTGCTGGCGCAGAACGAAAAATCGGTTGTCGACTACAAAAAAGGCAAGACCAACGCCGCGGGCTATCTGGTGGGGCAGTGCATGCGCGCCTCCAAGGGCAAAGCCAACCCGCAGATCGTGCGCGAACTGGTGCAAAACGCGCTGGACGAAGCATAATGCAGTTTTGCAGAAAAGGATTGCCGGAGACGGCGGTCCTTTTTTCGTTTATAATAAGGGTGTGTTGAAAAAGTCGCCATTTTGAAATCTTTTGATCTTTTATAGCGTTGTTTTTCAACTGCCGAATGAGACAAGCAAGGGGGCTGTGCGGATGAGCCGCTATGTGGACGCGAATCTGACCATGCTGACGGATTTTTACGAACTCACCATGGCCAATGGGTATTTTTTGGAAAGGTTTGCCGACCGTGTCGCCTATTTCGATATGTTTTTCCGGCATATTCCGGAGGACGGCGGCTTTGCCATCATGGCAGGGGTGGAGCAGGTGATCGACTACCTGCAAAACCTCTCGTTCGACGAGGACGACATCGCCTATCTGCGCGGCAAAGGCATTTTCGACGATCGGTTTCTCGACTATCTGCGGTCGTTCCGCTTCTGCTGCGACGTGTGGGCGGTGCCGGAGGGCACGCCCATCTTTCCCGGTGAGCCGATCCTCACGGTGCGCGGGCCGGTGGCGCAGGCGCAGTTCGTGGAAACGATGATTCTGCTCACCGTCAACCACCAGTCGCTTATCGCCACCAAAGCCAACCGCATCGTGCGTGCGGCGCAGGGCCGCCCGGTGATGGAATTCGGTTCCCGTCGGGCGCAGGGCGGAGACGGCGCCATCTTCGGCGCGCGCGCGGCGGTCATCGGCGGCTGCGCGGGCACGGCCTGCACCATCGCCGATCGGCAGTTCGGTATCCCGGCCATGGGCACCATGGCGCATAGCTGGGTGCAGATGTTTGATACCGAACTGGACGCATTCCGCGCCTACGCGCGTATTTATCCGCAAAACTGCGTGCTGCTGGTGGATACATACAACGTGCTGAAGTCCGGCGTGCCCAATGCCATCCGGGTCTTCCGGGAGGAATTGCTGCCGCGCGGGTTCCGCCCGGCGGGCATCCGCATCGACAGCGGCGACATTACCTACCTTTCCCGCAAAGCGCGAAAGCTGTTGGATGACGCGGGCTTTGCCGACTGCGGCATCGTGGCCTCCAACTCGCTGGATGAATACATCATCCGGGATATCCTCGTGCAGGGTGCAAACGTGGATTCCTTTGGTGTAGGCGAGCGGCTCATCACCTCACGCAGCGAGCCGGTGTTCGGCGGGGTGTATAAGCTGGCCGCTGTGGAACAGGACGGCAGGATCGTCCCAAAGATCAAGATCAGCGAAAATGTCGAAAAAATCACCACTCCCGGCTTCAAACAGGTATGGCGGCTGTATGAACGCGAAAGCGGAAAAGCCATTGCCGATGTCATCACACTCGCAGACGAAACCATCGGCGGCGGGCAGCCGTATGAACTGTTCGATCCCGAGCACACATGGAAGCGCAAGACGATAACGGATTTCACCGCACGGCCGCTGCTCACGCCGGTTTTCCGGGCGGGGGAATGTGTGTACCAAAGCCCTTCTGTCAAAGAGATCGCCGCCTATTGCCGTGCGCAGATCGACACGCTGTGGGAAGAAGTCCTGCGGTTCGAGAACCCGCACCGTTATTATGTGGATCTCTCCCGGCCGCTCTGGACGCTCAAGCAGCACATGATGGAACAGATGCAGTGACTCACACTTGCCCAAGGTGGCAGCGCGCCACCTCATGGAGCGTGAGCATGCCGTTCCGGCTATATTTGTCGAACAAGTTGTTAAGTTTTTCCACAAACGCGCCGTATGCCGCATCGCCCTTTTGCGGGAAATAGGATTTGGACAGATTGAACCCAATGAACACTTCCAGTGTGAGCGCGCGGTCGTTGGGAAATTCGCGGGTTTCAAACTTGCCGTTTTCAAAAAAGGTTTCCAGTACCGACGGCGGCGTGTGATCCGCTCCCATGCGGGCCGTTTCGGCGGATTCCGGGTGCAGTTCCCGGAAAAGCGCGCGCATTTCGTGGTTCAGTTCGTTTTCTTTGTCGCGGGTGTTCCAAATGAGCGCTACGTTTGCATCCGGTTTAAGAATGCGGCGGCATTCGGTTTTGAACGTGGCCGGGTCGAACCAGTGGAACGCCTGCGCGGCGGTGACCAGGTCGGCGGCTCCGTCCGGCAGACCGGTGTGCTCGGCCGTGCCGTTGAGAATACGGAAGCCGGGGCGGCCGTCCAGCCGCGCCCGCGCTTCACCGCGCATGTCGTCGTTTGGTTCCACGGCGGTGACGTGCAGCTTTCTGGCCAGCAGTTGTTCCGACAGTTTGCCGGTGCCGGCTCCGATGTCCGTAACCAGGGCATGTTCGGGCAGGTTTCCGGCCGCGATGAGATAGTCGAGCAGCGCGTCGGGATAACTGGGGCGGTATTTGGCGTAAACCCCCGCTTTCCCGGTGAATTTGGCGGTGTTGTCCATGGTATCCTCCGTTCTGTTGCGTGTGTCCTGATGGTTATTATAGCACGGCGAGTGGAAACGAGTAATGCAACACAACAAAAAAGCGCCGCATAAAACGGCGCGAGAAGATGTATTCAGTTGACGGCGGGGTGCTTGAACACCAGCAGCCGCTGCGCAAGATAGCTGACGAAGAACAGGATCAGCTCGGTCACGATCTTGGCCCAGAGCAGCCAGATATGCAGCGGTCCCGTCAGCACTTTTAAAATCAGATAATTGAGGAAGAGCAGCCCCGTCACCAGCAGGTAGTACTGCACCGCGCGGTGGGGCGGCTTTTTGTTTGTCAGGCGGGAATGGAAAACCAGCGAGCGGTTGAGGATATATTGTACGGCGGAGCTGGATGCACGGGCAAGGACGACGCCCAGGAACAGGCTGTGTGTGAGCCACTGAAACACGAACAGCAGCACATAGTCCGCCACAGCCGCCGCGATGCTGGACATGCAGAAACGCAGCGTGGGCAGCAGCACACGAACGGAATCGATCAGCGGGCGGAAATGCGAAGAGGTGTTGCCCGGCGTATAGACCGTGTCGATAAATACCTGCCGGATGCCGTAGCCCGCGTTGGCGAGGTCGAGCAACATGTTGATCTCGTATTCAAACCGTGCGCCGCGCACCCGCAGCAACAGCGGCAGCAGATCCATAGGGATGCCGCGCAGGCCGGTCTGCGTGTCCCACACCGAGCGCCCGCTCGCAAAGGCGAACAGGGCCCGCATCACCAGGTTGCCCACCGCGCTGCGAAACGGCACATGCCCCGAAAACCGTCTTGCGCCCAACACCACCGCGGCGTGTGTCTGCCGCAGCTTTGCGGCCACCCGCAGGATATCGGCGGGCAGATGCTGGCCGTCCGCGTCCGCAGTGATAACGCCTTCGGACTCTCCGGCGTTCTCAAGGATATAAGAAAACCCCGTCTTGAGCGCGCAGCCCTTGCCGAGGTTTGTTGGATGCGTAATGACCGTGCAGCCGATGGACCGTGCCTGCTGAAAAACGGAAGCGTATCCCGGGCCGCTGCCGTCGTCCACCACCACAACACGCAGGTTTTGTCGTACCAGCGCGTGCAACAGCGCAATCAGGCGCATATCCGGCTCGAACGCCGGAATCAGGACTGTCATCCGAACCCTCCCTGTTATGCGCGGTTTGGCATTTGGCTGCGCATGACGAGGTTAGTGTTCACAGCGGCTGGAAAATTATGCGCCGCCGGGTGAGGGAAGCATTCGGGACGACCTGGGAAAACGCCTGTTGCTGTTAATAACGCTGCTGCCGTTTCTGCGCCACCTGCACGTTGGCGGGGCGGCCGCAGAGGGTCAGGCCCGCGCAGCTGGCGATGATGGCGTCTGCCGCGCTGCTGGACACATTGGCAAACGAGAATTTATCGAAGATGTCGATATGGCCGATCTCGTTGCGGGTGAAGCCGGAATTGTCACACAAAAAGCGCAGGATGTCGCGCGGG
Organism: Ethanoligenens harbinense YUAN-3; assembly: GCF_000178115.2. NCBI lineage: Bacteria > Bacillati > Bacillota > Clostridia > Eubacteriales > Oscillospiraceae > Ethanoligenens > Ethanoligenens harbinense. The sequence goes on from NC_014828.1 coordinate 1,156,910, forward strand.
GTAACCTTGTCCATCCGGCCGGCGTTGAGGAACAGGCGGGTCTCGCCGGCGCTCTGCCTGACTTCCCGCGCTTTTTCGCTGGAGGCGTAGTCGAAATTCAGCTCGTTCTCAAACGAGATCTTGAGCAGCGCCGCCGCGACGTCCACCAGATTGTATTCGTCGTCCAGCTCCGAGGCAAGGGGCTTGAACTTTTCAAAATCGTTTTTCTCCAGTTCTTCCTTGACCTTTGTGAGGACGTTTTTATATTTGACCTCGTAGATATCCTCGACGGTGGGGATCTCCTTGCGCTTGATGTGGCCGTGGGTGACGCGCTCAATCTGCTTGAGGATGATATATTCGCGCGGTGTCACCAGGCTGTAGGCGATGCCGGTGCGGTTGGCGCGGCCGGTGCGCCCGATGCGGTGGACGTAGGATTCGGCGTCCTCCGGCAGCTCGTAGTTGATGACGTGGCTGATGTTCTCAATGTCGATGCCGCGCGCAGCCACGTCGGTGGCCACCAGGAAATCGAGGTTGCCGTCGCGGAATTTTTTCAGGGTGTTCTGCCGCTGGTTCTGGCCCATATCGCCGTGCATGCCTTCCACGATATATCCGCGCGACTGCATGTTTTCCACCAGCTCGTCCACGCCGCGCTTGGTGCGGCAGAAGATGATGGCGCTTTCCGGTTCGTCCACATCCAGGATGCGGCAGAGGGTCTCAAACCGGTCGCGGTGCTTGACTTCAAAATAAAACTGCTCGGTGAGCGTGGCAGTCAGCGTACTCTTGGCGATGACGATGTTTTTGACGTCGGGCTTCATGTGTTGCTGCGCCAGTTTGCGAATCTGCATCGGCATGGTGGCGGAGAACAGCAGCGACTGTCGCTCGGCCGGCAGCGTGTCCAGCACGGCCTGAATGTCGTCGATGAAGCCCATGTTGAGCATTTCGTCCGATTCGTCCAGCACGAAGAAGCGCACATGGCTGAAATCCACCGTGCCGCGCCGGATATGGTCGAGGATGCGTCCCGGCGTGGCCACCACGATGTCCACGCCCTTTTGCAGCGCGCGGATCTGCCGGTCGATGGGCTGCCCGCCGTAGACCGGGATGGAGGTGAAATGAGTGAACCGGTTGATGCGCACCAGTTCGTCGTTGACCTGGATGGCCAGCTCGCGCGTGGGCACCAGAATGAGCGCCTGCACCTGGTGCGGGCCGTGCTCCATCAGGCTGATGACGGGGGCGGAATAGGCCAGCGTTTTACCGGTGCCGGTCTGGGCCTGCCCGATGACGTCGTTGCCCTCCAGAATCACGGGGATGGCCTGTGTCTGGATTTGGGACGGCTCTTCAAATCCCATGAGATCAATGGCTTTCAGAACATCTTCCGAAAGGCCGAGTTTTGCAAACAGATTTTCTTCCATAGATGCTAGACCGCCGGGTTGCAAACCGTGCAACGGGCAGCCTGTGACCTCCTTTAATCCTGCACAAAGATGTGCCTGCGGTGATAACGTACAATGCGCGGACAGAGAAAAAGAACCGTGTCGGCGCCGCGCGTGCGCCGCAACGTATGCTGTTCATAGTATGGCCGGTTTTGCGCAGTAAACCGTGCCCGGCCGGAGCAAGGCCATGAGCGCTTTTTGTAAAAATGAGCCAAAAGCGGCGCCCGTATGGCTTTCCGACCGCCCTGCTCATAACAGATCCCATGGTTGTATGATGCGGAATACCCGCGAACCGTTAAAAATGCATTTTTTCCCTGTACATCTTGTATTATGATAGCATTTTAACAGGGCGTTTGTAAAGTGCTCTGCCAAAACTGCAAAAATAATATGGAAAAAATGCAAATACATTCAGCGTTTGCTGCCCAGAAAAAACAGCGCGACGGTGCCCGGGCCGGAATGTGCGCCGATGAGCGGCCCGATGAAGTTCGTGTGGATGTCGGTTACGCCGAGGCGGGCGCGCACCTGTTCTTCCACGAACCGCGCATCTTCCGGGCAGTCGGCGTGGTTGAGAAACACGGTCTGGTGCGCGGGGTCGATGGCCGTCTCCGTCATGTGGTCCACCAGCCGTTCGAGCGCTTTGCGCCGCCCGCGCACTTTTTCCATCGGCACCAAGTGGCCTTCATCGTCCACATGTAGCACGGGTTTGATGCCCAGCATGCCGCCCACCAGCGCCGCCGCGCCCGAAATGCGGCCGCCGCGGTGGAGATGGTCGAGATCGTCCACCGTGAACCAGTGCACCAGCCGGAGCCTGTTCCCATCCAGCCAGGCAAGCACATCGTCCAGTGTTTTGCCCGCCTGCGCCAGCCTGGCCGCGTGGTAGACGAGCAGCCCTTCTCCGCCGGACGCGCAGAGCGAGTCGTAAACGATCAGGCGGCGGTCGGGATACTCCGCTTGCAGTTCTTTGGCAACCATGGAGGCGGTGCTGCAGGTGCCGCTGATGCCGCTCGAAAAGGCGATGTAGAGCACGTCTTTTCCCGTGCGCAGGCGCGACTCAAACGCCTTGCGGAACTCCTGCGGGCTGATCTGGGCGGTCTGTGGGAACAAGCCTGCCCGCAGTTTGTTGTAATACGTGTGAATATCCAGTTCATGGTTATCCACATAGTGGTAATATTCCTGTCCGTCGATCGAGTAGATCAGCGGGATGACCGTGAGGGCGAGTTCCTGCACCATCTCGGGCGCCAGATCGCAGGTCGAGTCGGTCATCAAAACAAAATCCATTCCAATTCCTCCAACGCGGGAACGGGCAAAGGGCCCGCAGATTTCCTATTGTTCTATCCGGGCTGTAACCGTGCGCGCGGCGTGTCACAGGGCGGTATAATTGCGGTCAATCTGCACGACGGCATGATAATCTGGATGCTTCTGCTGGATCAGGGCGTTGATCTCGTGCACCAGACGCGCGGTCGCCCCGTCGTCGGCGGGGAAGCCGCTGTCCACCACCGCGTCGAACACCAGGTTCAGATGCTCACCCTTGCCCACGATGCGGAAATCGTGAATGGAGTGGATGACTTCCAGCGGCGCGATGGCTTCAAGCAGTTCGTGCTGCACGCGGATGGACGTTTCGTCGTTTAGATTCAGTGGATCCATGTGGATGACGAGTTCAATGCCGTGCTTTTCCGAAAGTTCCCGTTCTGCGCGGTCAATGCTCTCATGCAGTTCCATCACCGGCACGTCCGCGGGCACTTCGGCGTGAATGCTGGCCATGAACCGGCCGGGGCCGTAATTGTGGATGACGAGGTCGTGGACGCCGGTGATGTAGGGGTAGCTCTTGACGCCCTGCACGATCTCCCGTACTACCGTCGGGTCGGGCGCCTCGCCGAGCAGGGGATTGAGCGCTTCTTTACCGATCGTAAATCCGGAATAGAGGATGAAACCGGAAACCAGCAGGCCGAGCCAGCCGTCCACCGGCAGCGTGGTGAACCGCGCGCAGAGCAGGGAAACCGACGCCACCGCCAGCACGAACACATCGCTGAGCGCGTCAAACGAGGTGGCGGCCAGTGCCTGCGACCCGATGCGGCGGCTCAGGCGGCGGTAAAACAGGCTGAGCAGCAGTTTGAGCGGGATGAACAGCAGAATCAGCACGAAAGAGAGCAATTGGAAGTGCACCGCGGCCGGGTGCAGCACCTTTTCGATGGAAGACTGCACGAATTCAAAGCCGATGACGATGATGATGACCGAGACGAGCAACCCGGAGATATACTCCATCCTTCCGTGCCCGAACGGGTGTTCCCGGTCGGCGGGCCGCCATGCCACCTTGAAGCTGATGACTGTGACAAGGGCAGAGGCCACATCGGTGAGGTTGTGGAACGCGTCCGCCGTAACGGTCACGCTGTGGGTGAGCAGCCCGATGATGATCTCCGTGATGAAGATGAACAGGTTGACGCAGATACCGGCCGCGCCGCCGATCATGCCGTACCGGACGCGGTCGGCCTCGCTGACGGGCTTTTCATTTGGTTGGGGTTGCAGCAAAACATTCACCTGCCATGATCGGTTTTGCGCCTCTTGCGTCCGGCGGTAAACGATGCCGGCGCGCCTGGCGGCCATTACCAAACAGTATAACACAAAATCCCGCCCGATGCGGTTGAATCGAACAGATCAGCGGCTTTTTGGTGCATTTTTATGAAAAAAGCTGTTCTCTCCGCGGGGTTTGTATTAAAATAAAGACAGGCGTCGGGGCAGCGGTTCCATGCGATATTTGCAGTCCTGTCACGCCTTGTTCAAATTTTATTCAACAACAGTGGACGGTTTCCGTTATAATAAAAGGAAAGACGCAGGCTGTGCCGCGCGCGGGCCTGCCGTCCAAAACAGGGGGGACTGGGTTTGGAACCGACCAAAATACTGGTTGTGGACGACGACCGGAACATCAACGAGCTTCTGAGGCTGTATCTTGAAAAAGAAGGGTATTCGGTCGCTTCGACCTATGACGGCGTGGATGCGATCAAAAAATTTGAGGATCACAAGCCCGACCTGGTGCTGCTGGATATCATGCTGCCGGGGATGGACGGCTGGCAGGTCTGCCGGGAGATCCGCAAAAAATCCGAAAAGCCCGTCATCATGATCACGGCCAAGGGCGAGACGTTCGACAAGGTGCTGGGGCTGGAGCTCGGAGCGGACGATTACATCGTCAAACCGTTTGACGCCAAGGAGGTGGTGGCACGCATCAAGGCCGTGCTGCGGCGGTATTCCGGCGCGGAGAACGACACGGTCAAGGAGGTGCGGTACGACAATCTGGTGGTCAACCTCACCAATTATGAGCTGCGCGTGGCGGGCCAGTTGGTGGACGCGCCGCCCAAAGAACTGGAACTGCTTTACCATCTGGCCAGCAACCCCAACCGCGTGTATACGCGCGACCAGCTTCTGGACGAAGTGTGGGGGTTTGAATATTACGGCGATTCGCGCACGGTGGACGTGCATATCAAGCGCCTGCGCGAAAAACTGGAAGGCAAGTCGGATCAATGGTCGCTCAAGACCGTTTGGGGCGTGGGCTATAAATTTGAAACAAAAAACTAAAAAACCGCATAAAGAGCCGGCGCGGGGTTTTCTGCGGGTGGTTTTGAACCAGTTGCGCAGCAGTCTGTTCGCCAAATTTTTTGCCGCCTGCACCATCGTGATGCTCATCAGCTTCACCATTCTGTCGGGGGCGCTGATCGTGTTCTCCATCCGCTACTCCGGCAGCCAGAAGCATCAGTTGTACAGCCAGAATGCCCATTTTATCGCCCAGCTTGCGCAGGGATACAATGCGGCGGGCCCGGCGGGCAACCGGCAGCTCGGCAATCTCATCGCACTTTCTTCCCAGATGATCGACGCGGATATCTATTTGGTGGATACAAACGGTGGCATGGTTGTCGGGCATATGAACAGCAGCGACCACAGCGATATTGCCGCCCCGGATCTGACGATTCCCTCGTCCGTGGTTCGGCAGGTCGTTTCGGGCGGCTCGGATTTCTACGAACAGAGTGGAAACCTCGGGGGCTTTTATAACCGCTCATACCTTACGGTGGGCACCCCTGTCGTAGACAGCAACGGTCAGACCATCGGCGCGGTGTTCGTTTCCTCCCGCACGGACAGCATATTGGGATATATGCGCGACATCTTCCGCGTTTTCCTGTTCTGTGTGCTGGCCGTGCTGCTGTTTGCGTTTGCCGCCATCTATTATGTAACGCGGCGGCTGGTGCGCCCGTTGCGGCAGATGGCAGGCGCTGCGCGCAGCTTTGCCCGGGGGGATTTCAATACCCGCGTGCCGGTGGGCGAGCCGGACGAGATCGGCCAGCTGGCAGTGGCGTTCAACAATATGGCGGCTTCGCTGGTATCGCTCGAGGAGATGCGCCGCAGCTTCGTGGCCAATGTGTCGCATGAGCTGCGCACGCCCATGACCAGCATCGCGGGCTTCATTGACGGCATCCTGGACGGCACCATCCCGCATGAAAAGCAGGAATATTATCTCCAGATCGTTTCGGATGAGGTCAAGCGGCTTTCCCGGTTGGTCTATTCGCTGTTGAACATTGCGCGCATCGAGGCGGGCGAGGTGCACATCCAGCAGAGCCGGTTCGATGTGGCGGAGACCATCCGCCGGGTGATCGTCGGCTTTGAATACGCCATCGACGAGAAGCACCTCACGGTGGAGGGCATGGATGATCTGGCCGATCGCCAGCTCATGGTGATGGCCGACCCGGACGTGACGCACCAGATCCTGTTCAATCTGGTGGAAAACGCCGTCAAGTTTTCCAACGAGGGCGGTACGGTTTCCATCACCACCGCTTCCCGCGGGCACCGGGTGTACGTAAGCGTGAAAAATACCGGCATGGGTATTCCCGCGCAGGATCTGCCGCATGTGTTCGAGCGGTTCTATAAAACGGACAAGTCCCGCAGCACCGATAAAAAGGGCGTGGGGCTGGGACTGTACATCGTGCGGAGTATGCTGCTGCTTCAGGGGCAGGATATTACCGTCAAAAGCTTGGAAGGGCAGTACTGCGAGTTCGTATTCACATTGGCCGGTGTGTGAGTTGACAGGCTTTCCCGCTTTCTGATACGATGGAGCGGGGCGCTTTATGAAGAAACGCAGATTCCGACCGGGAAGAAGACTCGCCGTATTTTTGGCGGCGGTTGCCGTTGTGCTCTCCGGTTATGGCGCTTATCAGGGGATTGGCGCGATACGCAACCGGCAGTATGCCGAGCAGACCCGGCATATGTCGGCGGAGCAGGTGGTGCAGTTTTATTTCACGGCCTGGCAGCATCGCAACGGGCGCGCTATGCGGGCCGTGACGCTGGACGGTACGCCCGGCATGGAAAATGAGTTTGTCATGTGGCTTTCCTCTCTGACTTTCAGCGTCAGCGAGGAAGTGCCGGCCACAGAGACGTATCTCCGGGGAAGACGGGATTATAAGGAATACGCGGATCTGAAAGTCTATGGCGTGATCTTTACGGCCAACTATCCGGGCTTTATTGAATCCGGCTTTTCGCCGGGGCAATACTGGGATTATGTCGTTGTGAAAGAAAAGCCGGATTCCCCGTGGAAAATCAGCGGAGCGGGCTTTATTTAATGAGGCGTGCATAGTCGGTGCAAAAAACACTTGCATCTCATGTGTCCTTGTGTTATAATAAACACTGCTATTTTGTCCTGTTGAAAGAGGTGACCAAGATGAAGCAAGGTATTCATCCGAAATACGAAACGACCATCATCAAATGCGCGTGCGGCAACGAGATCGAAACACGGTCCACCAAGAAGGATCTTCATATCGATATTTGCTCGAAATGCCATCCGTTCTTTACGGGCAAGCAGAAGCTGGTGGATACGGGCGGGCGCATCGACCGTTTCAAAAAAAGATACAACATGGATTGAGCGTTTTTTCCATGTGCTTTTCTGTGCAGCGCGTCGCCCTTTCCAGGGTTCGCGTGGGTTCGTGCAAGGGCGGCGTCTGAGATGGGCGGCGTCCGTTTTTTTCGTCTGCGTCCGGCAGCGGGCCCCGGCGTCGGAAACGGTGAGGTGAATGGACTACACCACGATACGGGCCGGCGTGCAGGCCGAATATGTCGAAAAAAAGTCGCGGTTTCTGGCGCTTTTGCGGCCGGTTGAAAACGAGGAAGCGGCCGAAGCTTTTTTAAAGGAAATGCGGCGCGCGCATCCGGACGCCAGACATCATGTGTCCGCTTGGGTCCTGCCGGATACCGAGCGCTGCTCGGACGACGGCGAGCCCTCCGGCACGGCGGGGCAGCCGGTGCTTTCGGTACTGCGTCGTCGCGGTTTTTCCCGTGTGGCCGCCGTGGTGGTGCGCTACTTCGGCGGCGTGCTGCTTGGAGCTCCGGGCCTGGTGCGGGCTTACGGGCATGCTGTTTCCCTCGCGGCGGACGCTGCAGAGCCCGTCCGCCTGCGGGCCTGTACGGTCTATTCGTTTTCCTGTGAGTACACGGCGCTCTCCGCTCTGGAACGGCTGGCCAGACAACGGGGGCATGTGCGGGATATCGCCTATGCCGAGGTGGTTACCTTCGAGCTTGCGGTGCCGGTGGAGGAGGCCGCGGCGTTTGAACGGGCGGTCACGGAATGTTCCTGCGGCAGGGTCATCTTGTACGAACAGGGTGAGGTTTACGAGGAAGCCTCGTTTTTTGCAGCGTGACCGGAATTTTGTGCCGCGCGAAGCGGGCGGGCCGGTTGAGTGAATAGGAGTGTGACGTATGGGGATCGTGACGTCTGTAGACGGATTGGTGGGAGGAACGCCGGTATTTTCATTTGCCGAGCGAGGCGCCGAGGTGCTGGTCAAGCTGGAAAGTTATAATCCCGGCGGCAGTGTCAAGGACCGTGCGGCGCTTGCCATCATCGAGCAGGCGGAGGCTTCGGGCGTACTCAAGCCCGGCGGCGTGATCGTGGAGCCAACGAGCGGCAACATGGGCGTGGCGCTCGCCATGCTCGGCGTTTCGCGCGGTTACCGCGTCATCATCGTCATGCCGGACACCATGACGCTGGAACGCCGCAAGCTCATCACTGCATTTGGCGGGGAACTGGTGCTCACCGAGGGTGCGCTGCGCATGACCGGCGCCATGCGGAAAGCGGAAGAGCTTGCCCGGTCCATTCCCGGCGCCTTTATGCCCGGCCAGTTTGAAAATCCAGCCAACCCTGACGCCAATGAGGCGGCCGGCCGTGAGATTTTGAAAGATACGGAAGGCCGTCTGGATGCGTTCGTCGCGGGGATCGGCACCGGAGGCAGCTTCACCGGCACGGCGCGGGTACTCAAACAAGCGCTTCCCTCCATCCTCTGCGCGGCGTTGGAGCCGGCGGAATCCGCTGTAATTTCGGGTGGACATCCCGGACCGCACGGCATCCAGGGCATCGGGTCGGGGTTCATTCCGAAAAACTTTGACCGTTCCCTTGCCGACCGCATCATTCCCGTACCCACTTCCGCGGCGATGGCCACCGCCTGCTGGTTTACCAAAACATTCGGTATCCTGGCAGGCATCTCGTCGGGCGCGGCTGTTTACGCCGCGCGCCGTCTTGCCCGGGAACTCGGGCCCGGCAAGCGGGTGCTTTGCCTGGCGCCGGACACCGGCGAACGCTATCTGAGCATACTTTACACAAAATAAGCTTTGTTTGGCTGCATATGGGCGAATTTTTTTGATTTTTTGCGTTTTTCATAGGAATACTCGCGCCGATTGCGTATACTTATTGTAGGAAGCCGATCCTGTGGGTCGGGGTGGGGAGGCGGTTCTTATGACGATCCGGGAGCAAACGGAAGCGCTGGAGGAACGCACTCTGTCGCCTTATGCCACTTTGGCGGCGCGTTCGCGCGGACGGGAACGGGAGGAAGAACTCTGCCCGCTGCGCACGGTGTTTGCCCGTGACCGCGACCGCATCATTCACTGTAAGGCGTTCCGGCGGCTGAAGTACAAAACGCAGGTGTTCCTCGCGCCGGTGGGCGACCATTACCACACGCGGATGACCCACACGCTGGAAGTGGCGCAGATCGCCCGCACCATCTCCCGCGCGCTGCGGCTCAATGAGGATCTGACCGAGGCCATTGCGCTGGGGCACGACCTGGGCCACACGCCGTTTGGACATGCGGGCGAACGCGCGCTGGACGAGATCCATCCCGACGGATTTGCACATCATGCACAGAGCCTGCGGGTGGTGAAAAAGCTCGAAAACGACGGCAAGGGGCTCAACCTCACCTGGGAGGTGCGGGACGGCATCCTCAACCATACGTCCGGCTCCATGCCGTCCACCCCGGAAGGGCGCATCGTGCGGCTGGCCGACCGCATTGCCTATCTCAACCACGACATCGACGATGCGCTGCGCGGCGGTGTGCTTACCGATGAGGAGATCCCGTGGGAAACACGGTATGTGCTGGGGCGTACGCATTCACAGCGCATCAATGCCTTGGTGGTGGACACGGTGGAGAACAGCACAGGGGAACTCATCACGATGTCACCCAGAGTGGAGCAGGCGTTTTTGGCCTTGCGGCGCTTCATGTTCGAGCAGGTTTACACCAATCCCATCGCCAAAAGCGAGGAGGGTAAAGCGGAATATATTCTCAAACGGCTCTACGATCACTTCCTGCACCACACCGATGAACTGCATGCCGAGTTTCGCCGCATCTGTGAGGAAGACGGCGCGCAGACCGCGGTCTGCGACTACATTGCGGGTATGACCGACCGCTTTGCCATTCAGGTTTATGAGGATATTTTCATCCCGCAGGCGTGGAACAAATGAGTTTCAGCCGCTTTTGCATATTTTTGGCGGTTTTTGCAAAAAATAATTCCGAATAAAGGAAGGGATGGGCGTTGATTTCGGAGGCTTTTCTGCAGGAGATGAAAGACCGCTGCGACATCGAGAGCGTGGTGTCGCGTTATGTCAACCTGCGCAAAAGCGGAAAAAGCATGGTCGGGCTGTGCCCGTTCCACAGCGAGAAAACGCCCTCCTTCCATGTTTACCCGGACGACCAGCATTTCTATTGCTTTGGCTGCGAGACCGGCGGGGATGTCATCACCTTCATACGCAAGATCGAGAATTTGGAGTACCGCGAGGCGGTGGAGTTTCTGGCCGCGCAGGCGGGCCTGACAGTGCCGGACGACGCGCCCGGCGCGCAGGCCGCTTCCAGGGAGCGGGCGCGCATTCTCGAAATGAACCGCGCCGCCGCCCGTTTTTTCCATGAATGCCTGATTTCTCCACAGGGCAAAGAGGGGCTGGCGTATTTTGAGCAGCGCGGGCTTTCCATGCACACCATCCGCTCGTTTGGGCTGGGCTATGCGCCGGATGGCTGGAATCATCTGCTCGGCTACCTGCAACAGCAGGGCTTTCGGCCGGAGGAACTGGCGGCGGGCGCGTTGGCGCTGCGGGGCCGAAACGGTGGGTATTATGACGCGTTCCGCCATCGTGTGATGTTTCCCATCATCGACCTGCGCGGCAATGTAGTGGCGTTCGGCGGCCGCGTGCTGGACGACAGCAAGCCCAAATACCTCAACAGCAACGACACGCCGGCCTTCCATAAAAGCAAATGTCTGTTTGCTCTCAATTTCGCTAAAAACAGCGGCGGCCGGTCGCTCATCCTCTGCGAGGGCTATATGGATGCCATCGCGCTGCATCAGGCGGGGTTCCGCAATGCGGTGGCGACGCTCGGCACCGCGCTCACGCCGGAGCAGGTCCGGCTGATGGCCCGCTACGCAAAGGAAGTCGTAATCTCTTACGATGCCGATAAGGCGGGACAGAACGCTTCCCAGCGCGCCATCGGTCTGCTCACGCAGGCGGGCCTTGCCGTGCGGGTGCTGCGCATTGAAGGGGGAAAAGACCCCGATGAATTCATCCGAACGCACGGCGCCGACCGGTTCCGGATGCTGCTGGAGCACAGCGGCAACCATATCGAATACCGGCTGGCGTCCGCGCTTCAAAAATACAATGTGGACATCACGGAACAGAAAGCAGCTTATTTAAAGGAGGCGGTGGAGATCCTCGCCACAGTCGAAAGCATGGTGGAACGCGATGTTTACGCCGGTAAGCTGGCGGAAACGCTGGGCGTTTCCAAGGAAAATGTACTGGCTGACGCGGCAGCCCTGCGCGCAAAACGGCAAGGCCGGGAGAAAAAAGCGCGCGTGCGTGAGGAGATCGCCGCGGCGCATGGCATGAAAGACCGCGTGAACCCTGAAAAACGGGCCAACCTGCTGGCGGCCCGCGCGGAAGAAAATCTGATCGTTCTGCTCTACCGCAATCCGGATTTTCTGAAACGGATGGACAATCTGATCCGCCCTGAGGATTTTGTTACAGCATTCAACCGCCGGGTGTATACGGCGCTGCGTGAGCAGGCGATTGCTGGCGGTGAACCCGATCTCTCGGCGCTGGGCGCGCAGTTTTCCGCCGACGAGATGGGGAAAATCACAGGGCTTTTGCATAAAACGCTGGTTTCCGACACCCTGCAGGAAGCGCATGACTGTGCCGCTGTGCTTCTGAAGGAACAGGTGAACAGGCGCGCTGCGGAACAGCAGGACGCACAGGCCGCTTATGACGCGATCCGCGTCAAAAAGCTGGAAGAACAAAGGTGAGGGATGTACTATGGGAAATGAAGGTACGAAAAAGAAGGATCGCATTGCCGAACTGATCGAAACGGGCAAGACAAAAGGGAACCTCACAATGACAGAAATTACGGATGCACTGGAAGAGATCGATTTCGACGCCGAGCAGACAGAAAAACTCTATGAGGCGCTGGAACACCATAATATCGATGTGCTGGACGACCAGGAAGAACCCACGCCCGAGGAACTGGAGGGCGATCTGGAGGAGGACGCGGAGGAAGCGTCCAAGCCCAACGTGGATCTGGAGAGCTCGCTGAGCGCCGAGGGTATCGCCATCGACGACCCCGTGAAGGTTTACCTCAAGGAGATCGGGCGCGTGCCGCTGCTCTCCGGCGAGGAAGAGATTGAGCTGGCCAAGCGTATGGGCGAGGGCGACGTTGCCGCGCGCAAGCGCCTGTCCGAAGCCAACCTGCGCCTGGTGGTGAGTATCGCCAAGCGGTATGTGGGCCGCGGCATGCAGTTTCTCGACCTCATCCAGGAAGGCAACCTGGGCCTCATCAAGGCGGTCGAAAAGTTCGATTATACCAAAGGCTACAAATTCTCGACCTATGCTACGTGGTGGATCCGGCAGGCCATCACCCGCGCCATCGCCGACCAGGCGCGCACCATCCGTATCCCGGTGCACATGGTGGAAACCATCAACAAGGTCGTGCGGGTGGAACGCCAGCTCCTGCAGGAACTGGGCCGCCAGCCACAGGCCGAGGAAATCGCCGAACTGATGGGAATGTCGGTGGACAAGGTGCGCGAGATTATGAAAGTGGCCCAGGAGCCCGTTTCGCTTGAAACGCCCATCGGCGAGGAGGAAGACAGCCATCTGGGCGACTTCATTCCCGACGACGATGCGCCCGCCCCGGCCGAAGCCGCTTCTCACACGCTGCTTAAAGAGCAGCTTGGTGACGTGCTCAAAACCCTCACCCAGCGTGAGGCCAAGGTGCTGCGCCTGCGTTTCGGATTGGACGACGGACGCCCTCGCACGCTCGAAGAGGTAGGGCGGGAGTTCAACGTCACGCGCGAGCGCATCCGCCAGATCGAGGCAAAGGCGCTGCGCAAGCTGCGCCACCCCAGCCGCAGCAAAAAGCTCAAGGATTTTCTGGATTGACAGCGGCTTCCCGGAAAAGCTCTTTGTCTTTTGCGGGCGAGATTTGACAGTGCGGCCCATGCTTACAGAGGAGTATCACCATGCGCATCACACAGGAAGCCGATTATGCCGTGCGGATCATTGATTGCCTTGCCACCGCCGGCACGCGGATGGATGCCCGCACGGTTTCCGAAAAGACCGGCGTCACGCTGCGGTTTACACTGAAAATTTTCCGCAAGCTGGGGCAGGCCGGCATTGTGCGCTCGTTCAAGGGCGTGCAGGGCGGTTATGAACTGGCGCGGGACCCTGATGAGATCAACCTGCGTCAGGTGATCGAGGCCGTGGACGGTCCCATCAACATCAACCGCTGCATGACCGGCTCGCTGCCCTGCGCGCTGCTGGAGGATACCCGATTGTGTTATTACCATACGGTATTCAACGAGCTTTCCAAAACGATTCAGGAAAAACTGGAGAGCGTCACGTTCCGCAGCCCGAACCGAGTTACATAAATCTACGTCTGGATTCCGGGGGCAACTGCGGGCATATGGTTTGCGGTTTTCTTTTTCCGCGGCGGCTGAATTTACATTTGAACTGTTTACAAACCTGTTTTACGACGGTATAATAAACTGGCAGGGATATCCTGAATATCGACTGTGAAGATTTGCGAAGGAGTTGTTTGACTTGAAGAAATATGTGTGCAGCGTTTGCGGTTTTGTGTATGATGAAGCGGAAGGCTATCCGGACGGTGGGATCAATCCCGGCACCAAATGGGAAGATGTTCCCGAAGATTTCGTCTGCCCGATGTGCGGTGTGGGCAAAGAACTGTTCGAAGAGCAATAAGCATGTTTTTTCAGCCCGTATGGCGGAAGGCGCAGGTGCCGTCCGCCATACGGGCTTTTCAGAAGAAAGTGTTCCTTATCGGGACATTTGCGCCAATGTTTGCTGAAATTCCGCTCTGCGCTTGCGCGCATGCGGCGGGTGGTATAAAATAGGAAATACAGAGGTGATTGAATTGGGTGTTGTCAAACTTACAGACGACGTATATTCCGTCGGCGTGCTCAATCCGAACATGCGCATTTTTGATGTGATCATGCGCACGGAATTCGGCACGAGTTATAACGCATATCTGATCAAGGGCGAGAAAAACGTGCTGATCGAAACCACGCATCCCCGGTATTTTGAAGAATATCTGGAAAACATATCAAGCGTGGTTGACCCGAAAACCATCGATTACGTCATTATGAACCACAACGAGCCGGATCATTCCGGTTCGCTGGCCAAACTGCTGGAAGTAGCGCCGCAGATCCAGGTGCTCACCTCGCAGGCGGGTGCCATTTATCTGCGCAACATCACCAATGAGCCCAATGCTCACATCCGTGCCGTCAAGGACGGCGAGACGCTTGATATCGGCGGCGGGAAAGAGCTGCGCTTTGTCATCGCGCCGTTTTTGCACTGGCCGGATTCCATGTTCACCTATTATGCGGCGGAAAAGATCGCGTTTACCTGTGATTTTCTCGGCGCGCATTACTGCGAGCCGCGCATGATCGACAGCCATGTGACCTACCCCCAACGCTATGAGAGTGCGTTTGAAAATTACTACACCGCCATTTTTGGGCCGTTCAAGCCCTATGTGCTCAAAGGCCTTGCCAAATTGGATGAGCTGGATGTGGATACCGTCTGCACCAGCCATGGGCCGGTTCTCACCAAAGGCGTGTATCTGGAGAAAAACAAGGAACTCTATCGCAAATGGAGTCAGCCGGCGGTACGCGAAAAGAAATATATTCCGATCTTCTATTGCAGCGCCTACGGTTATACCGGTGAGCTTGGCAAGAAGATTGCCGAGGGCATCCGGAACGTGCTGCCCGATGCGGTCGTCGAGGTGATGGATGTAAATGAGCATCCTTTTGACGAGCTGGCGCACAAAATCAATGAGAACGATGCGTTCCTGCTCGGTTCGCCGACCATCAATAAAGACGCCGTCCGCCCGATTTGGCTGCTTGCCGCCGCGATTGACCTCATCAACGCCAAAGGCCGCCCGGCCGCCGCGTTCGGTTCGTTCGGCTGGAGCGGGGAGGCCGTGCCCATGCTGGTGGAACGGCTCAAGAGCATGAAGCTCAACGTGTTCGAAAACGGGTTTACCGCCCGGTTTGTGCCTTCGGATGCGGAATTTGCCGATGCGGTGGCATTTGGCAAACGTTTCGCGGAACAGCTCAAGGCATAATCTGCACGTGTGCTTTTCTCGTTGCCGCCCGGGCTTTTTGCCCGGACGGCAACGTTTTTACAGTTTATTCATTGCATTTGCAAGGGGCATCTTGTAGAATATAAGCAGTGCAGGTCCGGTTTGTTTTGGGCAAAGCGGCCTTTTGTCTGGCGTTTATGGTGAAAGGGGCTTTTGGTTGTTCGGCTATGTAAGACCCTATAAGCCGGAATTGAAGATCCGGGAATTTGAGGCGTACCGCGCGGTCTACTGCGGCATCTGCCACACATTGGGCAAACGGTATGCCTTTGCCATGCGCTTTATTTTGAGTTATGATCTGACATTGATGGCCATCCTGCTGCTCTCTCTGCGGGACAACCCACCGGCGGTCTGCCGCTGCCGGTGCCCCGCCAAGCTTCGCAAGATGCCTGCCTGTGAGCAGAGCGCGGAACTGCGTTTCGTGGCGGATTGCGGCGTGCTGCTGCTATACCACAAGTTGCGCGACAATCTGCGTGACGGCTCCTTTTTCAAAAAACTGGCGGCGGCGTTCCTGCTGCCGTTTGCGGCGCTTATGAAACGGCGTGCCACAGCCCGCCAGCCGCAGGCGGCGGCTCATATCGCGGACGCCATGCGCGCGCAGTGCGATGCGGAACGCCGGAAAGCGGGCGTGGATGCTGCCGCGGACCCAACTGGCGGGATGATCGCCGATTTACTTTTGCTGGGGGCCGGCCAGGGTGCAGACGAACGGGTTCTGCACCGTTTCGGCTATTTCCTGGGCCGCTGGGTCTACCTGATAGATGCGGTGGACGATATGCAGGCGGACGTAAAAAGCGGCGATTACAACCCGTTCGTACTGGCGTGGCGTCTTTCGCCCGCCTCCGATTTTGCGGCGTGCAGGGCGCGTGCGGTCGGGCTGCTCAATTCCTGTGTATATGAGATGCAGGCGGCGCTTGCGCTGCTGCCGGTGCGGCAATATGCCGGTGTGCTCGAAAACACGTTTGTGCTCGGCTTGCCCCACATACAGTGTGCGGTGGTGGAAGGCCAGCCCTTGAAAGGGCGATGAGCCGGTTTCGATTTTCAACCATTGAAGAAAGCTGGAAAGAACATGACCGATCCGTATCAGGTCCTGGGCGTGTCGCCCAACGCCTCCGACGACGAAGTGAAAGCGGCTTATCGCAAACTTGTCAAAAAATATCATCCGGACAATTATGTCAACAACCCGCTGGCCGATCTCGCAACCGAAAAAATGAAAGAGATCAACGAAGCGTATAATACCGTCATGCAGCAGCGAGGCCGCGGAGGCAGCAACGGCGGCGGATACAACGCGTCTTCCGGAGGAAATCAGTCTTCCTACAGCGGCGGCTCCGCGCGGTTCATGCATGTGCGTTCCATGATCAATGCCGGCCAGATTGGGCAGGCACAAAATGTGCTCGATGCCGTACCGTTGAGCGAGCGTGATGCCGAGTGGCATTTTCTCATGGGCAGCGTCATGTACCGCAAAGGCTGGGTGAACGAGGCGTATGTCAATTTCCAGAACGCCTGCCGGCAGGACCCGGGCAACCGGGAATATCAGGAGGCGCTCAACCGTCTTTCCGGCCAGATGAACGGGATGGGATTCGGTGGTTTCGGCGGCTACAACATGGGCAATCAGGAGGGCTGTACCGGGTGCGACATCTGCACGGGGCTGATTTGCGCCGATTGCCTTTGTGGCGGATTGGGCGGCGGTTGCTGAAGGAGCGTGCACATATGGCAAACAAGCAGGCGCGCGGTGTGGCGTTGGGCGGTATGCTGACGGCACTTTCGCTGGTTCTTCTGGTGCTGGCCGGTGTATTGCCGATGATGCAGTTGGTTTTCCCCGCTGTGGCCGGCCTTCTGCTGGTTGTGGTGGTGCTGGAACTGCACATCAAATGGGCATGGGGCATTTTTGCTGCCGTCACGCTCTTGGGGTTGTTGCTGTGTCCGGACAAAAGTGTGGTCGTCTATTATGTCTTTTTCTTTGGGCACTACCCGTTGCTCAAAAATTATATCGAACGCCTGCGCAGTCGGGCCGTACAGTGGCTCGTTAAGATCCCGCTGTTCAATGCCTGCATCATTCTGGCCTATCTGGCAATCGCGAAGCTGTTCGGTGTGCCGGAGGATCTGCTGCGGTATGGGTATCCGTTCGCCCTGGCGCTGGCCAATGCGGCGTTCATTCTCTATGACATCGCGCTTTCCCGGCTGATCGTGACGTATATCTATCGTGTGCGTAAACTTCTGCATCGGAAATAGAACCGCAATGTTATCAAGTCATGCAAAAAGCCCGCCCGGCAAAGCCGGACGGGCTTTTTGGCGTGTGGTTTTACAGCACAAGCGTGGGCGGCGCATAAACGCGCGTGGCCAGTTCGGCATCGAGGTTGTATAACCCTTTGGAATCGCCGGCAAAGAGTTCAAACCTCTTGATGATGTCCTCAAAGTTCTTCTCTTCCTCGCCCTGCTCCTTGACGAACCAGTCGAAGAACTGCGTGGTGCGGAAATCCTTGGCGTCCAGCGCGGCGCCGTAAATGTTATGGATGCGCTCGGTCACGACCAATTCGTGCGCATAGGCCGCTTTCAGCGGCGCGAGGAACGACTCGTAGTCGGATTTGACTTCCGCGACGGCCGGGAAATGAACCGCTTCGCCGTTGTTGAGCAGATATTGGATCTGCAGCATGGCGTGGTCGCGCTCCTCTTGTGTCTGGATCTGGAACCAGTTGGCAAACCCGTTGAGGTTCTTGTCGGCGTAATAGGCATAAATGCCAAGATAGATATAAGCGGAGTAAAATTCATAATTGATCTGATCTTCGATCAGAGCCTTGATTTCAGGTTTCAGCATAATTGTCCGCTCCTTTTCCTTGTATGATATCCAGTATACCACATTTTCCTGGGAAATTTCAGTTATATCCTGTGTGCAAGGACGGTTTTTATTCGGTGGTGTAGCCCGCTTCTTCGATAGCGGCTTTGATGGCGTCAAGCCCGACGGTCTGGTCGTCGTATTCGACCGTTGCGCGCTTTTCGTCCAGGCTCACTTTGACTTTTTTGACACCGTCCAGCGCTTTGACCGCCTCCGTTACCGCTTTGACGCAGTGCTTGCAGCTCATGCCATTGACCGTGATGTCTTCTGCGATCTTCATAATAGAAAGCCTCCTTCTTGTCTGCCTGGATGAGCAGGCGGGTATATGTTCATTTGGCAGCGGGTTTATAGCGCCGCAGGCTGAGGGAATTGGTGACGACCGAAACGGAACTGAAGGCCATCGCCGCGCCCGCAATCATCGGGTTGAGGAACCCGGCTGCCGCAAACGGGATGCCCACCGCATTGTAAAACAGCGCCCAGAAGAGATTTTGCCGGATCTTGCGCATGGTGCGGCGGGAAAGCTCAATGGCCTGCGGGATGGATTCCAAATTGCCGCGCATCAGGGTGATGTCGGCGGCTTCGATGGCCACGTCGGCGCCGGTGCCCATGGCGATGCCGATGTCGGCGGTGGCAAGGGCGGGCGCGTCGTTGATGCCGTCGCCCGCCATGGCTACTATTTTACCCTGTTTGCGCAGTTTTTCAACCTCTGCCGCTTTGTTTTCCGGCAACACCTCGGCCACCACATGGGCGATACCGGCCTGCCGGGCGATGGCCGCGGCGGTGTGGGCGTTGTCGCCGGTGAGCATGTAGACTTCCACGCCCATTTGCCCCAATTGCTCCACCGCCCGCCGGGAGCCTTCCTTGATGGTATCCGCCACCGCAATGACGGCGAGCACACGGTCGCTGTCCGCGAGCAGCATGGCGGTCTTGCCGTCTTTTTCAAAACGTTCCATCATCGGTTCCGCCGCCGCAATGTCCAGTTCCGCTTCCCGCAGCAGCGCGCGGGTGCCTACGAGCAGTTTTTTTCCTTCCACCGTGGCGGATACGCCTTTGCCCGGTACGGCTTCGAACGCGTCGGGGTGGGGGAGCTCTTCTTTTTTGGAAGCCGCCTGGGCAATGGCCTGTCCCAGCGGGTGCTCCGAATTTTTCTCCGCGATGCCGGCCAGCCGCAGGGCCTCGGCTTCGGGGATGCCGAACGCGGCGATGTCGGTCACTTCGGGGCGGCCGTTGGTGATGGTGCCGGTTTTGTCCAACACCACGGCGCCTATTTTACCCGCAGTTTCGAGGTATTCGCCGCCTTTAAACAGGATGCCCGCGGATGCGCCGATGCCGGTGCCCACCATGATGGCGGTGGGGGTGGCAAGGCCCAGCGAGCACGGGCAGGCAATGACCAGCACGGCCACCGCGCTGATAAGGGAAGATGTGAGGTCGCGTGTGATGAGGAAATGCAGCAAAAACGAGGCCAGCGCGATGCAGAGTACCACCGGCACGAAGATGCCGGAAATCTTGTCGGCAATTTTCTGGATGGGTGCCTTAGAGCCCTGTGCATCCTCCACCAGTTTGATGATCTGCGCGAGCGCCGCGTCCTTGCCCACGCGGGTGGCTTCATATCGGAACGTGCCGAATCTGTTGATGGTCGCGCCGATGACGGTATCGCCGGGGGCCTTGTCCACCGGCAGGCTTTCGCCGGTAATCATCGATTCGTCCACTGCCGAGTCGCCTTCGAGTATCCTGCCGTCGGTCGGAATTTTTTCGCCCGGCCGGACGAGCACCGTGTCGCCTGCGGCGACCTCTTCAATAGGGATATCGGTTTCCTTGCCGCCGCGCAGCACGCGGGCGGTCTTGGCCTGCAGGCCGATCAATTTCTTGATGGCGTCGCCGGTGCGGCTCTTGGCGGAAGCCTCAAAGAATTTGCCCAGCAGCACAAGCGTGATAATGACCGCTGAGGTTTCAAAATATAGGTGGGGCATTGCCATGCCGGACATGTGGGCGGCAGGCATCGCCCAGAAGATGTTGTAAATGCTGAACAGGTAAGCCGCCGTGGTGCCCAGCGCCACCAGCACGTCCATATTTGCGCTGCCCGAACGGACGGACAGGAACGCGCCCTTATAGAACCGCCAGCCGATTCCGAACTGCACGGCCGTGCCCAGAAGGAACTGAAGCGTGGGGTCGGCCAAAACGCTTGTCCGGCCCGACAGGTCGAAGATCATGTTGATGACGAACGGAACAGTGAGCGCGATGGAGACCGCCAGCATGACCTGTAGGCTGCGCAGTTGGCGGCCGCGCGCGCGCCGTTCCTTTTCGGCCGAATCGGCGTCCTCTTTGATGGCGCCGTATCCAAGATTTTTGACGGTTTTGATGATGAGGGCGGTGTTGGCCTTTCCCGGGTCAAATTCCACCGTGGCCTTTTCGGTAGCAAGATTGACGTTGGCGGTCACACCGTCGAGCGTGTTCAGTTTTTTTTCGATGCGCGCGGAACACGCGGCGCAGCTCATGCCGGTGATGGCGTAGGTTTCCTTGACATCCGACTTCTCATCCATGATTCTTCCACCTTGCCTTTGCGATGCACCGCAAACAGGTCTTAAAAAAGTTATACCAAAACGGTGCAGATTTTGTTCTTATCATAGAGCATCTGTGCACATGCGTCAAGTATAATTGTTACAGACGGAATGGGGGCGCCGCGGTTTCTCGGGGAAAGGGGCGGCTTCCGGCAGATGCAAAAACGCCCGCGGGAAAAACGAATTCTCCCGCGGGCACACCAGTTTGATAAAATTTATACCGTTTTTACGCAGATAAGGGATTGACAGCCACCAAAAGTGGTTGTATAATATAGTACTGTATCTTAATGGCTTTTCCAACATTGCTTGTTCCAGCATCACTGCTGTTTTGATTATAGCATATGCATTTTCATTGTTCAATAGTCCTGCATACATTTGCGGGCTTTCTTTTCCGCACGGCGCCTGTTTCGGGCGATCCGATCCGGGGTGCCGCGGCGGTTTTTTGCGCGGTTTCCGCCGACTAAATGAATGGAGTGGTAGAATAAATGGTGAATGTGAAGCCTGTGCAGCTTGGCAAAAATGTGCGCATGAGCTTTGCGCATATCGACGAGGTTCTGGATATGCCCAACCTCATCGAAGTGCAAAAGAATTCCTACCAGTGGTTTCTTGACGAAGGCTTGAAGGAGGTCTTTAAAGACGTATCCGCCATCACCGATTTTACCGGCAATCTTGTGCTCGATTTTGTAGATTATACCATAGAAAATCAGCCGAAATACGGCATTGAGGAATGTAAGGAGCGCGACGCCACCTATGCCGCGCCCATGCGTGTGCTGGCCCGCCTTATCAACCGCGAAACCGGCGAGGTTAAGGAGCAGGAGATCTTCATGGGCGATTTTCCGCTCATGACCGACAGCGGCACCTTTGTCATCAACGGCGCGGAGCGCGTCATCGTGTCGCAGCTCGTGCGTTCGCCGGGCGTCTACTACGGCATGCAGCACGACAAAACCGGCAAAAAGCTCTTCACCGCCACCGTCATCCCCAACCGCGGTGCATGGCTCGAATATGAGACCGATTCCAATGATGTATTCTATGTGCGCATCGACAAAAACCGCAAAATTCCCGTCACGGTGTTCATCCGCGCGCTGGGCCTTGGTTCCGACGCCGAGATCCTCGACTTTTTCGGCGACGACGATCGCATCAAGAGCTCCATTGAGAAAGACAACACCAAATCCATCGAAGAAGGTCTGATGGAGGTCTACCGCAAACTGCGCCCCGGCGAGCCGCCGACGGTGGAGAGCGCCCAGACCCACATCAACGCGTTGTTCTTCGATCCGCGCCGCTATGATCTTTCCCGCGTGGGGCGTTACAAATACAACAAAAAACTGGCCATCGGCAACCGGCTGACGGGCTGTACCCTTTCGCGCCCGGTGGCCAACCCGCTCACCGGCGAGATCCTTGCCGACGCCGGTGAAACGCTCAGCCGCGCCCGGGCGCATGAGATCGAGCGCGCGGGCGTGGACACCGCGTTTGTGCAGGTGTTCGACCGCGAAGTTAAAGTGATTTCCAACGGCATGGTGGACGCCGACGCGTTTCTGCCGTTCGACCCGGAAGAAGTAGGCATTCGTGAAAAAGTGCGATTCTCCGTGCTGCGTGAGATTTTGGAGGCCCACGAGGGCGAGGACGATCTGAAAGCCGCCGTTGAGGAGCGCATGGATGATCTCATCCCCAAGCACATCATCATCGACGACATTTTCTCTTCCATCAATTATCTCAACAATCTCGCCAACGACATCGGGGTGATCGACGACATCGACCATCTGGGCAACCGCCGCATCCGCAGCGTGGGCGAGCTGTTGCAGAACCAGTTCCGCATCGGTTTTTCCCGCATGGAGCGCGTCATCCGTGAGCGCATGAACCTCCAGTCGCAGGATCTCGACACCATCACACCGCAGTCCATCATCAACTCCCGTCCGGTCATGGCGTCCATCAAGGAGTTCTTCGGCTCCTCGCCGCTCTCGCAGTTTATGGACCAGACCAATCCGCTGGCGGAACTCACCCATAAGCGCCGTCTCTCCGCCCTCGGTCCCGGCGGTCTCTCCCGTGACCGCGCCGGTTTCGAGGTCCGCGACGTGCACTATACGCATTACGGCCGCATGTGCCCGATCGAGACGCCGGAAGGTCCGAACATCGGCTTGATTTCCTATCTGGCTTCGTTCGCGCGCATCAACGACTACGGCTTTATCGAGGCGCCTTACCGCAAAGTGGATAAGGTCACCGGTATCGTCAGCAGCGAGGTGGTCTATATGACCGCCGATGTGGAGGACGAATACACCGTCGCGCAGGCCAACGAACCGCTCGACGAAGAAGGGCGGTTCGCGCGGCCGAAAGTCGCCGCCCGCCACCGCGACGAGATTCTGGAAATCGAGCGCGAGAAGATCGATTACATGGACGTTTCACCGAAGATGGTGGTCTCGGTCGCCACGGCCATGATCCCGTTCCTCGAAAACGACGACGCCAACCGCGCCCTCATGGGTTCGAACATGCAGCGGCAGGCCGTGCCGTTGCTGCGCACCGATTCGCCCATCGTCGGCACCGGCATGGAATACAAGGCTGCGGTGGACTCCGGCGTGTGCGTGCTCGCCAAAGAAGAAGGCGTAGTTGAGCGCGTGGCGGCCGATGAAGTCATCATCCGCACCGATTCCGGCCGGCTGGACAACTACCACCTCATCAAATTTTTACGCTCCAACCAGGGCACCTGCTTCAATCAGCACCCCATCGTGCACCACGGCGAGCGCGTGGTCAAAGGGCAGGTGCTGGCGGACGGCCCGTCCACCAGTCAGGGCGAGATCGCGCTTGGCCGCAACGTGCTCATCGGTTTCATGACGTGGGAAGGCTACAACTACGAGGACGCCGTCCTGCTCAACGAGCATCTGGTGATGGATGACGTCTATACGTCCATCCACATTGAAGAATACGAACTTGAGGCCCGCGACACCAAGCTCGGGCCGGAGGAGATTACCCGCGACATCCCCAACGTGGGCGAAGACGCGCTGCGTGATCTGGATGAGCGCGGCATCATCCGCGTGGGTGCCGAAGTGCACGCGGGCGACATTCTGGTGGGCAAGGTCACGCCGAAGGGCGAAACCGAGCTGACCGCCGAGGAACGCCTGCTGCGCGCCATCTTCGGTGAAAAGGCGCGCGAGGTGCGCGATACCTCGCTGCGCGTGCCGCACGGCGAATATGGCATCGTGGTGGACGTCAAGGTGTTCACCCGCGAGAACAGCGAGGAACTCAACCCCGGTGTCAACATGGTGGTGCGCTGCTATATCGCGCAGAAGCGCAAGATCAGCGTGGGCGACAAGATGGCCGGCCGCCACGGCAACAAGGGCGTCGTCTCCCGCGTGCTGCCGGCGGAGGATATGCCGTTCCTGCCGGACGGCACTCCGCTGGACATCGTGCTCAACCCGCTGGGCGTGCCGTCGCGCATGAACATCGGACAGGTGCTGGAAGTGCACCTCGGCTACGCGGCCAAAGCGCTGGGCTGGAAAATCATGACGCCGGTCTTCGACGGTGCGCATGAGGGCGACATCGCCGAGTGCCTGAAAGAAGCCGGGCTGCGCGAGGACGGCAAATGCTGCCTCTACGACGGCCGCACCGGCGAGCAGTTCGACAACCCCGTCACCGTGGGCTATATGTACTTCCTCAAACTGGCCCATCTGGTCGATGATAAGATTCATGCCCGCTCCACCGGCCCGTACTCGCTGGTGACGCAGCAGCCCCTCGGCGGTAAAGCGCAGTTCGGCGGCCAGCGCTTTGGTGAGATGGAGGTCTGGGCGCTGGAGGCTTATGGCGCAGCCTACACCCTTCAGGAGATCCAGACCGTCAAGTCGGATGACGTGGTCGGCCGCGTAAAGACCTACGAAGCCATCGTGAAAGGGCAGAACGTGCCGCGTCCGGGTGTGCCGGAAGCGTTCAAGGTGCTCATCAAGGAGCTCCAGTCGCTGGGCCTCGATATGAAGGTGCTTGATAAAGCGGGCGAGGAAATCGACCTCAAGGATAATTTTGACGATGACGACATCGGGCTCGGGCGCGTGGACGATCAGGCGTTCTCCGACGTTGCCGTGGACAGCGAGTTTGAGGAGAGCTTCAAGATCGGCGAGCCGGAGGCGGATGAAGCGTCCTCCGACGAAGAGACCATTGATTTCTCTTCGCTGGGCATGGATAACGACGAAGGCAACGAATAAACAGTCTTTTTACACCCGCTGCCTGACAGAAGCGGCAGGGTGAAGCATACAGGGCAGCGGTGTGCGCGGGTTTTACCCGGCGCCGCCGCGCCGGACACAGCAATCGCGTGCATGCACGGATCGGTTCAATGAGCCGGCATGAATTGGGAAGGGGACGGCGCAATTTGGAATTCAATGTTTTCGATACCATCAAGATCGGGCTTGCCTCGCCTGATAAGATTCTGGAATGGTCCCACGGGGAAGTCAAAAAGCCGGAAACCATCAACTACCGCACCCTCAAACCGGAGCGGGACGGCCTGTTCTGCGAGCGTATCTTCGGGCCGACCAAAGACTGGGAGTGCCATTGCGGTAAATACAAGCGTATCCGCTATAAAGGCAAGATCTGCGAGCGCTGCGGCGTGGAGGTCACCCGCGCCAAGGTGCGCCGCGAGCGCATGGGCCACATCGCGCTGGCAGCTCCCGTCTCCCACATCTGGTATTTTAAGGGCATCCCGTCCCGCATGGGCCTGATCCTGGATCTTTCTCCCCGTCTGCTGGAAAAAGTACTGTATTTTGCGTCTTACATCGTGGTGGACCCCGGCAATACGCCGCTTGAGAAAAAACAGCTGCTTTCCGAAAAAGAATACCGCGATATGCGGGAAAAATATGAGGACGATTTTAAGGCCGGCATGGGTGCCGAATGCATCAAGGAACTGCTGGCGGAGATCGACCTCGACCAACTGGGCGACAGCCTGAAGGCTGAGCTGAAAACCTCCTCCGGCCAGAAAAAGGTGCGCATCCTCAAGCGGCTGGAAGTGGTCGAAGCATTCCGCAGTTCCGGCAACCGTCCGGAATGGATGATCCTCGACGTGGTGCCGGTTATCCCGCCCGATCTGCGCCCCATGGTGCAGCTCGACGGCGGCCGTTTCGCTACCTCCGACCTTAACGACCTCTACCGCCGCGTCATCAACCGGAATAACCGCCTCAAACGCCTGCTGGAGCTCGGCGCACCGGACATCATCGTGCGCAACGAGAAACGCATGCTGCAGGAAGCGGTGGACGCGCTCATCGACAACGGCCGCCGCGGCCGTCCGGTCACCGGCCCGAACAACCGCCCGCTCAAGTCGCTCTCCGACATGCTCAAGGGCAAACAGGGCCGGTTCCGCCAGAACCTGCTCGGCAAGCGCGTCGATTACTCCGGCCGTTCGGTCATCGTGGTCGGGCCGGAACTGAAGCTCTACCAGTGCGGTCTGCCGAAAGAAATGGCGCTGGAACTGTTCAAACCGTTTGTGATGAAGCGCCTGGTAGAGACCGGCGCGGCCAGCAACATCAAGAGTGCCCGCAAGATGGTGGAGCGCGCTAAGAATGAAGTGTTCGACGCGCTTGAAGAGGTCATCGAAGGGCATCCCGTGCTGCTCAACCGCGCGCCGACGCTGCACCGTCTGGGTATTCAGGCATTCGAGCCGGTGCTGGTGGAAGGCCGCGCGCTTAAACTGCATCCGCTGGCCTGCACGGCCTACAATGCGGACTTCGACGGCGACCAGATGGCCGTGCACGTCCCGCTGTCCACCGAGGCGCAGGCCGAGGCACGCTTCCTCATGCTGGCGGCGAATAACCTGCTCAAACCGTCCGACGGCCGCCCGGTCACGGTGCCGACGCAGGACATGGTGCTCGGTTCCTATTACCTTACGCTTATCAAGCCGGGCGAACCGGGAGAGGGCAAGGTTTTCCGCGATAAAAATGAAGCGCTGATGGCCTACGCCGAAGGCGTGGTCGGCCTGCACGCGCCCATCAAGGTGCGGGTGAGCGGCAAGGTGAACGGCAAGTCCATGACCCGCATCATCGACGCCACGGTGGGTCGCGTCATCTTCAACACGCCCATCCCGCAGGACCTCGGCTATGTGGACCGCACGGTGGAAGGCCATGAGCTGGATCTGGAGATCACCTTCTTGGTCGGCAAAAAGGAACTGGGCAAGATCATCGAAAAGCTCATTAAGATCCACGGTACGTCCCAGACCGCTGCGGTGCTCGACCGCATCAAGGCGCAGGGATATAAATATTCCACCCGCAGCGCGCTGACCATCGCAGTCTGCGACGCCACCATTCCGCCGCAGAAAAAGGCGCTGATCGACGAGGCGGAAGCCAAGATCGAAGGCGTGCTCAAGAAATTCCGCCGCGGCTTGTATTCCGACGAGGAACGGTTCGACAACGTCATTCGTATCTGGGACGAAACCACCAAAAAAGTGGCCAACGCCCTCAACGACAACCTCGACCGCTTCAACCCGATTTATATGTTTGCCAATTCCGGCGCCCGCGGTTCGTTTAACCAGATCCGCCAGCTCGCCGGCATGCGCGGCCTGATCGCCAACACCTCCGGCCGCACCATCGAGGTGCCGATCCGCGCCAATTACCGCGAAGGTCTGAACATCCTCGAATACTTCGTTTCTTCCCGCGGCGCGCGGAAAGGTCTGGCCGATACGGCGCTGCGTACCGCCGACTCGGGTTACCTCACCCGCCGTCTGGTGGATGTTTCGCAGGAGGTCATCATCCGTGAGGAAGACTGCGGCACGCACGAGGGCATCGAGGTCTACGCCATCAAAGACGGCAACGAAATGATCGAGCCGCTCACCGACCGTCTGGTGGGCCGCTATCCCTCCGAGGACATCCTCGACCCCATCACGGGCGAGGTGCTGGCCGACCGCGACACCATGATCAACGACGCAACAGCGGCCAAGATCGTCAAATCCGGCTTGACGGAAATCAAGATTCGCTCGGTGCTCACCTGCGCCGCCAAGCACGGCGTCTGCGCCCGCTGCTACGGCGCCAACCTTGCCAATGGTCAGGCGGTCAGCGTAGGTGAAGCCGCGGGCATCATCGCCGCGCAGTCCATCGGCGAGCCGGGCACCCAGCTCACCATGCGTACGTTCCATACGGGCGGCATCGCCAGCGCCGAGGACATCACACAGGGTCTGCCCCGCGTCGAAGAACTGTTCGAGGCGCGCAAACCGAAGCATCTGGCCATCATTTCCGAAATCGACGGCGAGATCAGCCTGCATGAGGACAAACGCGGCCGTTCCGTCACCGTCACCAATGCGGAGCAGGGAGACAGCCGGTCCTACTCCGTGCCGTACGGCTCGCGCATCCATGTGGCCGAGGGCCAGCGTGTGAAAGCCGGCGATCTGCTCACCGAAGGTTCGGTCAACCCGCACGACATCCTTGCCATCAAGGGCACCAAGGGCGTGCAGGATTACCTCATCCAGGAAGTGCAGCGCGTCTACCGGATGCAGGGCGTGGATATCAACGACAAGCATATCGAGGTCATCGTGCGCCAGATGATGCGCAAGCTGAAAGTGGAGGACGAGGGCGATACCGACCTGCTGCCGGGCGTGCTGATTGACCGCGCGGAGCTGGAGACCGAAAACGCCAAGGTGCGCGCCCGTATCGAGGCCGGCGAGAAAGACCTGCGCGAAGCCACCGCGAGTGCGACACTGCTGGGCATCACCAAGGCCTCGCTGGCCACCGAGTCCTGGCTCTCCGCCGCGTCCTTCCAGGAAACGACCCGCGTGCTGACCGACGCTGCCATCAAAGGCAAGGTCGATCCGCTGCTCGGTCTGAAGGAAAACGTCATCATCGGCAAGCTGGTGCCGGCCGGCACCGGAATGAAGTGCTACCGTGATGTGGATATCGAGCCGTCCGAAGAAGCCTGATGCATGTTGGCCGGTCCGGATATTCATTAAAAGCGGTGGTTTCCTTTCGGGCAATACTTGACAGTTTCACAAAAAACATGATATAATGACTACTTGTGTGGGCAGCCATGTTGCAAAGCACGGCTGCCCCTGCACGTGTGGGGAAATCGTTTGGGTTTCCGCCACGAGCAACTATTTTTATGAGGAGGTGCAGTATGCCAACCTTTAATCAGTTGGTGCGCAAAGGCAGAGAGGTTTCCGTCAAAAAGGCGAAGGCGCCGGCGCTTTTGAAAGGTATGAACACCAAAAAGCACGTCGCCATCGATCAGGAATCGCCTCAAAAGCGTGGTGTGTGCACGGCAGTGAAGACCATGACCCCGAAAAAACCGAACTCGGCGCTCCGCAAAATCGCGAGGGTGCGTCTGACCAACGGCATCGAGGTTACGTCGTATATTCCGGGCATCGGCCATAACCTGCAGGAGCATAGTGTTGTGCTCATTCGCGGCGGTCGTGTCAAGGATCTGCCTGGTGTGCGTTACCACATCATCCGCGGCACGCTTGATGCACAGGGCGTCGCCAAACGGATGCAGGCCCGTTCCAAATACGGCGCCAAACGCCCGAAACCGGGTGCGGCGGCCGGCGCGGCCAAGAAGTAATCTTTGAACTTTACAAGTGCCAAGCAGGGCAGTTTTCATATACAGGGCGGTCTGTTCATCCCTTGTATCGAGACGCCTTTGCCGCACCGCGAAAGGGCGGTTCGTCCGTCGTTTTCGAGTACCTGTGAATTCATTATGTGAAGGAGGGAAGCGAAGTGCCAAGAAGAGGCTCCGTTTCTATGAGGGATGTCCTGCCCGACCCGCTTTATCATTCCAAGCTGGTCACCAGGCTCATCAACAACATCATGATCGATGGAAAAAAGGGCGTCGCGCAGAAAATTGTGTATGACGCTTTTGAAATCATCAAAGAAAAATCCGGGAAAGACCCGCTTGAGGTCTTTGAAGCCGCCATGGAAAACATCATGCCGGTGCTGGAAGTCAAAGCCCGCCGCGTGGGTGGCGCCACCTATCAGGTGCCGATGGAAGTGCGGCCGGAACGCCGCCAGACCTTGGGCCTGCGGTGGCTGACGACCTATTCCCGCGCCCGCAGCGAGAAAACCATGCGTGAACGTCTTGCCAACGAGATCATGGACGCCATCAACAATGTCGGCAGCTCCGTGAAGAAGAAGGAAGACACCCACAAGATGGCTGAAGCCAATAAGGCTTTCTCTCATTACAGGTGGTAAGCGCCTGTTTACAGCCTTGCATCATGGAAGGAAGAACGAAAGGAGGACGCTATGCCAAGACAAGTTTCTCTTGAAATGACCCGTAATATTGGCATAATGGCCCACATCGACGCCGGTAAAACCACCACGACCGAGCGTATCCTGTTCTACACAGGCATCACGCACAAAATCGGCGAGGTTCACGAAGGTGAGGCGACGATGGACTGGATGGAGCAGGAGCAGGAACGCGGCATCACCATTACGTCTGCCGCCACCACCTGTTTCTGGAAAGACCATCGTATCAACATCATCGACACGCCCGGCCACGTGGATTTCACTGTTGAGGTGGAACGTTCGCTGCGCGTGCTGGATGGTTCGGTGACGGTTCTGGCGGCCAAAGGCGGCGTGGAACCGCAGTCCGAAACGGTGTGGCACCAGGCAAACAAGTACAATGTTCCCCGCATGGTCTATATCAACAAGATGGATACCCTGGGCGCCGATTTCTACGGCTGTATCGATCAGATGCTCGACCGGCTCAAATGCAACGCCGTGCCCATCCAGCTTCCTATCGGTTCGGAAGATACTTTCCGGGGCATCATCGACCTGATGGAGATGAATGCCGACGTCTATTATGACGATTTGGGCAAGGACATGCGCGTGGAGGAGATCCCGGAGGATCTGAAAGAGAAAGCCGAGGAATATCACCACGCGATGGTCGAAGCCATTGTGGAGACCGACGAAGCACTCATGGAGAAATATCTGGAAAACCAGGAAATCTCCAAAGAAGAACTGAAAAAGGCACTGCGCAAAGCAACCATCAGCAATGAGATCGTTCCGGTCACCTGTGGAACTTCCTACAAAAACAAAGGCGTACAGAAATTGCTGGACGCCGTCATCGACTATATGCCCGCGCCGACCGATATCCCCGCCATCAAGGGCGTCGTGCCCGGCACGGATGAAGAGACCGATCGCCACGCTTCAGACGACGAGCCGTTCTCCGCGCTTGCGTTCAAGATCGCGACCGACCCGTTCGTGGGCAAGCTCTGCTTCTTCCGCGTCTATTCCGGTATGGTGAATGCCGGCGCTACCGTCTATAACTCCACTAAGGACAACGACGAGCGCATGGGCCGTATCCTGCAGATGCACGCGAACCATCGGCAGGATCTGGATACCGTTTACGCGGGCGACATCGCCGCTGCGGTGGGCCTGAAAAATACCACCACTGGCGACACGCTCTGCGACGAGAAGCACCCGGTCATTCTGGAGTCCATGGAGTTCCCGGAACCGGTTATCCGTGTGGCCATCGAGCCGAAAACGAAAGCCGGCCAGGAAAAAATGGGCATCGCGCTGGCCAAACTGGCGGAAGAAGACCCGACCTTTAAGACCTATACGGACGAGGAGACCGGGCAGACCATCATCGCCGGTATGGGCGAGCTCCATCTGGAAATCATCGTCGACCGTATGTTGCGTGAGTTCAAAGTTGAAGCGAATGTCGGTGCGCCGCAGGTGGCCTATAAAGAGACCATCCGTAAATCCGCCGATATTGATAACAAATACGCGCGTCAGTCGGGCGGCCGCGGCCAGTACGGTCATGTCAAGATCAAAATGGAGCCTAACGAATCCGGCAAAGGCTATGAGTTCATCAACGCCATCGTCGGCGGTGCCATTCCGAAAGAGTATATCCCGGCGGTTGATGCCGGTATTCAGGGCGCTATGCAGAGCGGTATTCTCGCCGGTTACAGCGTGGTGGACGTGAAAGTCACGCTGTATGACGGTTCCTATCATGAGGTTGACTCCTCGGAAATGGCGTTTAAAATCGCCGGTTCCATGGCGTTCAAAGAAGGCATGAAGAAAGCCGATCCCGTCCTGCTTGAACCGCTGATGAAAGTTGTAGTCGTGGTGCCGGAAGAGTATATGGGCGACGTTATCGGCGACATCAACTCCCGCCGCGGCCAGATTCAGGGTATGGAAGCCCGAAGCGGCATGCAGCAGATCACGGCGTTTGTGCCTCTGGCGGAAATGTTCGGTTACGCGACCGACCTGCGCTCCAAAACGCAGGGTCGCGGCCAGTATTCCATGGAACCCGATCATTATCAGGAAGTGCCCAAGAGCGTGCAGGAGAAGATCATCACCGCGCGCAGCAAAAAAGGCGAATGATTTTGCTTTCCGCTTGCATTTCCATGCCCGAATTGCTAGAATATTGCTATATGGATTTGGGCTGAAACGTATATAACTTGATTCGTAAGAATAAAAGGAGGACAATCCCACATGGCAAAGGCTAAATATGAGAGAACAAAACCGCATGTTAACATTGGTACCATCGGTCACGTCGACCATGGCAAAACCACGCTGACTGCTGCCATCACCAAAGTGCTGGGCTTGAAAGGCAAGGCTCAGTTCCAGGCATACGATCAGATCGATAAAGCTCCGGAAGAGCGTGAACGCGGCATCACCATCAACACCGCGCACATTGAATACGAAACCGAAAAACGTCACTATGCTCACGTTGACTGCCCCGGCCACGCCGACTATGTGAAAAACATGATTACCGGCGCCGCGCAGATGGACGGCGCCATCCTGGTTGTGTCCGCTGCCGACGGCCCTATGCCGCAGACCCGCGAGCACATTCTGCTGGCTCGTAACGTCGGCGTGCCGTATATCGTTGTGTTCCTGAACAAAGTCGACCAGGTTGATGATCCGGAACTGCTCGATCTGGTCGAGATGGAAGTGCGCGAACTGCTTTCCAACTATGACTTCCCGGGTGACGATGTGCCAATCATCAAAGGCTCCGCTCTGCAGGTTCTGGAGAGCACTTCTACCGATCCGAACGCGCCGGAATACAAATGCATTTCGGATCTCATGGATGCGGTCGACGAATATATCCCGACCCCGGAGCGCAAGAGCGATCTGCCGTTCCTGATGCCGGTTGAAGATGTCTTCACCATCACCGGTCGCGGCACCGTGGCCACCGGTCGTGTGGAACGCGGCCAGGTCAAAGTCGGCGAAGAAGTCGAGATCATCGGCTTGACCACCGAGCGTAAAAAGACCACCGTTACCGGTTTGGAAATGTTCCGCAAAACGCTTGATTTTGCTGAAGCCGGCGATAACGTGGGTGCCCTGCTCCGCGGCGTGCAGCGTGCAGACATCGAACGTGGCCAGGTTCTCTGCAAACCCGGTACGATCCATCCGTATACCAAATTCTCTGGCCAGGTCTATGTTCTGACCAAAGAAGAGGGTGGCCGTCACACCGCGTTCTTCAATAACTATCGTCCGCAGTTCTACTTCCGGACCACGGATGTGACGGGTGTTGTCACGCTGCCGGAAGGCACTGAAATGTGCATGCCTGGCGATAATGTCACCATGGACGTGGAACTGATCACGCCGATCGCCATTGAAGTGGGCCTGCGTTTCTCCATCCGTGAAGGCGGCCGTACGGTCGGTTCCGGCATGGTTACCGCAGTTAAAGACTGATTTTTGAGTTAAAGCTTAGACATAGCAACAAAATCCGCCCCTGTGTGTATCATTCGCACAGGGGCGGATTTTATTGTCTGCGGATACTTCTGAAACTTGTCCCCATCAGATCACGGTTTGTCCCAACGCTTGTTGGGTGAAAAAACAGGCACGCAGGCCAGCCAGAGTCCCAGAAACGCACCTTCCACGGCTCGTTCCACCGACTCGGCGTGTGCGGCTGGATCAATTGCGCCGAACAAACGTACCAGCAACAGGCCGATGCAGGCGAACAGAATCACCAAAGCGCCGGGAGTCCACCACTGCATTTTGGGTGCCAGGCGCTTACGCAGATGCATTTTGCTGAATAGGAGATGGAGGAAGATGCCCACGCCGGCCGTTGTGCCGAATAGATAAATTAAATTCTCCATATTGGAACAGCCTTTCTTTTGAATCACCGGCAGAACACAGCACCAGGTTCATCATCTGTCTGTGTCATCCGGCAGCTTATCTATCCTGCCTATGGTAGCATACCCTTTCCGGATTTGCAATGCCGCGATATATGTAAGCCGCCCTTAGGCGGCTTGGATGTGTAGAAAAGTGCGCTGCGGCATGCGCATTATCTGCGGTGGCAGCAATACAGGATCTTGCAGCACAGCCATCTGGGATGGGTAAACACTGGCCAGAAGCAATCGCGCCGCACCTGTGGGAAATAACGAACGCCCTTGCAGCCAGCATCCGTGCAGGCACGGCATTCCGGCACGAACGGCGGTGTAGAGAAGCAGCAGTCCAGATTGGGCATAAAATCAGCTCCCGTTGAATGTGAAATGGGAAAAATCGTTTGAGCAGGTGCGTGGGCACCTGCCATATTTTATGCCCGCTTCGGTATTTGTGCCACCGGGTGTTGTCCCACTTTGCGCACCTGCGGAATAAAATGAATGTAAAGGGCATGTGTAGATGCCCGCTTTCGTGCGCAGTGCCGTGGGTGTGCGGAAAAGCGAAGCGGCAGGATGATTAAAACGCGGGATAACGGGCAAAATAGAAGCAGATGTAAAAAAGAATGAAATCGGAGCGTGGCTACTGTGACGGTACACAGAGGTGACATTTATTATGCGGATCTCAGCCCTGTTGTTGGTTCCGAGCAAGGCGGTATCCGCCCGGTTTTGATCGTGCAGAACGATGTGGGGAACAAATACAGCCCAACGGTGATTGCCGCAGCGATCACCAGTCAGACAGGCAAGGCCAGGCTTCCCACGCACATCAACCTTCATGCGGAAACGTGCGGGTTATCCAAAGACTCGGTTGTTTTGTTGGAACAGATTCGCACACTGGACAAACGGAGGCTGAAAGAGCACATGGGAACGCTGGACTCGCCTGCTATGCAACGCATCAATCAGGCCCTTTCCATCAGTTTCGGCCTTGGCGGTTCACGCGGGAACGCGAAGACTACATAAAAGCGTCCCGCGAAAGGAAAAAATGCCCCGCCCACCAATCGGTGGGCGGGCGAATATTGAAATGATTTGATTTTCCGCTGATCCAGCGGATTTTTTTGTGTTTGGGTTACCGTATGCCATGTATATTATATCCTTGCCGCGAAAAAATAAAAAAGAGACAGCTGCCGGAAGGCCGAAAGGAGCAAAGCTATGGCGTCACTGACCGTACAGGAATTGCAGGCAATGGATCGGCATTTGGCCTCGGAGCAGATGCTGGTCAAAAAATATGTGTCCCTTTCCGTATCTTGTACAGATCCGCAGCTCAAAGCCAAATTTGAACAAATATCGGCGAGGCATCAGGACCATTTCAACCGTTTGATCAAGCATCTCGAATGAGGGAGGGTATCTGCCATGCCGTTTGGAAACAATACGAAAAACCAGTGGGGGGATAAGGAAATCCTGTATGATGCGGTGATAACGCAGAAAGCGATGGCGGATGCCTATGATACTTCCGCTGCCGAGAGCATTACACCCAACCTGCGCAATGAGTTTCTGGGCCTTATGAAAGACGAGCAGGAAATCCTGTTTGAGTTGTATACCGAGATGCAAAAGCGTAGCTGGCTCCCCGTGCAGATGGCCGATCAGGCACAGGTGACCAGTGCCCGCCAGAAATACCAGCCTGCCAATCCGTAGGCGGAGCCCCTGTGGCGCGCGCCGGCAGGGGAGTGTGCCGGTTCAGTTTTGGATGATGTCCCCAACGGTATCGAGGATATATTTGGGGCGGTAGGGAAACAGTGAGGGCGTATGGACATCGCTCACGCCGCTGAGGACCAGAACGGTGTCGATCTCGGATTCAATGCCCGCAATAATATCGGTATCCATGCGGTCGCCGATGATGGCGGTGTCTTCACTTTTGCAGTTCAGCAGTTTCAGTCCCGTGCGCATCATCAGCGGGTTGGGCTTGCCTACAAAATAGGCTTTCTTACCTGTGGTGATCTCGATGGGGGAGACAAGCGCCCCGGTCGCGGGTGCCATGCCGGTTTCCAGCGGATTAGTGCAGTCCGGATTGGTGCCAACAAGCTTGGCCCCTTTGAAAATGAAGCGAACCGCACGCTGGATATTTTCAAAATTATAATTGCGCGTATCGCCCACCACCACGTAATCGGGGTTGACGTCGTTCATGGTGATGCCGGCGTCATACAGCGCGTTGACCAGGCCCGGCTCGCCAATGACATAGGCGCTGCAGCCGGGGGATTGCAGCGAAAGAAAGGATGCAGTGGCAAGTGCGCTGGTATAAAAGTGGCTTTCTTCTACATCGATGCCCAGGCGTTGGAGTTTCTGCCGCAATTCGCGTGGAGAGCGTTCGCTGGAGTTGGTGAGAAAAAGGAATTGCTTGTCTTCTTTTTTCAGCCAGTCCACGAATGCGGCCGCTCCGTCCAGCAACTGGTTGCCGTGGTAGATGACGCCGTCCATATCGCAGATGTAGCCTTTTTTTCTGGTGATCTCTTCCATGCTTTGTTCCCTCAATTTTTTTATGATGTGAATGCCGCGGCCGGATGTCAAAATCGCCGGGGCTTCATCCGGCAGCTCTGTCAGGCCGGATATGCAAACAGTTCCAAAAGGTCTTCAGGTCGGGATAATAATTTTTTTGCACCGTTTTCCAGCAGTTCCGCGCGGTCTCGGAACCCCCAAAGAACGCCCACGCCTATCATGCCTGCCGCTGCCGCGGTCTGCATGTCCACGCCGGAATCCCCTAGGAACAGGCACTGCTCCGGGCAGACCGCCATGATTTCGGCGGCTTCCAGCGCGGCGGCCGGGTCGGGCTTGCGCGGAACATCCGGCCGGTTTCCGAAAACGGGATGGAACCGATTTCCGAACAGTGCCGTTACGATCTCTTTAGCGAACGCGTCCGGTTTATTGGAAAGCACGGCCAATTTGACGCCCCGTTTCCCCAGAATGTCAAGCAAGGGAAGGATACCGGTATATGGTCTGGTATGGTCCAGCCCGTGCGCCCGGTAATAGGCGTCAAATAAGGTGCGGGTATGCGCCAGGGTCTCCGGTGTGCGGGCATGTTCCGGCAGCACCCGTTCGAGGAGTTTCGGCACGCCGTTTCCGACAAAAAAGCGGTAACGCGGTGTTTCATGCGTGGGATAATCCTGCGCACGCAGCGCGTGGTTGGCGGCATCCGCGAGATCCTGCAGAGAATCTGCCAGCGTGCCGTCCAAATCAAATATACAGGCAAGATGCATAAAAAGGACCTCCTATCCTATCAAAACCATCCAGTGGCCGGATGGGGAAAAACGAAACAGGAAAGAAAATATGCTGCCGAAGATCATCGCCCAAACAACAGGAGAATCACGGGCAGATGAAAGGTCCATTGCAAAATCAGCAGGGCACCTGCATGCAGCAGCATGAAAACGGGCAGACCCAGCATGAATTTGACATGACGTGTCTTGTGCCGAATGATTAGCATGGTCAGAAACATGGCGGCGGCGCCGCCCGCAAAAGCGACCCAAAGCAAAGTGGCTTCCGGAATGCGGTAGCGGTGGCGAACAGCCCGGTGCTTGTCGCAAACCGTGAGCACTACCGCCAAGAGAGAAATACCGGCAAAAAAGAGCCAAAAACCTTCCGGCGCGGACATACCATCACCTCGCATTTCAGGGTCCGGATGCTATCGGTTGTCTTGCGCGCGTCATGTTGCTATTATACCGCTTTTTTGTACAAAAGAAAATGCAGCCTGCCGGGTTCTTTGCAAAAAAACAAGGAAACAGACGGGGCGGCCTGGTTCAAGGAAACGCGCTAAAATTTTGGAGGAATTCACAAAAATACGTGGTATTTTCCCGGTTATCCTTTATCAGCATGAGATGTTTTACTTGACATTTCCTGAAAAATACCGTATGATAAGAAAGGTATTGACAGGTATTGGCGCTTGCAGCGGGGGAGCCATGAAATCGAAAAATGTGCTTCCGCCTCCGGATGCCGAATTGGCGGCGCGGGCGTGCGCGGGCGACCGGGACGCAATGGCCGATCTGGTTTCGTCCTTTGTTCCGTTCATCCGCGCGCACAGTGTTCCCGTTGCAGCGGCCGGGCTTGAAGCAGATGATATGATGCAGGAGGGTATGCTGGGTCTTCTGGGTGCCGTTCGGCACTTCTGCCCACAAAACGGCGTGCCGTTCCGTGCATATGCGCATATCTGCATCAAGCGGCGTATGGCTTCCGCTGTCCGCCGTGCGACCTGCGGCAAGGCAGTTCCACTCAACTATGCACTTTCACTGGATGATCAAACCAATGCTCTATTTGCCGTTTCCCGAACAAACACTGATCCCGAAGAGGTTGTGATTTTCAAAGAGACCGTTGGCGCGCTTTCGGCGGTTGCGCGGGCTCAGCTATCATCAAAAGAACGTACGGTTTTGTGTCTGTATCTCTCGGGCGTTTCGTATGTCGGCATGGCCGACAGGCTCTGTGTGCGCGTGAAAACCATCGACAACGTGTTGCAGAAAATCAGGAAACGGCTTCGTCGATCCGTCTTGTATATAAGCGGTTAAGTGCCCCAGTAGCTCAACGGAAGAGCGTTGGTTTCTTCAAAGGTGTCGGTTCAAATCCGTCCTTGGGCAAATTCTATATTTTCCAAAGCGAGGTAAAATGCATGTACCAGGACAAAAAACTTATCTGCAAAGAGTGTGGCGAGGAATTCATTTTCACTGCCGGCGAACAGGAATTTTATGCAGAAAAAGGGTTCGTGAATGAGCCCCAGAGATGCAAATCCTGCCGCGATGCTCGGAAAAACGCGGGTAAGCCCCAGCGCGAGATGTTTACTGCTGTTTGCGCTTCGTGCGGCAAAGAATGCAAAGTTCCGTTCCAGCCCAAGGAAGATCGCCCCGTCTATTGCAGTGAGTGCTTCGCTAAAATCAAGGAGGAGCGCTAATCTCCGACACGTTTGTTTGAACTGGCTTCCTTTTGTGCCTCGGAATCTTCCGAGGTATTTTTCTGTTTTACGGCAGTTTAAAAAAATTTGCGTAACCGATTGCAAACTGGACGTTTTTTAGGTATAATAAGCGATAATAGGATAGGGTATTGTCTTTGCAGAGCTCTGCAAAGTGTTCAAGGAGGATTCTTATATGGCACAGGTCACAAAAGAGACGCTGATTGGAGAAGTGCTCGATCTCGATATGGGAACGGCGGAATTCTTCATCACCATGGGGATGCACTGCCTGGGTTGCCCGGCGTCCCGCGGCGAGAGCATTGAGGAAGCCTGTATGGTGCATGGCACCGACAGTGACGAACTGGTGAGCAAAATCAACGAATATCTTGCTTCCAGCACCAGCGACTGATGCTGCATGGGCACACAAAATGCCATCCGGTGTGCCGGATGGCATTTGTTTTTTGGAAAACAAACCGGAATGGCCGGTCTGGCGGCACGGAGGTGTGCCGGGCTGTGCCGTCACGGAGGGTTTTATGAGCGCATTGCCGCCGCTTAGCGCCCGCCTGCGTCTGGCGGCGTCGTTTGTCCGTTCGGGTGTGACGGTGGCGGATATCGGCACCGATCACGCCTATCTGCCGGTCTGGCTGGTCTGCTCCGGGCACAATCCTTCCGCGCTGGCGTGTGATGTGCGTTCCGGCCCACTTGCCCGCGCCGCGCAGACTGTGGCGCAGTACGGTGTGCAGGAGCAAGTGGTCTTGCGGCAGACCGACGGGTTGGCGGGCGTGCAGGCACAGGATATCGTGATTGCAGGAATGGGCGGGGAGTTGATTGCTGCGATCCTTTCCCGTAGCGAGTGGGTGCGCCGGCCGGATGTGCGCCTGATTCTCCAGCCGATGACCGCGCAGGAAACGCTGCGCGCCTGGCTGTGTCGGGAAGGGTTCGTGATTGATCGAGAAGATGCCGCCATGGAAGGCGACAAGCACTACCTGGTGATGTGTGTCCGGTATGGCGGGGTGCCATTTGAACCGGATGCATTTTTCTGCTTTGCGGGTCGCCTGCCTGAAACCGGAAGCCGGGCCGGGCGGGATTATCTGTGCTGGCAGGCGCGGCGTTTGCGAAAAAAGGCGGACGGTCTGGCGCGCTCCGCCGCCCGTGCCGCGCAGGCGGAAACATGGAGCGCATTGGCCGCCCGCCTGGAGCGGGCGGCGGAACAGATATGAAATGGGGGCATGGATATGACGACCGTAGGCGCTATTTTTTCCTGCTTGCAGGAATGGGCACCTCTGCGCCTGGCCGAAAGCTGGGACAATGTGGGCCTGCTGGCGGGGGATGCCGGCGCCCCGGTGCGCAAAGCGCTCGTTACGCTGGATATCACCTGTGCGGTCTGTGAGGAAGCAGCGTCAACCGGCGCAGAGCTGATCGTCAGCCATCATCCTGTCATTTTCCGGCCGCTCCCCAGCCTGCGGGCGGAGGGCGTTTCCGCACCCGTCTGGCGGCTGGCGCGGCATGGTCTGTCCGCCATTTGCATGCATACCAATCTGGATATTGCCGAGGGCGGTGTGAACGATGCCCTTTTGGCGGTGCTCGGTTTGGAGCGCACGGCCATTTTGCAGCCGCTCGGCGCGTTTTCGTATCAGAAGATCAGCGTGTTTGTGCCGAAAACCCATGCCGCGCAGGTGCGCGAGGCCATGGCGGGTGCCGGCGCGGGACGGTATGCCGGTTATGACAGTTGTGCGTTTGAAACGCCCGGTACAGGCTATTTCCGTCCGCTTGCTGGATCGAGACCGTTTATCGGTGAGCAGGGGCATTTGCAGGCGGCGGAGGAAGTGCGTATCGAGGCAATCTGCGACATGCGCGATACCGCTCGGGTGTTGGCCGCGATGAAAGCGGCGCATCCCTATGAAGTGCCCGCTTACGATCTTTTCGAGGATCAGGCGCTGCAAAAACCGTATGGACTGGGGCGCGTGGCGCGACTGCCCGTGCCGGTCGATCCGGTGGTGTTTGCGCGACAGGTCCGGGAGCGTTTGCATGCGGCGGGTGCCGCGTTTTATGACGCGGGCCGCCCGGTGCAGACTGTTGCCGTATGCAGCGGCGCATGGAGCGGAGAACTGACGGACGCGGCAGTGCGTGCGGGAGCGGACACCGTCCTGACCGGTGAGATCAAACATTCGGACATTCTGGCTGTCGCGGCTGCGGGGCTGAACCTGGTGGCGGCCGGGCATTTTGCTACCGAGCAGCCGGTCTGCCCGGTGCTTGCAAGGAGGCTGACGGAACGGTTTGCGGATGTTTCGTTCACGGTGGCGCAATCCGGTACGGAGCTGCTCACATACGCGGACTGAACGGCGGGCTTGTCCTGTGGTATCGGAATCCATATAGAGAAGGGGAAAACATCCATGGCGCTTGACGGTGCGTTTTTGTCTTTTGTCGCCGCAGAGCTTTCGGTGCTGATCGGCGCACGGGTTGACAAGGTGCAGCAACCGGAAAAAGATGAGCTGGACATTACATTCAGGCAGCGGGGCGGTGGGGCAAAGCTGTTGCTTTCCGCCAGCGCCGCGCATCCGCGTGTGCATCTGACGGCACAGAGCAAGGAAAACCCGATGACTGCCCCTATGTTCTGCATGCTGCTGCGCAAGCATTTGGGTGGCGCCAAGTTGCGTGCGGTGCGCCAGCCGGGCCTGGAGCGCCAACTGTATCTGGATTTCGACTGCCGGGACGATTTCGGCGATGAGGTGCAAAAGACGCTGTCGGTGGAGATTATGGGCCGGCACAGCAATCTGATCTTCATCGGCCCGGACGGAACCATCATCGACGCTGTCAAGCACATCGACTATACCATGTCCGCCAGGCGGCAGGTGTTGCCGGGTCTTCCCTATACGCCGCCGCCGGCACAGGACAAAGTGGATCTGTTGTTGGGTTCTCCGGTGGATGCCCTGCGGCGGGTGTTGGCGCAGCGCAGTTCGCTTGAAAAAGCCCTGCTCAAATCGGTGCAGGGCCTGTCACCGCTGGTGTGCCGGGAGCTTTGTGAAGAAGTGGCGCACGATGTTTCCGCAGACGTGGAAGCGCTGGGCGAGGCGGGACAGGGCAGGCTGCTGGCGGTTTTCACAGCGCTGACTGAACGTCTGCGCAGCCACCGCGGCGAGCCGACTCTGCTGACCGATGTGCAGACCGGCCGCCCGCTGGAATTCTCTTTTCTGCCCATCATGCAGTATGGCGACCGTGCGGCGGCGCGGCGGCTGGATTCGTTTTCTGCATTGCTCGACACGTTTTACACCGAGCGTGACCGGGTGCTGCGGGTTAGCCAGCGCGCGCACGATATGCTTCAGGTGGTGGAGCACGCCGTGCAGCGTATCAACCGCAAATTGGAGCGCCAGCGTGCGGAATTGGCGGCCAGCGAGGATCGCGAAACGCTGAAACAGCGCGGAGATTTGATCTCCGCCAATCTGTACCGGCTGCAAAAAGGAATGCCGTCCTGCACGTTGGAGGATTTTTATCACGACAACGCGCCCGTCGAGATCGCGCTGGATGTGCGCCTGACACCGGCGCAAAACGCGCAGAAATATTATAAGGAATATCATAAAGCCGCTGCCGCGGAGCGTTTTCTGACCGAACAGATCGCCGCGGGCGAGGAAGAATTGCGCTACCTGGAAACGGTACTGGACGAAATCGCCCGTGCAGGCGGGGAAAGCGAACTGGCCGAGATCCGGGACGAACTGGTCGGAAGCGGATACCTGCGCCGGCGCGGACAAAAGCGGGAAAAGCTGCGTGAAAATGCCCCCCGGCGCTTTGTTTCGGACGACGGGTTTGAGATATTGGTCGGCCGCAACAACAAACAGAACGACCGCTTGACACTCAAGACCGCCGCCAAGACCGATATGTGGTTCCATACCAAGAACATCCCGGGCGCGCATGTGATCGTGCTGGCCGGCGGGCGGGAGGTGCCGGAGCGAACCCTTACGCAGGCGGCGGTGCTGGCGGCCACGCACAGCAAAGCGAAGGATTCCGCACAGGTGCCGGTGGATTACGCGCCGGTGCGGCACGTGAAAAAACCGGCGGGTGCCAAGCCCGGCATGGTGATCTATGAGGGATACAACACCGCGTATGTAAAACCGGACGAAGCGCTTGCCGTCAGGCTGGAACAGACGGCTGCGGGACGGGGATAGGAGAGCGGGGAAAATAGGATGCTCGATGACCTTGCAAGGGAACTGCCCGCTTACAGGCTCGTAAGGATAACGGAAAACGAGTATGATGCTTTATTTTCCTTGCAGCAAAGCAACCCGCATTACTTTTCAAAAATGCAGAACCATCCCGTCACCTATCGGGAGAGTATTGCAGGAACCACGGAATTGCCACCCAATACTGCACGCGGGCAAAAAAACGATATCGGGTTTTATCGCCACAATGCAATGGTGGCAATACTCGACTATGTCGTAGATTATCCGGAAAAGCATACGATTTTTATTGGTTTCTTTATGGTCGATGGAACGAAAAGCAGAAGAGGAATCGGAAAAACCATTTTATCGAAATTCATAGAAGTGATGCAAAGGAACGGCTTTACCAAACTTCGGCTGGCCTGTATAGAAGGAAACGAGGAAAGTTATTCGTTCTGGAAAGCGATGGGTTTGCATGAGGTTTCCAAAACCATTTCCAGAGCAGCCGGCCGAAAGGATTGGCATTTGATCGTGATGGAACGTGACGTTCTATAAAACTAAAAAAGAGTCAGATTCTTAGGGCCCTCTTACAGGGCATATTCGGTATACGCGGGTTTGGAGGTTCAAATGCGGATACGACCGGTTTTGCAGAACGATTTTGAAGACCTTCATAAATTGGTTTGTCAGGTGCATTCTCTGCATGTGGAAAACAGACCGGATGTATATGCTGATATAGACCTCATGATTGGCTATGATTTTGATTCCTTATTGTGCGACGACAACGCAAAAGCGTTTGTTGCCGAGGACAATGGCCGATGTGTGGGGGTATGTAGCATAACGATTCTCCCGCCCCCAAAAAGTCCTTTGCTTAAATCGAGAACGGTGGCGCATATTGAGAAATTGTGCGTGGATGCCAACTATAGAAAACAAGGAATTGGCAACAAGCTGCTTCAAGAAGCCGAGATATGGGCAAAAGAAAAAGGTGCCGATTCTTTGGAACTGATTGTGTGGGCATTCAATCGAGACGCTCTCACGTTTTATAAAAATGCAGGCATGAAAGAACGCAGTTTTGTCATGGAACAAAAGCTGTAGATGCGTTTTGATCGTTCACAACGTCAGGAATGTCATTCATAATAGAGCAAATAACGCAAATCGAGGAAATCGGTCGCACGGTCGTAATCGCTGCCGTTTTTTACGACGTGTGAGCGGTTTTGGGCAAGAAAATTCACGATATTGTAGACGTCGATCCAGATCTCATTGTTGCTTTCCCGTTGTGAATCATTGAAGATCAGTTGCATGCCGAAATGCAGATGCGGTTTGTTCATGCCATTAACATCCTCTTTGGCGCTGTACCCCGTCATGCCCAGATAGCCGATTACTTCACCCGCCTGCACGGCTTCTCCTACGGCCAGGCCGGTGCGGTAAGGGTGCCCCTGCCGCAGATGCGCATAATAGTAATACCGCTTTTTGTCAAAGCTGCGAATGCCGATGCGCCAGCCGCCATATTTGTTCCATCCGAGTTCTTCCACATAGCCGCTTTCCACGGCGCAGATCGGCGTGCCCACTGTCCCCATCAGATCGTTACCCAAGTGCCGGCGGCTGAACCCGAAGGAACGGGACGTGCCGAAATCGTCATAGTGCCCGTAGCCGTATCCGGCCGCGATGGGGGAAAACAGCTTCAGGCCGTATTGCACGGTATAATTGCCGCCCGCGCCGGTGGCATAGTTGCCCACCGCGTTGCCCAGCACGGCGGCATATACCTGGTCGAAGTAGCTGTAATTCTTCATGCCGGCCGTGATGCTTTGCATGGTTTCGCCATTTTTGAGGCGTGCAAGCAATGCGTCGAGATCAGCGGAGCGGTAACGGTTCCAGTTTCCGCCGTATTTTGTTGCTAGAAAAGCCAGAGCATCCACAAAATGCAACGGTGTTGCCGTTGCGTGGGTCTGTATATCCAGCTTGAGCGCCCG
Source organism: Ethanoligenens harbinense YUAN-3 (assembly GCF_000178115.2). Lineage (NCBI taxonomy): Bacteria > Bacillati > Bacillota > Clostridia > Eubacteriales > Oscillospiraceae > Ethanoligenens > Ethanoligenens harbinense. The sequence continues at coordinate 1,201,653 of NC_014828.1, forward strand.
CTGCATGGCAGCCAGCGGAACATTGAATTCCGCCCATTTGATGGTGCTGCTGCTTTCAGCGCTGGCGGTAATGACTTTCTGACCGGCCGAAACAGAGAACAGGAGCACCAGCGCGGCCAGCACGATGATGGCCACGCGTTCGGTCCAGATTTTTCGCTTCACGCTGCTTCTTCACCCGCCGCCGGTGCCAGTTTCCATAATCGGTGAGCAGGGGACGGCAGTAATATGTATATGTGCCACAGCTGGTCCACTGTACCGTATTTTGGAAGAATCTCAAGTGCGGTTGTCATGCCGCCGGTCTTGCAGCATCCAACCGCTGAAGAAATGCGTTTGCTTTCAAAAAAACAGGGGATGGCCCGCCGAAGGGCCGGAGGTCGTTAAAATGGAAAACAAATGGGATGCGTTCCGCACAGTTTTGCAGGAAGCCGCTATCATCACCGTAACGGCGCTGATGGTGCTTTTGGGCATCGCCAATCTTCTGCCTATTCATGGGATTCCTCTTTTGGAAGGCGGGTTCCTGTCACCGCACGCGGAGGCGCTGCACCGCACGCTGTCGGTCGTGGTGGGGTGCGCCATGCTGTTTTTAAGCTATCGTTTGTATAAGCGCGTGCGCATGGCGTATTACCTCACGGTCTGTTTGTTGCCGCTTTCCATCTTGCTGCATCTGTATGCTTCAATGCCCCAACGGCCGGTTCTGCCGGTGGTAGTGGTGGAACTGCTGATGGAAGTGATCCTGTTGTTTCTGCGCCGCAGGTTTACCCGCAGCGCAGACCCGATCACGCTGCGGCGCGGGCTTCTGCTGGCGCTGCTCTGTGTGGCGATTGTGCTGCTCAACACCGGTATCGGTATGTTTGTTATGCGCAGGCATTTCCAGGGCGTCACCACCATTCGCGACGCGTTTTTTCAGTCGGTCCGCCTGTTTGTGATGATGGATGTTTCCGGCGCGGCCCCTCAAAATCTGCGCGCCGTCGTGTTCATGCACTCGGCGGTGGTGCTGTATTGGGGAAGCCTGGTGGCTGCTCTGGTGTTTATCCTCAAACCGCTGGTGTATCAGCCGATTGTTTCCGGACGCGACCGCGCCCGTGTGCGGGAATTGCTGCGGCTGTATGGCTACAACAGCATTTCCTATGTGGATGTGGAGCCGGATAAAAAATATTTTTTTAGCGAGGCGGCGGACGGTTTCATTGCCTATGTCATTGAGAATGAAACGGCTGTTTGTGTGGGAGACCCGGTCTGCAGACAGGAAGACTGTGCCGTGGTGCTGATGGATTTCCGTCGGTTTTGCAGGCAGAATAATCTGGACATCTGTTTGTGTCAAGCATCGGAGAAACTGGTGAATATCTATAAAGGGCTGGGGTTCGGTGTTGCGAAATGCGGAGAGGAAGCGGCATTCGATCTGTCCGTCTACTCCATAGACGGCCCTCAAACGTCCAAGCTCCGCCGGGATGTCCGTTCTGCTGCGCGTAAGGGCATCGCCGTGAAGGAATACAAACCGCTGACGGAGCGGGACCCCGCGCTCGAGCAGCAAATACAGGAGGTGTCCCGGGAATGGCTGGCCGGTAAAAAGAGCGGCGAACTTTCGTTCCTCCTTGGCTCAGTGGGGCTGGAAAATCCGTTGGACCGCCGGTATTTCATCGCGTGCGACCGCACGGGGAATGTCTGCGCGTTTATCGTGTTTCTCCCGTTTGTGGGCGGGTATTATGCCGACGTTACCCGCCGCCGGAGGGATGCGCCGGCCGGCGTGATGGAGGGTATCACCCTCGCGGCGTTTGAGACCTTCCGTAAAGAAGGGGTGCGCTGGGGATCGATGGGCGTGGCGCCTCTGTCGAATACCAGGACCGACACGCAGTCCACGCGCGTGGCGGCCCTGCTGGCCTATGTTTTTGAGCATGCCAATGCGTTTTATGCGTTCAAATCGCTTTATCAATACAAAAGGAAATATAACCCCACCGTTTGGAAATCGCACTATTTTGTGTATTATCCGGCCAAATTCACGCCCCAGATCGCTTACGCGCTGGTGAAAGCTCACAACCGCGGCGGTGTACAGGACTTTCTGCTCAACCGTATTCGGCATCTGGCGGCCCGGATGCTGCATATGCACAGCCAATCGGCTTGAAAAAGGCGGGCGGATAGGTTTCGTTTGCCTTTTGCGTCGGCATGACCCGCCAAGCGGGGAAATGAGGAATGGTCAGACGACGGGCTTTCTTCGCACGGTGTTGCGCAGTACGCCGATGTGATCCACTTCGCATTCCACCACGTCGCCGTCTTGCAGAAAGCGCGGCGGGTCGAAGCCCGCGCCGACGCCGGCGCCGACGCCGGCGGGTGTGCCGGTGCTGATGATATCACCGGGCAGCAGGGTAAACCCTTTGGAAAGGTCGCTCAAAATGGTGGGGATGTCGAATATCAGCGAATCGGTGTTGGCGTTCTGCCGTACTTCTCCGTTCACGCGGCAGGTCACCTGCACCCGCGCCGGGAACGGGATCTCGCTCTGGTCCGCCAGCACGGGGCCCATCGGGCAAAAGGTATCCAGGTTTTTCCCGCGAAACCATTGTTCATGTCGGGCCTGCAGGTCGCGGGCGGAAATATCGTTGAGGACGGTGTAGCCGAAGATGTAGGATGCCGCGTCTTCCGCGGGGATGTTTTTGCCTGCCCGCCCGATGACAAGCGCAAGCTCCGCTTCATAATCCAGCGATTCCGTAAGTTTTTCCGGGCAGTCGATCACGCCGCCGGGAGCGAGGGCCGGCGCGGCTGTCTTGGTGAAATAAACCGGATGCTGCGGGATGCCGGTGCCGGATAGCCGCGTGCCTTGCACCTCGGTGGCGTGTGCGGCGTAATTTTTCCCCAGACAGAAAACATTGCGTCTGGGGCGCGGGATGGGGGCGCAGAGCACCGCGTTGGTGACCGGGGTGCATGCCGAAAGGTCTGTGGCGGCCAGTGCGGAAAGGATGGCGGGCGTTTCCGCCGCCGCTTCGATCAGTGCGAGCAGAGATGAAACTGGGGGCCGCCCGGCACAGGCGAGTGCATCGTTCAGGTCGTAAATGGTTTGTCCATGCAGCAAGCCGGCATGTTCCGCGCCGTTCTGCCTGTAAGTGAGATATCGCAAGGGCCGCACTTCCTTTGTTTTGAATTGTTTTCATCATAGGGAAGTTTGTTTGCTTTGTCAAGCAGACAACGCATGCGGGCGGCGCTGTTTACAGCGCAGGGCAGTTGTGCTATAATAAAACGTAAATGCTTGCGGGAGAGCAGGCGAACAGATTCCATCAGGTGCGAAAGGAGATCAAAGCATGGCTACCAAAAAAAGCGGTAAGGGCGAGCAGTTCCTGACATATAAAGGAAAACCGCTTGTGCGCAGCGGCGATACACTGTATTACGGAAACGTATATGATAAATATGTCGTGATGATGCAGATCAAGGGCAGCACGAAGATCAAGGACGCGGATGTGGCGGGAACGGTGCAGGTGCAGCTGCTGTCCACTGACAACGATATGCGTGTGCGCGATCGCGTCATTAAAAAGACTGAAAAAGAAGGTCTTTACAACGCGATTGATATCGGCAGCATCTGGCTGGAGCGTGCGCTGGGCGAGCAGTGAGCCGTTTGGCCGGACAAAATCATAAAAACCGGGGGCAGGCCGCATACAAGCGGCCTGCCCCCGGTTTTTGCCGCGGGACTCAGCGTGCGGGGTCTCCTTCAAAATTGATGCCCTGCGTGATGGCGGAAAAATCGCCGCCATCCCGACAGAGCCGCTCGGCCAGCGGGAAGAACGTTTTGTATGCTTGGCGGGCGATACCGAACAGTTCGTAGGCAGTGTGTTCCAGCGCATCGTTGCCAGGCTCATGTACCGCCCGCTTTATATTCGCGTAATCAATCTCAGTGCCCGGCTCCACCGGGTGAATCAGCGCCATCACGGCGGGATAGCTGTTTTCCGTCAGGTGTTTGGCAAATGTGACGGCGCGCCGTTTGAATCCCCGCGGGCTGTAAAAAAAGCTGTACAGCAGCTTCATGCTTAAAAAGGAATGGGAGATGGCCCGGATGGAAAAGGTCTGCTCAAACCGGCTGCGAAACAGCTCGCGGTACATCTCGCACACCGTGTTCAGTTCCGGGATGCGCCGGAGATGGCTGATAACGGAAAAATCCTGAATCGTCATGCTGCGCAGCCGCTTGAGAAACAGCACATCCAGATTGGTTTCGATTTGCCGGTGCAGGTAATTGTCGCTTGCCTTGGGCAGGATGGTTTTGAAATAGCGCTGCATACCGTAAACATACGGGTGGAACGTGCGGTCCAGGATATAATGGGAGAGGAACCCATAAAAATAAGAAAGGAGAATCTTTTTTTCCATTCCTTCGGCTTTTTTGCAACAATCGGCCATAAACGCAAAATTCTGATCCATATCCTGCTCATGCATCAAGCCGCCGATCCGGCTGAGCATACGCCAATGCGGATGCACGGGCGGTGAGAAAAAGAGGAAATCCGGCCCTTGCGACCCCCATACATACATATTGCCGCTGAGCATGTCGTCAATACATGGCGGCGCGACCATTTCGCTGAACAGATAATGTGTGAGGATGGCAGGCATCGGGTCATCTCCATTCTTTTTGGTCTGATGCGGAAATTGATGTGCGACGGCGCGGTCAAAGGCAGTCAAAACAAGCACACCTTGTCTATTTTACTCCGAAAAAGGAAAATGTGCAAGAAGCCGCGCCCGGTTTCCGGCGGACAGCACAACAGGTCGGGGGCCGTATACGGCCCCCGACCTGTTGTGAGATCCCACCTACGAAAGGAGATTATGGTTTACGGCGGCGTGACAGAAGCAGCACAGCCGCGGCAGCCAGTGAAACAGCGACCACAGCGCCTGCCGGGGCGCCGCCGCCTGTATAGGGGTTGCTTACGCCAAACCCGGTGCTGGGGGTTACCCGCTGCACGGAGGCTGACGTGTTCCGCAGGTCGAACAGCCGTTTGCCGCCATGCTCCAGCATCTGGTATGCGGTGAGGGCTTCCAGTGCCTGTTGGGTTGCAATGGTGTTCGCGCCTCCGCCGGAGACATGGGCAAAAGCGCCGCCCGAAACGGCAAACGAAAGCAGGTTGGAAAGCGGAGAGTTGCCGTTTTGCAGGAACTGCGCATCAGACGCGGGGTTGATGCCGAGCGAAGAAAGCGCGATGATGACCTGTGCGGTGGACTCGGACGCATTGGTGGAGAACCCGCCGTTTGCCCGCTGTTGCCCGGCCAGATAGGCCAGCCCTTTGGTAACGGCGGCCTGCACGCCGGTTTCGCTGATATGCGGGGCCAGAGCGGTCAGTGTCATGGCGGTGATGTCCACATCACTGTATCCGGTGACCAGGCCGAACCCGCCGTCTTTGTCTTGTGCGGCAAGAAGGGTGCTCAACAATGACGCTTTGCTGACGGTCGCGTTGGCCGGCGGCGTGTAATCCGCGCTGTCCAGCGCAAGCAGGGCGAAGATGTATCCATTCAGCCCGGTGCGGCCGACATTGGTCTGCGTATACAGCTGATTCACCAGATTGGCGCCGTTGAAATTAGTGGGGTCGGCACCCGCTGCCCGAAGCACCAGCACATATTTGGCCAACGTGATGGCATTCAGGTTGCCTTCGGCGATCGCAGCCGCAGCATCCGGCAGGTAGGCGCCCGGCACGGGGTATCCCGCCCGCGCAAGTGCGAACGCCGTCCAGTCGGAGGTATCGCTTCCCAGCGCAGCCGCCGCGCCTTTTACCGCACTGGCAACCGAGGTGTCCAGCGCGGAAGATGTAGTAGGCGTAGAGGTGGTGGAAGAGGAAACGGAAGAAGAACCGGACGGAGAACTGGAAGAAGAACCGGAACTGCTGGATGCGTCGGCGGATACCGTGAGGGGCGCGTTGTCAATCCGCACGAGCAGGGGGGCGGGGCCGCTTCCGTTTTTCTCTACCCGATAGGTGTAATTGCCGGCGGCGGGTGCAGTAAAGGTAACGTCTCCGTTCGTGTCCGTCGTCTTGCTCTGCCCGTTGAACGTGACCGTCGCACCGTCCACATTGGAGGAAGTGCCGCCATCGGAACCTGTTACATGGAATGTAAACGGTTTTCCGGCCACAGGCGTGGCGGGGGATAGGCTGACAGAAGGGTAAAGCGTGCCCGGCCAGGCAATGAACGCCATCACGATATCGTCTCCCGCGGCAGGCTTGAGGGAACTGACGCCTACCGATGCGCTGGCGCCGTTTTGATAAATACTCCAGAAATAATAGGTGCCGTTTGAGGAGCTTCCCGATTCGCCGCCAATTGAGTTAATGTAGTACCCCATGCTGTCGGAATAGGACTGATCGTATGGGATATGCTCGGCGTCCAGGGCGGCTGTATATGCCTGCTCCAGTGTTTCGTCCGATGTCAGGGGCACATCTTCGTTCAGATACGTTTGAGTGGCACCTTCGATGCGCAGGTGGAAGGTGCTTTGGGCGGCGGCTGCCGCCGACAGGGGGATGCCCGCAAGCAGCAGCGCAAACGCGCAGCAGATGCAGACCCAGTTTCGAAATGCTTTTTTCATCAAACCACTCCTTTGTTTTTTCTGGTGGTCGGGGGGCAAACGAAAACGGCCTCTTTTCCCCAAAAGGAAAAAAGACCGCAACAAGAAAACGGGTGAATACCCTGCAAGGCCGTTTCCATGTTTGTCCTCTCCCTCCGAAAGGATTACACCGCACTTTACAGGCAGGTCTTCTGGCTTGGCATCTTCCTGTTTTTCATCCTTCCCGGTTTTGCAACCAGTGGATGGGCCCGATTGGCCCCAAGGAAAAACAGTCCGCCTCACAGCAGCGGGGGCTGCACCGGTTTTGCACCGGTTTCCCTATTATCACGGCGAATAGCCGCGCACCTGCAAAGAGTTTAATTCTATTGTAACGGAAACCCGCCGCGTCGTCAAGGGAAGGGAGCGGGAACGGGTTTAGAAAGAGCGGTTTGTACGGCGTCGATCCGCGCAGAGAGTGATGAGCCAAATCTGCGGTGCCGCCCAGATGCGCACCGGTGGGCCCACCGTACCAATGCCATTTGAAACGATGACGGTGGTGCCGGCGTTTTTGATGACGCCGGTCAGATATTTCAGTTTGAACCGCGAGGGCATAAAACCGGTGGGCGCCCATTTGCCCAGCAGGCTCACCTGACCGCCGTGCGTATGCCCGCAGAGCATCAGATCAATGAGGCTGAACGGCAGTTGTTCGGCGTAATCCGGGTGATGCGAAACCAGTATCATGAAGTCGTTCGGGCGCGTTTCCGCCAGCATGGGGGAAAGGTCCTGCGTGGCGGTGGTGAGGTCGGCCACACCGCCGACCCGGATGCGCGCGCCCCCCTTTTCCAGCCAGTATCCTTGGTTGTCCAGCGAACGGATGCCCGCCTGCCGCATGCATTGTTCGGAGAGTTCCGCATCCGTATTGCGGTCGTGATTGCCCAGCACGCCGTAAACGCCAAACGGCGCGGTGAGCGCGGCGGCCTCACGGAAAAAACTGGGGATATGTGCCCGGCTGTGGCTCACATAATCGCCGCCCAGCAGGACCAGATCGGCGTGCAGGCCGTTGGTGAGCGCTACCAGTTCTTTCACACGCCCCAGAGGGAAACTCCTGCTATGGTGGATGTCGGAAAGAAAAGCAACGGTCGTGCCGTCGAATGCGGCAGGCAGATCCTGCGATACCATGCGGTATTTCCGCAGGGTTATTTTCTCCACTCTGGTCACGTTCCGGCCTCCAGATGCAAAATCATGCCGCGCATGCACGGCATGGGCTTTTTTGTGCCTTCTATTATACCATATTACGCGCGGCAGGGTATGTCTTTGCAAGGAAAAATGGATGAAATCTTTTGGCGGCATGAAAACGGCCGGCTGCACGCCTGCATTGTGTTGCAAAACAAAAAGAGGGACGATAAACGTCCCTCTTTTTTTGCAAACGTGCAGTAGAAAAATTCGCTGAAACAGATTACACTCTGAAGAGCAGGTCGGTATAGACCGGAACCGGCCAGATGTCGGCAGGAACGATGGGTTCCAGCGTGTCGATATCCGAACGCAGGTCGTTCATCGCCGAAAGGACATTTTCGCGATAGGCAAGCGCGGAATCAAAGTTGGTTTCCAGCGCGCCGGCAGCTTCGGCAGCCGCTTTGAGAGCTTCCGCCTTGGCAACGATGGATTTGGACAGGCCCAGCACTTTTTCCAGATACGCGGTGTTGCCGCTTACATCCACACCGGCTGCCTTGAAGGAAGCGATGGAATCCGAAAGGGTCTTGGCATATTTGAATGCCGCGGGTACCAGCTGACGGAACGTGATGTCCACCAGTGTGAGCGCTTCGATGTTGATGATCTTCGCATAGTTTTCGAGCAGGATCTCATAACGGGCGTCGATCTCTTTGCCGACCAGCACACCGTGTTTCTCAAGCACATTGCGGTTTTTCTCATCAAGCAGCGCCTTGATGGCCAGCACGGTGTTCTTGATGTTGGGCAGGCCGCGTTTTTCCGCTTCCGCAACCCACTCGTCGGAGTAGCCGTTGCCGTTGAAGATGACGCGTTTGTGGGCTTTGAAGATTTCGCCGGCAAGCGTGAGCGAGGCTTTTTCGATATCGCTGGTGCTTTCCAGGCGGTCGGCGATCTGGCTCAGGGCCTCGGCCACGATGGTGTTGAGGACGAAGGCCGGGCCGGCGACATTGGCGTAAGAACCGCACATGCGGAATTCGAACTTGTTGCCGGTGAATGCAAACGGCGAGGTGCGGTTGCGGTCGGTTTTATCTTCCGTGATGACAGGCAGGGAAGAAACATCCAGATTAGTCTTTTTGGCTTCCGGAGAGGTGAACTTTTTGCCTTCTTCCACCGCGTCGATCAGGCTTTCGAGTTCCTCACCGACGAACACGGAGATGATGGCGGGAGGCGCTTCGTTGGCTCCCAGACGATGGTCGTTTCCGGCGCTCGCCACAGACGAGCGGAGCAGCTCGGCGTATTCATCCACCGCTTTGATGACCGCCGCGAGGAAGATGACGAACTGCGGGTTTTTGCCCGGATCGTCCGTCGGGTCGAGGAGGTTTTCGCCTTCGTCGGTGGAGAGGGACCAGTTGATATGCTTGCCGTTGCCGTTGACGCCCGCGAACGGTTTTTCGTGGACCAGGGCGGCAAGACCATGCTGTTCAGCGGTCTTCTGGAGCAGTTCAAGCACCAGTTGGTTGTGGTCGACGGCGACATTGGCCGGGTCAAAGATCAGCGCAATCTCATGCTGGGCCGGAGCCACTTCATTGTGCTTGGTTTTGGCGGTGATGCCCAGTTCCCACAGCCGCTCGTCGAGATCGTGCATGAAATCGACGATCTTGGTGCGCAGGGTGCCGAAATACTGGTCGGCGAGCTCCTGGCCTTTCGGCGGCTGCGCGCCGAACAGGGTGCGGCCGGTGAGAACCAGGTCAAGGCGCTGGTTGTACAGGTCGCGGTTGACGATGAAATATTCCTGTTCCGGGCCGACGGTGGCGGTCACTTTTTTCACGCCGGATTTGCCGAAAGCGGCCAGCACGCGGCGGGCCTGCTTGTCAAGCGCTTCGTTTGCGCGGAGGAGCGGGGCTTTTTTATCAAGGATCTCGCCGGTGTAAGAGAAGAACGCGGTGGGTATGTAGAGCGAACCCTCTTTTACAAAAACCGGAGAGGTGGTGTCCCATGAGGTGTAGCCACGGGCGGCGGAGGTTTCACGCAGGCCGCCGGACGGGAAAGAAGACGCATCCGGCTCGCCTTTGATCAGCTCTTTGCCGGAGAACGAAAGGATGACTTTGCCGTCGCCGGTGGGAGAGATGAAGGAGTCGTGCTTTTCGGCGGTCAGGCCGGTCATCGGCAGGAACCAGTGGGTGAAGTGGGTGGCGCCCAGGTCGATGGCCCACTCTTTGATGGCGGCGGCCACTTCATCGGCAATGGATGTATCCAGCGGTTCACCGAGCTCGATGGTCTTTTTCAGACTCTTATAAGTCGCCTTAGACAAGCGTGTTTTTGCCACAGCGTCACTGAAGACGTATTTACCGAAAATTTCGGCTGGGTTTGTTTTTGCGTTTCCCATAAAAAGTAATCCTCCTTAATATTGGAACATGCAGATAAAAATAAAAAGGCGCACGGCAATAAAGCCGCGAAACGCCTTTGTTCCGCATTGGACTTTTCAAATTTTATCATACAAAGGGGGGCAATGCAAGAGGGTGGGCGCGGGCATCTTTCTCAAAACATAAAAAAAGCTGCTGAAAATCCTGGTATCCGGCGCGTCATGGCTGCAAGCGACCGGTATCACGCGGGAACAGGGAAGCCTCGCGCACGTTTTTCAGCCCCATCAGTTTCATGACCAGGCGCTCCAACCCGATGCCGAGACCGCCGTGCGGCGGCAGGCCGTATTTGTGGGCCATGAGGTATGACGCGAAATCGGCCGGATCGAGGCCCATGCGGCGCATCTTGTCAACCTGCTCGTTGTAGTCGTGGATACGCTGGCCGCCGGTGGTGATCTCCAGCCCGCGGAACAGCAGGTCGAAGCTGAGTGCAAATCGTTCGTCCGTGGGGTCGTCCATCGCATAAAAAGGCCGTTTGGCCGCTGGAAAATGCGTGATAAAAACCAGATCGCTGTCGCATTCCCGCTTGACATGGTCGCAGAGCGCCACTTCGTCATCCGGCTCCAGATCCCATTTGCCGGGTTTGCGGCCGAGCTTTTCGATGATCTCGCGCGCCTGCATGAAGGTAAAGGCCGGAATCTTGTCAACGACAGGCACATCGACCTTCCACATCGCCAATTCTTCCAGACAATGCGCCTGAACATAGGCGAACAGGTGCCGGAGCATGGCGGTTTCCATCGCCATCACGTCTTCCATGCCGCTGATGAAGCCCATTTCAAAATCCAGCCCCACATACTCGTTGAGGTGGCGGGAGGTGTGGTGCTTTTCGGCGCGAAAGACCGGCGCAATCTCAAATACGCGCTCAAACACGCCCACCATCATCTGCTTGTAGAACTGGGGACTTTGGTTCAGAAACGCCTTGGTGTCGAAATAATCCAGATGGAAGATGTTGGCGCCGCCCTCCGCGCCCGCGCTTACGATCTTGGGCGTGTGCATCTGGGTAAAGCCGTTCTGACGCATGAAATCGGCAAACCCATCGGCCACCGCTTCCTGAATTTTGAAGATGGCGCGCTGGCGCGGGTTGCGCAGCGTGAGCGGGCGATGGTCGAGGTTGGTATCGATGTTGAGGTTGAGGTATTTTTTATTGATGGCGAAGGGGTATTCCTCAGCGGGGGAGGAGATGACGGTGAAATCAACGATGTGAAGCTCGAAGCCGTTCTGCGCGCGCGGCTCGTCCACTGCCTCGCCACACACCTCGATGCAGGTGCCCTCGCGCAGCCCGTCCAGCGGAGTTTTGGAATAGGTGGGGTTATATACGCATTGCAGCGTGTAGGCGCCGGTGCGCAGGATGAGGAACGAAAATTCGCCCATATCCCGGATGTTGTGTACAAACCCCTTGATGCGCGCGTTTTTCCCTGCCTGCCGGAGGGTTTGCAGATCTACCGGCTGTTCGACACTGCCGTCAATAAAGGTCATCGTTCCCATTCTCCTTCACCAAAACGCCGTCCGGCGTTTCCGTATATGATCTTGCATTTGCAGATTTATCTGTTGTTCAAACTTTCGGTCAGCTTGGCGCGCAACGCGGCGGGGTCGGCCTTGCCGCCCAGAATGCGCATGCACTGCCCCATGAGAAAGCCGAAAGCTTTTTCCTTGCCGTTCTTGAAATCAGTGATGGATTTCGGGTTGGCGTCCAGCGCCTGCTCCACCGCCTTGCCGATGGCATCCGCGTCGCCCACCACGCGCAGGCCGTATTTTTTCACCAGAGCGGCGGGCGCAGCCTGCTCGTCAAACAGCAGGCCGAACACCTTTTTGCCGGATGCCGCCGTAATCTCGCCCTTCTGGCACAGCACGATTAGATCGGCCAGATAAGCGGGCGGGAAGGGGATGGCTTCCGGCTCGAGGCCGCGGTCCTTGAGCTGGCGCATCATCTCGCCCACGATCCATTTGGCGGCTTCTCTACCGTCACTCTGCGCGGCGGCCTGTTCATAAAAATCGGCCAGCGCACGCGACGCGGTGATGATGACGGCGTCGTCTTTGGCAACGCCGGTCCGCACGTAGTCTTCCACACGGGCGGCGGGCAGCTTGGGCAGGGTGGCACGGATGTTCTCAATGCGCGCGTCGTTCAGCTTGACGGGTACCACGTCCGGCTCGGGGAAGTAGCGGTAATCGTCCGCTTCCTCTTTGCTGCGCATCACGCGGCTGGCACCCTTGTTGTCATCCCACCGGCGGGTCTGCTGAACGATATGCCCGCCCGCTTCCAGTTCCTCGATCTGCCGTTTGCTTTCGCCGAGCACGGCGCGGTAGATGGCGCGCAGCGAGTTGATGTTTTTCATCTCGGTGCGGGTGCCGAACGCTTCCGCGCCTTTGCGCCGCACGGAGAGGTTCACGTCCGCACGCAGGGAGCCTTCTTCCATGCGGCAGTCGGACACGTCGGCATACAGCAAAATCGCGCGCACCTTTTCGACATATTCATGCACCTCTTCCGCCGAACGCATGTCCGGTTCGGAGACGATCTCGATGAGCGGTACGCCGCAGCGGTTGTAGTCTACAAACGTGCGGCGGGAGACTTTGTCGTGCACCAGCTTGCCCGCGTCCTCCTCAATGTGGATGCGGGTGATGCCGATCTTTTTGCCGCTGTCCAGCGTGACGTAGCCGCCTTTGCAGAGCGGCAGGTCAAACTGAGAGATCTGATAGGCTTTGGGCAGATCGGGATAAAAATAGTTTTTACGGTCGAGCTTGGAGAAATGCGCGATCTCGCAGTCCATGGCAAGCCCTGCGCGCACGGCGTATTCCACCACTCGCTCGTTGAGCACGGGCAATGTGCCGGGCATACCGGTGCAGACCGGGCAGCAATGGGTGTTCGGTTCGCCGCCGAACGTAGTCTCGCAGCCGCAGAAAATCTTGGTTTTGGTGGAGAGTTCGGCGTGGATCTCAAGACCCACCACGATTTCATATTCAGCCATAGTTGCCCCCCTTACGCGATGACCGGCTGTTTGTGCGCATCCGGCGTGGCTTGCTCGTACGCGTATGCCGCCTGAAGCAGCGCCGGCTCGCCGAACGCGGGCCCGATGAGCTGCATCCCGATGGGCAGGCCGTCCTCGTCGTAGCCGCAGTTGATGGAGAGCGCGGGCAGGCCGGCGATGTTCACCGGCACCGTGTAGATGTCACCGAGGTACATGCTCAGCGGGTCGCCGCTCTTTTCGCCCAGTTTGTAGGCGGTGGTGGGCGCCGTGGGGCCGAGGATCAGATCATAGTCCGCAAAGACCGAGTCGAATCCGTTTTTGATGATGCGGCGCACCTGCAGCGCTTTTTTGTAATAGGCGTCGTAGTAGCCCGCGCTCAACGCATAGGTGCCCAGAATGATGCGGCGCTTGACCTCGCGCCCGAAGCCTTCGTCCCGGGTGCGGGTGACGAGCTGCGCGAGTGTTTTGCAGCCGTCCGCCGCAAAGCCGTATTTCACACCGTCATACCGAGCCAGGTTGGAACTGGCTTCCGCGGAGGAGATGAGGTAGTAGGCGGGCACGGCGTATTCGGTGGCGGGGAGGGATACCTCCTCGCAGACCGCGCCGAGCTTTTCCAGCTCCTTCGCGGCGGCAAGAATCGCGTGTTTCACAGAAGGGGCAAGCCCGTCGCCGAGGTATTCTTTCGGCAGGGCGATCTTCATGCCTTTGATGCCCTTGCCCAGCGTGGCCGTATAGGACGGATGAGCGTAATCGGCGCTGGTGGAGTCATGCGCATCCCGTCCGCAGATGGCGTCGAGCACCACGGCGGTGTCTTCCACATTGCGCGTGATGGGGCCGATCTGGTCAAGCGAGGAAGCGAATGCGACCAGTCCGTAGCGGGAGACCGCGCCATAGGTGGGTTTGAGCCCGACGACGCCGCAGAACGCGGCGGGCTGGCGGATGGACCCGCCGGTATCCGAACCGAGTGCAAACGGGGCTTCGCCCGCCGCCACGGCTACCGCCGCGCCGCCGGAGGAGCCGCCGGGCACGCGCGTAAGGTCCCAAGGGTTAGCCGTTTTTTTGAAATAGGAAGTCTCGGTCGAACCGCCCATGGCGAACTCGTCCATATTCAGCTTGCCAAGGGTGACTGCGCCGGCCGCGCCCAGCTTCTCGACCACGGTGGCATCGTAGGGCGGGGTGAAATGCTCGAGCATTTTGGAAGAGCAGGTGGTGGTGGCTCCGCTGGTGCAGATGTTGTCCTTGATGCCGCCCGGCACGCCCAGGAGCGCGCCGCTCTCCCCGTCGTCGAGCCGTTCCTGCGCGGCGGCGGCCTGCTTTTCGGCCAGTTCCGGGCAGACGGTCACATAAGCGCCGGTTTTGCCGTCCACCCCCTCGATGCGTGTGAGCAGGGCGTCGGTCAGTTCGGGCGCGGAGATTTCACGTGCGGCCAGCAGCCTGCCGGCTTCGCGCGCGCCCAGTTTCCATAATTCCATCCGGTTCACTCCTGTTCCACCGCGAGCGGCACGTCGTAATAGCCGTCCTCGGTCTTGGGTGCGCAGCCCAGCAGCCGGGCGCGGTCATACGACGGCACGGGCTTGTCCGTGCGCAGCACGTTGGAAAGCCCCAGCACATGCTCCATGGGCTCCACGCCGGTGGTATCGATTTTGGAAAGCACGTCCATATAGCCGATGACCGCCGTCAGATCGTGTTCCAACACGGCCTTCTCTTCATCGCTGAGTTCAATCTGCGCAAGCCGCGCGATGCGCTCGATATCGGGTTTCTGATCCATTGCGTCCTCCCGTTCAGAAAATGCCGGCCGGCCTGGCGGCCGATCCAACGATTCTGCATGCAATACATACCCAATAGTATAACATATTTGTGCAGCAATTCAATAGTGCGAAAAAGCGTGGGGCTGTTTTAGACGATATGCACATCTTTTTGAGGAAATACCGGCGGATATTTGCAAAAAATGATAAAATTCTGGGATTTGACAAAAGATTGTTTGGCAAAAGACAAACGCGGATTGACAAGCTGCTCCCGGAGAGGTATGCTGAAACCATCACCATAACGGTAGAGATACGGTTTTATAACGACGAGGGGGAGACGGCATGCAGGAAACAGCGCTTGAAACGGACAGAGAAGAAGGAGAAAACCTGTTTTTGACCTTTTTGCTGGGGCGGGATGCGTTTGCCATCGCCATCGATTATGTCAGCGAGATCGTGCAGCTGCAGCCCATCGTTCCCGTGCCGCAGCAGCAGGTGTTCATGAAGGGCGTGATGAATCTGCGCGGCGACATCATCCCCGTGATCGACCTCAAGCAGCGCCTGCGCGGCGAGGAAACGCAGCCGTCCGACCGTACCTGCATCATTGTTACCAACATTGGCGGAGAGCGTGCGGGCATGATGGTGGACAATGTCTCCGAGGTGGCCAATGTCCCCCCGGCGGATATTCTGCCTGTGACGGACAGCGGCACAAATGGGGACGGCTGCATCTGCGCCATGGCCAAAAGCGGCGAAAGCGTGAAAATGGTGCTGGACTGCGGTGCGGTGCTGGGGCAGGGCGCTTTCGGAACGGGCGGCGCTTCGCCTTTGTTGACGGAATGATGTATTCTGACAGATGAAAACAGCGGCGCCCCGCATGCATCCTGCGCATGCGGGGCGCTTTTTCTCGCCGTTTGGCGGCGCATAATCTTCCAGAGCGTGCCATATGGTATAACGTTGATGCCGCGGGATGCAGCATTGTGGAAAGGGGGCGATGCGTTGACCGGACCGGAACTGTTTGTGAAAGGGATGCAGATTGTTTTCCTCAACCTGGTGCTTTCCGGCGATAACGTCGGTATGATCGCGCTGGCCATCCGCGATCTGCCGCCGCGCAGGGCAAAATGGGCCAATCTGCTTGGCGGATGTGCCGCAGTGGTGCTTCGCATCCTGTTCATCTCCATGCTGGGGGCCATCCTGTCGTTCCGCTTTCTGCATCTGCATTTTGCCGGCGGCGTGCTGCTGTTGTTTATTACATACCACATGCTGGATGGAAAGAAACCCGCGCACGGCGGTAAAGCGCCGTCGGGCAGCCTGCCCAAAGCGGTGGCGTCCATTGTGGCGGCGGATCTGAGCATGAGTTTTGACAACGCGCTCGCGGTGGCATCCGTTGCGATGGCGGGCGGAGGCAGGCTGGACGCACAGAAAATGGGCCTGATCATCATCGGCCTGATCGTCTGCCTGCCGGTGATTTTCTGGGGAGGAAAAGCGGTGGCGCAGCTGATGGATCGCCGTCCGGTCTTTATTCACCTGTGTGCCGCGGTCCTGATCTATACAGCGGTGGGCATGATCTTTGAAGACGATTTTTTTGCCGCTTCGCCCTACAGCGGCTGGAGCGGCATTGTCTGTGGGCTGGTCTGCGCGGCGCTGACGTTTTTCTACGGAGTGGTTTCCGAACGGGAAAAACGTGCCGCCGTTCCCCGTCCGCGCAGAAAACATGCCGTTTTGCGGCATTCACACACAGCAAAAGATACAGGCGGTGTGGTGCGATGACGGATGACTTTTTTGTCTTTGGGGTGTGATGAAAAAGCCGCTATTTTGAAATCTGCGAACTTTGTTTTACAAAAATCCTTGTGAATTTACCGGGGATTAGCCCCGGTCTTTGTTTGATCTGATGAGAAAATCGCGTTTGATTCCTGTATGACTTTGCTTTCCCTTTTCATACTGTGGAGATAAACAAGAGGCCGAACGCGGAAAGCGTTCGGCCTCTTTTGTTTTGGGAAGATGTTCAGCGCTTGCTCACAGCGGGCTTTACCGCAGAGGATGCGGAGCATCCGTGGCAGGAGGCGCAGCTGCCGCCGCAACTTCCCTGCATTTTGGCGGCCCTGCAGCGTTTGCTGCCGGGGCAGCCTCCGCAGGAGCCGTTTTTCACGACATAGCGGATGGCGAAAGCAAGCGCGACCACTATAGGGATCAAAACCAGCAAGGTCGATAGATTCATTGCAGACCCTCCTCAGATGGAACGGGAACAGTCTTATACGCCGGCGGCCGCATGTTTCAGGTTGGATCTCTTGTTGTGCGCCGGGCGTACCAGCAGATAGATGCCGACGATGACAACGCCGATGGCCAGCACAGTGGGGATTCCGAAGCTGCCGCCAAAGAACAGGAAGGAGCCTAATTGGTAGCAGACGAACGCCATGCTGTACCCCAGCAGCAACTGGTATCCGATTGCGGCAGCTGTCCATTTGGCACTGCCCATTTCGCGCGCGGTGGTGCTCATGGCCACGATGCAGGGTGGATTGAACAGGTTGAAGATCATATAGGAGAAAGCGGCGATGGGGGTGAACATATGCTGGATGCCGGACATCACGGCATAGGTGTTGTTGCTGTCGGCTACGCCGTTGAGCACAGCCAGTGTGCTCACAGCCGTTTCCTTGGCGGTCAGGGCGTTGATGGAAGCGACCGCCCCCTGCCAGTTGCCGAACCCGAGCGGTATGAAGAACCAGGCGACCGCGTGGCCGATGTCGGCCAGAATGCTCTGGGAGATGTTACCCACGGGCTGGAGCAGAATGCTGAAAGAGGACAGGAACCAGACGATGGCGGAAATGATGAAGATGATGGTGCCGGCCTTGACCATGAACGCGCGGGAACGCTCCCACATATGGGTGAGCACACCTTTGATGGAAGGCATATGGTAGGGCGGCAGTTCCATGACAAAGGGCGCGGGATCGCCGCTGAATGCGCGTGTCTTTTTGAGCACGATGCCGGAAAACACGATGACGCCGATGCCGAGGAAATACATGGCGGGTGCCATGATGAACGAATTTGGAAAGAACGACGCCACCATCATGCTGATGATCGTCAGTTTGGCGCTGCACGGCATGAACGTGGTGACCATGATGGTCAGGCGGCGGTCCTGCTCACTTTCGATCGTGCGGGTGCCCATGATGCCCGGCACACCGCAGCCGCTGCTGATGAGGATGGGGATGAACGATTTGCCCGAAAGCCCGAAGCGGCGGAAGATGCGGTCCATGATGAACGCAATGCGCGCCATGTAGCCGCAGTCCTCCAGAAACGAAAGAAAGAAGAACACGATGAGCATCTGCGGCACGAAGCCGAGCACGGTACCCACGCCGCCGATGATGCCGTCCACGACCAGGCTCCGGAGCCAGTCTGCGGCGCCGATGGCCTGTAGGCCTGCAGTGGCGCCGTTTGTGACCCAGTTGCCGAACACGGTGTCGTTGATGAACTTTGTTGCGATTGAACCGACGGAACTGACGGCAATATAATAGATGAGGAAGATGATGCCGGCAAAGATCGGCAGTGCCCAAATGCGGTTGGTCACCACCCGGTCGATTTTGTCCGAAACGTTGTCGCCCCGACCGCTCTTATGCAGGCATTTGGAGATGAGTTCGGCAATATAGTCATACCGCTCATTGGTGATGATGGTCTCGCTGTCGTCTTCCAGTTTTTCCTCTACAGGTTTGATAATGCGTTCAAGGTGTTCCATCTCGTCTGCTGAAAACTGCAGCGCCGCCAGGACTTTTTCGTCCCGCTCAAACAGCTTTACGGCATACCAGCGCATGCGCTGGGGTTCCACGGCTTCCTTCACGAAACCCGCAATTTCGGCAAGCGCCTGTTCCACATCCGGACTGTAGGCGTGGCGGGGGACGGCATGGGAATCGGATTTTGCGAGATGAATCGCTTTTTCGGTTGCTTCGAAGGAACCGGTGCCTTTGAGCGCGGTGGTTTCCACTACCTCGCAGCCGAGAGCGGCACCGAGTTGCTCTTTGTCGATTCGGTCGCCGGAGCGTTTGACGATGTCCATCATATTCAGCGCGAGAACGACCGGGATGCCGAGCTCCAGAAGCTGGGTGGTGAGGTAAAGGTTGCGCTCCAGATTGGTGGCGTCTACCACATCAATGATCGCGGCGGGATGGTCGTGTATCAGATAGTTGCGGGTTACCACTTCTTCCAGTGTGTAAGGAGAGAGGGAATAGATGCCCGGCAGATCGGTGATGATGATGCTTTTATGACCCTTGAGCTTCCCCTCCTTTTTTTCCACTGTAACGCCCGGCCAGTTGCCCACATACTGGGTGCTGCCGGTCAGGTCGTTGAACATGGTGGTTTTCCCGCAGTTGGGGTTGCCGGCCAGCGCGATCTTGATTTCCATTCCCACAGATCCTCTCAAAAAATTAGAGTATTATAACTTTTGTGACAAAAAATTTTTGCTTTTATCCAATGCATGGAATCAGGCAACGTCAATGTTTTGCGCTTCGTCTTTGCGGATGGACAGTTCATAGCCTCTGACGGTGATCTCAATAGGGTCGCCCAAAGGCGCTACCTTGCGGACAAACACCGTTGTGCCGCGGGTGATGCCCATATCCATGATGCGGCGCCGGAGTGCGCCGGTGCCGTTCAGTTTGGTGACGGAAACCGTTTCGCCGGGCTTGACATCTTTCAGTGTTTTCATATTGAACCCTCCCGCTCTTCTATTCTGCGGACCGCGCGGTTCAGGCGGTCAGCACACGGCTCGCCATGGCTTTGCTGATGGCGAGCCGTGTGCCTTTGATGTTGACGATCACATTGCCGCCCATTTCGGAAACGACGGACACGGTCGCGTCTTCCACGAGCCCCAGGTTGCACAGGAACCGGCGGGTATCGTCCTTGCCGGAGATGGAATGGATGGTGACGTGCTCTCCGGCGCGCACCATGCTCAGCGGGACGACGTTTTTGGCGTGGTCTCTGCGCGGACTGCATACACAAAGATTTTCATCCAACGAGACGACGGTGTTCAGTTTTTTCATAAAACAGTCACTCCTTCATGAATGCTGTGGCCGCGGCACCGTCTTTTGGGGCGGATGCGGGCGCAACGTTGGTTTATGGCAACATGCGGGGCATGTTTCACGCAGAAAAAACGGCATAATGAGAATCACTATTTCGTTCGTTCTGTCTAACATTTTATGCTTCCCACAGCCTTTTGTCAATGCCTTCTAACAAATTCATACAGAACACCAAAAAGTGCTGGAAAAACGTGCTTCTGTGTGTATAAAAAATCGGAAAGAGCAAGCGCTCTTTCCGATTTGGTGAGGTATGGCTTTGTGCGGCGGGAAGGCATTCAACTTCCGTAGATGAAATTCTGCAGCTTGGAGACCTCTGCGGGCCAGTTGAGATCCCAAAACCAGATGGGGGACGTTTCGGTGGTGTAAAGGCCGTCGTCCTCAGTGGGAATGGAAATCTGCTGAATGTTGTTCAAACTGCTTTCGAATGCGAGCAGCGTGCCGGTCAACTCCGTGGTGGGAATATTGGTTTTGAAATACCCCGTGCACTGGTTCAAAACGGATGCCTTCGTGACCAGATCGGCCGTTTTGAATTTGTTGTAAATTGCCATCATGACATTGCGCTGGCGCTGCGTGCGCATGAAATCGGTATCGATCTTGCGCGTGCGGGCGTAACCCAAAGCGTGCGCACCGTCCAATATATACGTGCCGGCTGTTTTACCCACATTGATGGAGGAATAACTGGCTTCTTCGGCCGTAAGGGTAATGGGCACGCCGCCGACCGTGTCGATGATGTGCGAAAACCCGTCAAAATCGAACAGCATGTATTTTTGAATATCCAACTTGTAGGCATAATTTACAATATCAATCTGCAGCCCGATGCCTCCATAGGAGAACGCTGCGTTCAATTTATGGTTGCTTTGCGTGTTGGGAAAATAGGTCTTTGTGTCGCGCAGGAGGGAGGCAATCTTCAGCGTATTGGTCTTTCTGTTGATGCTCAGGACCATGATGCTGTCCGCCCGGTTGGCGCCGTAACTGCCTTCGCCGCCGTTGCCCTGTGTCGCGTCGATACCCACGAGCAGGATGTTCTCAATGTTTGGATCTTTTTGTTTTACCTGAATAATGGGATAGTCTTTGGAGTTGCCGCTTGGAAAATTGCCGGCATCAATCTGGTCCAGTCCCTGTTGAGCGCTGGAGGTGTTGTCCTGCGCGGTGCTGGTGACCTGACTCCAGTTGCTCACATATTTGACGGTTTTATGTATCCGGGAGGACGTGTAGGCATAGATAGACGCTGCGGCAACTGCGAGCACCACAACGATAAGAATCGGAATAAACCACCAGTGGAACCTTCGTTTGGTCTTGACAGATGACAAATTAGCTTTCCTCCTCATTCGAACGCCGGGAACTTTTTTGAGCAATGCGTTTCTACAATACGCAATGATTATATCATTCCCTCCCTCTTTTTTCAAGTTTGGAGACGATGCCCAAGAGAATTCAACCAAAATCGACAGGGACATCATAGTAAAATAGTGGAAATCAATGCGGATGTGGATAAAACTGCATCTTGCGGCCGCCTGCGCAGTGTGGTAAAATTGTCTTTGTGTCCACACGCGGCGGCGCGTGAAGAAAAAAGTTTACAAATGACGTATTGCATTTATATACCCTCCATACTATAATAAAGCGCGTGAATGGACATAGTTGTGCATGCTGCGGCAATCGGCTCCAGCTTTTAATGAAATTGAACAGATACGGGAAGTGTTGATGTGATCGATCATTTTAACCGGACGAGCAGCGATTTTTCCGTGCTGGCCTATGATGTCCGTGAAGAAAACGAAAATGCCGGCTGGTATGCCCGATATGGCAAACGCCTGTTTGACGTATTGGTGGCTCTGGCCGGCTGTGTGCTGTTGAGCCCGCTGATGCTGATCGCGGCGGTGGGCATCCGTCTGGAATCCAAGGGCCCTGTTATTTTCAAGCAGGAGCGCCTTGGCCTCGGCGGCAAAACGTTTGTAATCTACAAGTTCCGCTCCATGCGCATTGACGCGGAAGCGAGCGGCCCCGCTTGGGCGAAAAAGAACGATATACGCATCACGCGGTTCGGCCGCTTTTTGCGCAAATACCATGTGGATGAGCTGCCGCAGCTGGTCAACATTCTGCGGGGGGATATGTCCATGGTGGGGCCCCGCCCGGAGAGAGCTTATTTTTATGCACAGTTTGAGCGGGATATCCCGGAATTCCGGGATCGTTTGGCTGTGAAGCCCGGGTTGACGGGCTGGGCGCAGGTCAACGGCGGCTACGATATCGGGCCGAAGGAAAAATGTCGGTATGACAAGACCTATATCCGCCGCCTGTCGTGGCGGATGGATCTGTTGGTCCTGTTCAAAACCGTGACGGTGGTTTTCCAGGGACTTGGGGCGCGCTGAAGATCGGCAAAAGAAAAGATGTCAAAGAGACCGGGTGACCGCGTTTGCGGGCGCCCGGTCTCTTTTGCAAACGGGACCGACCGGGCGGCCGGCAGATTACGAGCCGACGATGACGCCGCCGTTGACATGCAGAACCTGTCCGGACATAAATCCGGAATCGTCGCTGGCCAGATAGATATAGGCCGGTGCCAATTCAAACGGCTGTGCCGCACGCTTCATGGGCGCGCCGGTGCCAAACGCTTTGATCTTGGCGGGTGCGAAGCTGGCCGGAATGAGCGGCGTCCAGGTGGCTCCCGGCGCCACGGCGTTGACACGGATGCCCAGCGATGCCAGAGACAACGAGAGCGAGCGCGTGAACGAAACCACCGCGCCTTTGGTCGCGGAATAATCCAGCAGTTCCTGGTGACCCTCATACGCTGTGATGGATGCGGTGTTGATGATGGATGCTCCGTTTTTCAAAACCGGAAGCACCGCCTTGGTCAGATAAAACATGGAAAACACATTGGTTTCAAATGTGCGGTGCAGTTGGTCGGATGTGATGTCGAGGATGCTATCCTGCGGATACTGTACCCCGGCGTTGTTGATGAGGACGTCGATCTTGGAAAACTGACGGACGGTTTCCTCCGCGACAAAAACGGAAAAAGCCTCCTGCTGGACATCTCCGCGCAGCGGCAGGCATCTGCGGCCGTAATGTTCCACAAGCGATTTGGTTTCACCCGCATCTTCCTCCTCGGAGTAATAGAGGATGACGACATCCGCGCCTTCTTTGGCACAGGCGATGGCAACTGCGCGCCCGATGCCGCTGTCGCCTCCGGAGATGAGCACCACGCGGTTTTCCAGTTTTCCAGAACCCTTGTAGTCGGGGTTGTCGCTGATTGGTCTGGGGTTCATAAGGTTCTCGAGCCCGGGCTGGGTGTCCTGATGCTGCGGTTCAAATGTGACCGGCTTGTTGACGCTGATGGTTTCATGACCGACATATTGATATCCGGGATACATCCCGCACACTTCCTTCCCTTGTTCGCATGGAAAAAGGCCGCCCGCAGACCCGCTGCGGATTGGGCATATAGGACTAGTGTGCGCCGTTTTGGCCGTTTCATGCGGCAGCGTACCTTTCGCGTTCATAAAAATGTATCCGCTGTGTGGGCAAGGAAAAAACAGACGTTGACTATTTGCATCACTTGGGCTACAATAGGTGCAAATCGGATCGCAAATGGTGGTCCGACGAATAATGGAGATGGCGGTTCCGCCGTCCGCATGCCGTCCACCACGGCAAGGAGGGGTTTCTTATGCCGGAAGAACCCGAAGGAAAGCTGATCTCGCTTTTGGATGAAGAAGGCAATGCCCATGAGTTTGAGCATCTCGCCACCGTGGAGTATGCCGGTGCGTCCTATGTGGCGCTGACGCCGGTGTATGAACGGCCGGAAGACCTGCTGGAAGGCGATGCTGAGCTGGTGATCCTGAAAATCATCGAAGATGAGGAAAGCGGTGAGGAAATGCTGGCCGCCCTGGAGGATGATTCCGAGTTTGAGGCGGTTTCTCAGGAGTTTGAAAAAATTCTTGGGGAAGACTACGATTTCATCGAGGAAGAAGACCCGGGAAACCCTTAATGAACAGCCTCCGGCGATATACCATAAAATCCACTTGAAATTTGCGGCTGGTTTGTGTATAATAGTCACAGAAGCCCTGCTGCGTGCGTGATTCTCTGGCTATTATAACCCTACAAGCATATGAAAAGGGAATCTTTACTCCCGTGGAGGATTGCAGACCTCCCGGCTTTGCCGGAGGAAGGGAGCGTGAACCCACGGGGAGATGCCCACCTGCAATTACGGCAGGTTATCATGTGCCCGGAACACGGCTTGGCGGGGATTCTATTGCACATTCGTCGTATTTTTCGGTTGCGCCGTCTGCTTTTGCAGGCGGCGTTTTTTATGTGCTCTTTTTGCATATCCGTCGCCCCGGCATGGAAAGATGGACAAAGGATGCAAATCATCGGACGATGAACAGGGGGCGCAGAAATGGGAAAGAAACAGTTGACGGGCGGCGCGGCCGGTTTTATCGCCGGCGTACTCAACGGCTTGTTGGGCGCCGGGGGCGGCACGGTTATCGTGCCCATGCTGGAAAAGTGCGGGCTGCCGCCTCAACGCGCGCATGCGACATCCATTGCCGTCATTGTGCCGCTGTGCGCGCTCAGCGCTGTTTTTTACCTCAAGAACGGTAGCTTTTCCCTGCGCGATTTGTTGTATTATGTTCCGGCTGGGTTTGGCGGGGCATATGCGGCTTCTCTGGTGCTGCCGCGAATCCCGGCCAAACTTCTGCGCCGAATTTTCGGAGTGTTCCTGCTCTATGCGGCCTATCGGCTGCTCACGCGATGAGCGGGGCGCTGGTCGGCTGCCTGGCGGGATTCCTGGCCGGGTTTATCGGTGGGCTTGGCTTGGGCGGCGGTGGAGTGCTTGTGCTGTTTCTGACACTGTTTGCCGGGGTAGGGCAGCTGCGTGCTCAGGGGATTAACCTCGCGTTTTTTATCCCGGTCGGGCTGTTTGCGCTTGTTTTCCATATCCGCAACCATCTGGTGGATTTTAAGGCCGCGTGGCCCGCAATCTTGCTGGGGCTTGGCGGCGCGGCGTTGGGCAGCCTGATTGCCGGTCATATCGGTGCGCAGGCGGTGGGAAAATTATTCGGTGCGCTGCTGTTGGCGTTGGGCGGCTGGGAAGTGTTTGCGCCCCACAAGGAGAAAAAAGCCGCATCTCCGGCAGATCGGCCCGGCGCTGATGATTCCAAACGGAGAAAAAGTGTGTGAACGTGCAAATAAAGCTTGACAGCATGCTTGATTCTGCGTATACTATAAAGGTCGCTTTCAAGAAGATGTGCGATTTTGAAGCGCGCCGTATCCATGCAGACAGCAAAATTTTGTGTTCGGCATCTGTTTTTATTGACATTGCGTCGATATGGTAGTATAATGATCCAGCATGATTTCGAGATGTGGCTCAGTTTGGTAGAGCGCTGCGTTCGGGACGCAGAGGCCGCAGGTTCGACTCCTGTCATCTCGACCAGCGGGTAGTGCCCGCGGACAAGACACGCCCTTCACTTATGTGGAGGGCGCTTTGCTTTGTACCCGCGATTATGTTATATCTTTTATGACTACACCTGCCATATAAAAACCGCCGACATTTGGCTTAACAAGGTCATTTGTCGGCGGTTTCGCTTTGTTCTGAAATATTCGTTTACCCTTTACAAAGGGTAAACGAATGCTCGCGCCGCGAAGCGTGGTTTTTTTACTGCCCAGACAAAGACGGCAGGCCCTCGATGTACGCCTGTATCCGCTGGGCGCTGTCCTTCGCATCTGCTCTGTGACGTGGGCATACACGTCCATCGTGAAGGCCACGGGGGCATGCCCGAGGTTTTCCGAAATGGTCTTGATGTCGTCCCCGGCCCGGATGGACGCCACCGCATAGGTGTGCCGGAGATCGTGGAAGTGCATGTTCAGAAAGCCGACGGATTTCACAGTGCTTTTAAGAACCGGTAAAGTGTGCGCGAATACATATGGTGTTCCAGTTCATTTGTGAACGCAAAGCCGCTTTCCAGACATACCGGTCCGGCCAGTAGCTTCCATTCGTTTTGTTGCTTGCGCTGCTCTCGCAGCAGGTTCATCACGAATGAGGGCCGTTCAGTAACGGGGATGCCTCTGACGCAGATCGGCATTTTTACCAATTTCCATGTCGGAAGTACACATCTAAAAGTCAGAGAAAGTCACAATCGGTGAGCTCCTTGAAAACGTAAATCCCATGAAAATAATATGCCTTATGCGCAAGTATCCCGAATATAATCGGTAAAAGTTTGGGCGGCCAGAGATGACCGTATATTCTTCAAATGGACGATTCCGATATTTCGTTTTGGAATATCGGGATCTACTTTGATTTCAAGCAACCGTCCATCCGTTAATTGAACACTGACAAATTCTTTGATTACACAGGCAATTCCCATGCCTATTTCGGCCAGAGAAATCAAAACATCCATATCTCCGCTTTGAATGTCGGGTGTCACCTGAATATGGTGCTGGCCAAAATACTGCTCGATATACTGCCGTGAAATATTGTCGGATTCCAAAAGCATAAAGCTTCCGCTCGGAAAAACTCCATTTCCGGGGGAATATTGTATTTGGTTTAGATAGATTTGATTTGCTACAAATACATCGTGGATACTCGTTATCTTGATAAAATCGTAAGTTTCGTCCTTTGGCGGCTCACTGACCAGGCAGATATCGACAAACCCTTTTTGCAGTAACTGTAAGGTCTCCAGCGTCGTTTTATTGATAATCTGGATTTTATAATTTGGGTACGTTTTTTTAAACAGATCCAGCTTTGGGAGAAGGTAGTGCTTGCAAAGTGTGGTACTGACGCCGATCCGGATGCTTCCTTCGTCATGGTGCTTTAATTTCTCCAGCATCCCTTCGCCGGTATCAATCCAGTCAAGGGCTTTTTCAACATATGTGAATAATACGTTTCCTTCATGGGTTAAAGACATTCCATGCGGGGTTCGGTCAAACAGGACGATATCCAGCCGTTTTTCCAATTTCGCAATGGATTTGCTGAGTGCCGGTTGGCTTATATACAGCGCCTCAGCGGCTTTGGACAAACTGCCGGTGCGTGCCACATCATAGAAAACACGATATAGATTCAAATCGGTCATGCCATAACCTCTGATTATAGTATATATGAAATATAGATAATATGATTATATCACATGGTTGGGTATAATGATAGCAAACAACGTGCATGGAGGAATCGTGATGGAGCATTTTGATTTTGACGGCAGCTTATATCGACAGGCTTCGGCCCATCAGAGAAAGTGGGGGCACAAAATCATTGAGGAACTGAAAATCAAGGAAAGCGACTGGATCCTCGATCTTGGCTGCGGCGATGGGTCATTAACAAAAGAGTTTACGCGTTATCTAAAGACCGGAAAAGTAATCGGACTGGATGCGTCGCCTGGTATGCTTGAAAAAGCGAATGAATTTTCCAGTCCCAAACTTCAGTTTATTCTGAAAGACGTCGATTCCCTGCGCTATGAAAACCAATTTGACTTAATTTTTTCCAATGCAGCTCTGCATTGGGTTTTCGACCATAAACGTCTTCTGGAAAATTGCTATAAAGCGTTAAAACCTGGTGGGAAAATCCGATTCAATTTTGCATCGGAAGGAAACTGCAAAACCTTATACGCCGTGATCCGGCAGACTATACGAGAAGATGTCTTTTCCCCCTGTTTTAGTGGTTTCCGATGGCCGTGGTATATGCCATCGCTGGAAGAATACCGGCTTTTGCTGTCCCAAACGCCTTTTTTAAATATTTCCGTTTGGACAGAAGATACCAGTCGCTTTTTTCAAAGCCAGGATGAGATCACAAAATGGATTGACCAACCCTGCCTTGTTCCGTTTCTTCAGGCAATTACAAATGAAACGGAAAAGAAGAATTTCCGGGACGTAGTAGTAAAGCGCATGCTTAAGCAGTCCTTGCAACCGGACCATACTTATTTTGAGACATTTATTCGCTTGAATGTAAAAGCGGAGAAACCATCATGAAAGAAGGAAATGATATGGTGACATCCATTTCGGAGCAAGCGCGGTATAAAACCCGTGTGGAAGGAAACCACGCTCTGCAAGTATATGCGGATGTATCGGAGCAAAAAGGAGGAAAGAGTAATGGATTCCGCCCGCACGACTTGTTATGCGCCAGTTTGGCGGCTTGTTTGAATATTACGGTGCGCATGCTTTTGGAAGAGTTGGCGCTTTCATATGACTCGGTAAAAGTCGTTGTGGATTTAAAGCGCGAAAATCCCCTCAAAACTACTTTCCTTTATCATGTAGATATTGAGGGAAAAATGAGTGAAGATATGAAAGAAACCGTTATTAAAAAAGCCGCCGACTGCTCGATCCATCAGACACTGTCTGGTCCAATCTCTTTTGAGCAAGTGAGTTCTTTATAAAATTTTGTGAGGGATATTCCGATGAATACTGACAACGCAACGGCCCATGCGTCTAAAAATTACGATGTGCAGATCCGGCAAACAATTCCGTATTACAATGCATTCCATCAGCAAAGCATCGAATTGGTATCTGTTTACAATCCACATCCACATATCTGGATTGATACCGGATGCGGAACGGGCACTCTGGTTTTAAAATTTCTGCCCGTTTTTCCACATACACAGTTTGTTCTTGCTGATCCGTCCGCCCAAATGCTTGAAATCGCCAAAGAAAAATTGTCTTCGTATGCGCCGCAGGTTTCTTTATTGAGCCCGGTTAAAACGCAGAACCTTTCATTAAACCAGAAAGCGGATGTTATCACGGCAGTTCAGTCTCACCATTATCTTTCCCATGTGGAGCGCAAACAGGCCGTGGAAAATTGCTATGATTTGTTGGCAAATTCCGGAATCTTCATTGTTTTTGAAAATATTTCACCCGAATCACAAACCGGTATTCATCTTGGCAAACAGATGTGGGGGAATCATCAAATCGCCGGCGGAAAAAGCATGGAGGAAGTTCAATCCCATCTGGAACGGTTTGGCCGCAGCTATTATCCCATTTCTGTTGCAGAGCATTTAGCTTTATACAAAGAGTGCGGATTTAGGAGCGTGGAAATATTATGGTACTCCTATATGCAGGCCGGATTCTATTGCATTAAATAGGTAGGTCCGTAATAGAGACTGATGGATGGTATCGACGGCTGCTTACAAAATACGTTCCGGGCGACTCGCGTTTCTCTCAAACACGAGTGGGTTGGCAATAGAATCAATTAGATTGGATGTGGAAATGGTAGTAGCCCTCATATTCTACATATGAATGCTTTTTTGATTCTGGCTAAAAGGAAACCGCTATCATACGTTTTCAGGCACTGATTTTCCATAATCGTGGCGATTTCGGGTATGGGATAACTCAGCATATTTAGCTCTCGATGAAATTCTTTTGTGTTCCGATGAGCGCGGACCATATTTTCCATCCGTCCGGGTAACCATAGCCGCACGTCCTGTTTACACGACTCCGCATCTCGGCAGATTTTGTCTATCAGTTGCAGGAAAGAATCATTTTATGCGGCATTTCATTAACCATTGGAATGCTGCTTGTTTTCCGCGGCTTAGAGGCATTGTATGGCGCGATAATGATTTCAGCCAACAGTGCGATCATGGTCAATCCTGCCAATAAAAATCAAGGGTTTATTCAGTAGATCCGCCCTGTTTTCGTTGTGATGAACTTAACAAATGATTACTTTTTGTGTGAGTTCGCAACATCATGACCATGGTTTGCATTGCTGGTTGCTCCCGCATGATTGCCGTTTGACGCGTTGCTGGATTCTTCAGTATTTGTATCGGTATCGGTATCGCTTCCGGACCGGTTGCTTGCAATGCTTGAAGATGAGGTGCCTGCATCCGGTTTTGTCTTTGCGTTCTGATCGGATTTGCTGTTGTCCGATTGAGCATGTGACTGTGCTTCAGATGCTTTTTCGCTTTCATTTGAAGACGTCTGGGAAGCGGCTTTGGAATGTTCGCTGACAG
The DNA here is from genome assembly GCF_000178115.2 of Ethanoligenens harbinense YUAN-3. Classification (NCBI taxonomy): domain Bacteria; kingdom Bacillati; phylum Bacillota; class Clostridia; order Eubacteriales; family Oscillospiraceae; genus Ethanoligenens; species Ethanoligenens harbinense. The sequence goes on from NC_014828.1 coordinate 1,231,391, forward strand.
GGGACGAAGATGAATTGTCGCCGTCATTTCCTTGATTCGATAGGGTTTCTTTTTTGAGTTCTACGAATTTCTTCGTAATATCCGTTACTTTCGCATCTTTATACGCGTCAACTGTAATGGAAGGATCAAGCACCTGAAGTTTCTGGATCAGATTGAGCTTGCCGGGTGTAATCCCCAGCTTGCGGGCTTCATCCCGCCGTTCAAGGGCAACATTTTCTTTTTGAATCGTCGCAGTATCGTCCCCCGATTCCACGGCGGAATCGGCACCCTGCTCGGCGGCGTCTTGGAGTGCATCAGCCGTTGTGTGGTTGTCGGTTTCAGAGGTGACGGCGATAACGGTTGACCCATCTTTTGCAACAAAGCCTTTTTGCATGGCCGATTTGACCAATGTGTTGACAGCGTTTTTTACATCTGAGCCCATTACATTTTGTCCATCAAGAATTGTTTTACCGTCGTTGTTATAGGCCGTTATGGAGATAACCTTACCGAAAGTATTCACGCCAAGCTCTACACTGGGGTTAATATCCAGGCTTAAGTAGGATGTGGGAGTCTTATTATAATATGCATATGCACCGATCGAAGTTGCGCACACCAAAACTGCTGCGCAGGCCACCGCGACCACTTGTTTTATCAGACGCGTCTTTATCCTGGCCGAGCCTGAAGCGGATGAGACGGTCAGTAAATGTTCCATCAGGTATTCCTCCGTTTTTCTTTTTGTGTTTTCTTTAGCTCGAATGTGACTTACAGCCGACTTAAAAATAGTTTCCATCTTCAAAACCTCTCAGTCTGTTCTTCAAAATTGCTTTCGCTCTGCGCAAATGAGCATGAACGGTGTTTTCCTTCTTGCCAAGGATTTTTGCGATTTCAGAAATCTGATAATTCTCATAATAATAGAGATAAATTGCGTTCCGATATTTCTGCGGCAGCAGCAATACCTCCCATAACACACCTTCTTCAGTTTTATCTTCTGTAGGAATTTCGAGGTCGTCAATGGAACAGACGTGTTTGCGAAAAAAAATTTTGTGGAAGTCTTTGCATTGATTAATGGTTACTCTGCAAAGCCAGGCCTTTTCATGTGCTGCATTTTCAAATGGCTCTTTATGCTGTAAAAGTTTCAGAAAAACATTCTGAAATATATCTTCGATATCCGCCTCGTTTTTCAGATACATCAAGCAGATTCTGCGGACCATATCGGAATATGTGTTGAGCGCTTTTACTACGATATCGTTGGTGCCGGACGATGTGTTTTCCATTTCGTCTGCTCCCTCCTTTTATAATACGATTATAATGGGAAAAAACTTTCAACAAATTTTAAATAGGAATCCGCAAAAACTCCGACTGATTTTACATCTGCCGGAGTTTTATCATTCAAGAACCATCACCGGCTGAAAACCGACAGTGCCTCAGCGGTATGAAGTCACATCCACGTTTGGCAGTCAAAGGAATCAAGGGCATTCGGACAGCCATGCACCAGGGGGACTTTGTGTGTCTGGAGGACATAGGGCAGGGACTTTCCCAAACGCTCGTTCATCAGATTTTAATCCGGAGATGATATGATACAATCGAAATCGTCGCATTGGTCTGCAAAAGGAAGTGTATGTATGCCGTCCTCTATCAATCGGGACATCAAGCGGGACATGCTGTGCAAAGTCCCGGAAGTTACGCTGTTTTTCTGGATCACCAAGATCCTGACCACCGGCATGGGAGAAGTCTTTTCGGATTATCTTGCCCACACGCTGGCACCGGTGAAAGCGGTTTGCCTGGGCGCACTGGGCCTGTTTGTCGCTTTGGTACTCCAGCTCGCTGTGAAAAAGTATATCGCCTGGGTGTACTGGCTGGCGGTCGTGATGGTCAGCGTGTTCGGCACCATGGCCGCCGACGTGCTGCACGTTGGATTCGGCGTGCCCTACGTGGTTTCTACGGCCGGTTTCCTGACCGCGTTGGCGATTGTTTTTATCCTTTGGTACCGATTTGAAAAGACGCTTTCCGTTCACAGCATCTTCACCCATCGGCGGGAATTTTTCTATTGGGCCGCCGTACTTGTGACGTTTGCGTTGGGCACGGCGGCCGGCGACCTGACCGCCACCACGCTGCATCTTGGCTATTTCATGTCTGGCGTGCTGTTTGCGGCAGTATTCGCTATTCCAGCCATTTGTGTGCGTTTCTTCGGCATGAACCGTATTTTTGCTTTCTGGTTCGCCTATATCTTTACCCGACCGCTCGGCGCGTCATTCGCCGACTGGATGGGTGTCTCCCGTGTGCGCGGAGGGCTGGAATGGGGTACCGGGCCGGTCAGCCTCGTGCTCACGATCCTGATCGTTACGCTGGTCGGTTACCTTTCTATTTCCAAACGGGATGTGGCCGTGGAACAGGCGACAGAATGAGCCTCTGGCGGCTCCGGTTCATTGCGGAAATACGATATGCACCGATGTGCCGTGCCCCGGCACACTCGCCATTTTGATCGTGCCATGATGCGCTTCCACAATGCCATGCACGATGGCAAGCCCCAGTCCGCTTCCCCCTTGTGCACGGGAGCGGGCTTTGTCAACTCGGTAAAAACGGTCGAACACATGCGGCAGGTCTTCCGGAGGAATACCGATGCCGGTGTCTCGTACCGTTAGAGAGACGCCGTCCGGTGATTGACACGCCTCGATGGAGACGCTGCCTTCTTCCGGCGTGTATTTAACGGCGTTGTCCGTCAGCGCGCGCAGCATTTGTTTGACAAGAGCACGATCCGCCGTCAGCATGATCGTACCCGGTATCCGGATATCCACAGAGCGCCCGAAAACAAACCGTGTTTCGTCCGCTACTTCCCGGAGGACAATTCGCAGATTGAAGCACTCCAACCGGAGCTGCATGTTTCCATCGCTGCTGCGCGCCAGAAAAAGCAAGCGTTCCACCAGCGCTTGCATGCCTTCGGTTTCGCTTTTGACGGACTCTACGGCTTCACGCAAAACGGCCGGGTCGTTTTTCCCCCAGCGTCCAATCAGATCCGTGTAGCCCTGGATGACGGCAATCGGTGTGCGCAATTCATGCGAGGCGTCCGAAACAAAGCGTTTCTGCCGTTCAAACGCACGTTGCAGCCGTTCGATCATGTGGTTGAACGTTTGCGCAAGGCGCGAAAGTTCATCGTCCGTTTCCTCAACCGTTACCCGTCTGGTCAAGTCGCTGCCGCTGATGGCCTGTGCCGCCGACGTAACGGCGTCGATAGGCCGCAGCGCACGCCGGCTGATAAACGCGCCCGCCGCCATGGAAAACAGGATACCCGCCGCATCCGCCCCCGCCATCATGAGCGAAAGCAATTTCAGAAAATGGTATTCCGCCCGCATGTTGTAGGTTACCTGCAAATAGCCGATCAACTGCCCATTCTGGATGACGCGTGCGTTTTCCAACAGAATGTGCTGGTCTTTGAGCTCCAGCACCTGTGTTTCACCAAAATGTCCATTCAGCGCCGGCAGGCCGGCAGGCGGCGTGCCTACGGAATGGACCGTTTGCCCCGTTGTGGATATGAACCGGATACCCGTCTCGAGGTAGTTCTCCGGTTCGGCGGTCAAGTCGTTATAGGCCTCATCCCATCCGCTTTTTTCCAAGTGTTCCAGCACGGCCTGTGTTGTGCCCTGCACCTGCACCCGGATCTGTCGAATGAGATAATAGCGCAAGCCGAAGAGAATGCCCGCGTTCAGCGCAATCAGTACGGCAGAAAACAGTACGGCGTAGATAAGCGTCAGCTTCCAGGACAAACGGCGCGGCCACAGTCTTCTAAGAATCGGTATTTTTTTTATCCAGTACATATCCCACTCCTCGAACTGTGTGAAGCAATTTGGGCTCGAACGCGTCGTCCATTTTACCGCGCAGATAGCGGATGTATACATCCACAATGTTTGCTTCGCCCTCATAGGTCTCGCCCCAGACATGATCCAGAATCTGCCCGCGCGTCAGGACGATACTGCGGTTGCGCATCATATATTCAAGCAGATCGAACTCACGTTTGGTAAGCTCGATTTCCGTATCATCGCGGCAGACGGTATGCTTGAACGGATCAAGGGTAAGATTCTGTACAACAAGCAGCGGCGTTTGCCCAGGCGAATCATTGCCGCGAAGAGCCGCGCGCATGCGCGCCAGAAGCTCTTCCATCTGGAATGGTTTTGTGATGTAGTCGTCGGCGCCGCTGTCCAGCCCTTCAACTTTATCGACCGTCTCTCCCTTGGCCGTCAGCATCAGGATCGGCACGGAAGAAAACAGACGTACGTTCCGGCATACTTCCACTCCGTCCATCCCCGGCAGCATACGGTCGAGCAGGATGAGATCGGGTTCCCAGAAACGAACGGAGCGTAACCCCTGCGTTCCGTCGCACTCGCAACGTGATTCATAGCCCGCGTGTTTCAGTTCCAACTCAAGCAGCCGTGCGAGACGTTTGTCATCCTCAACGACCAGCACTTTTGTTTGTCTCAAGCAGAGATCGCCTTCTTTCTATATCAAAATATAAAAACAGGATAATACCGGCAGATGAAAAATGGATGAGAGCCGTTCTTTTCTACAGCATAACGATAATCGGCGTAAAACGCAACTACCGGCTGTTGCACGCGTTTCATGTGATTTTAATCCGCCTCTGTTATGCTGGTCTGGCAAATGAATGGAGGAGGACTTGTTTTTGAATATCTTGCAGACCATCGTTCTGGCTATCATCCAGGGCATCTCGGAGCTGTTCCCGGTCAGCAGCGTTGCACATTCGGTCATCGCACCGTATGTGTTTGGCTGGAAACTGGACCCGACTTTTCTGAAGCAAAACTTTCTGGAGTTTGTCGTGATGATGCACCTTGGCACCACTGCCGCGCTGCTTGTTTATTTTCGGAAGGACTGGGCAGAGATCATACGGTCGATGTTTGTGCGAGGACAATCAAAAAAGACGCTGTTGCTGCTCGCCGCCGGCTCGGTGCCGGCTGCCGTACTGGGGTTGATTTTTGAAAAGAAGATCACCAGCGTGTTCAGCAATGTGACGGTTGCCGCCGCCTTTCTCATCGCCAACGGCGTGCTGCTGTTTCTCGGCGAGCGGCTGCGCCGGAAGGGGACCAAAACGATCGAAGACCTGACATGGAAGCAGGCGGGCGTGATCGGCCTGTTCCAGTCGCTTGCGCTTATTCCGGGGTTTTCACGCTCCGGTTCGAGCATGACGGCAGGATTTTGGGTGGGACTTTCGAATGAGGAATCCGCCAAGTTTTCCATGTTGCTGGCAGCACCGGCCATTCTGGGCGCGGGTTTGTTCGAAGTCCCCAAAATGGTGCGGGTGCATACGCCCGGCCTGTTGCAGTTATCGCTGGTCGGCGGCATCGTTGCGGGAGCTTTCGCGTTTCTCAGTGTGTTTTTGTTGATGAAGTGGTTTCACCGCAAAGAGATCAACACCATGGCACCGTTCTCCGTCTATTGTGCCGTTGTCGGCCTGCTGGTGCTCGGGTCGCGTTTCCTGTTTTGATCGGTTGCCCTTTTCGATCTTGCACGGTTCATGCGCACAAAAACAGCCTGCCCAAAGAAAGAGGGGCGGGCTGTTTTGCGGTTTGCTTCTGCCTGTTTTCATAGGTTGGATTGATATACACAGGGAATCAACTACTACGGAATAGAATAATTCCGATGTTTTTCAGTGCCGGTGACGTTGTGCCACACGGACACTGGAAAAATCTGCTCGGCTGAATTTGTAGACACAGAGCGCCAGAAACACCAGACCGATTGCAATAATGATGAAAAAGCCGAGAACCGGCGTGATGATGAACCCATGCACATTGAAGGCGACACCGAGCTTTACCAGCTTAGCGGTCGCTGTGCCGTCCAGCTTCAGGGTGATGTAACGGAAAATCGATGTGATGTAGGTCAGCGGGTTGAGGTAGATGACCGGTTTGAGGAAGGAGGGCATGACGGTTGTGGGAATATAGGCGCCGGAAAGGAAAGTGAACGGCATAACCACAATGGTAATCACGATTTGGAACGCCGAGGAATTGCGTGCGATGGTCGCCAGAAACAGCCCGATGGAGCCGAACGTGACGCCGGCCACCGCCATGACGCCGATCATGATAAGAAAATGCGCGGCGTCCAGATGCAGACCCATAAAAAGCCCCAGCACCGAGACCAGCAGCCCCTGCAATATGGCGATAACTGAGGAGGAAAGAATCTGCCCAATGGCAATCTCGACCCGGGAGATAGGCGCAACCATGATTTCTTTCATAAAGCCGCTTGCGATATCCGACAGAATGTCGTTGGAATTGTTCAGGCTTGCCTGAAACACGGTCATGATGATGACGCCGGAAATCAGATAATTCATCGGTTGTGTCAGCCCGTTTACGGCGGACTTCATCACGAATGAAAACACGAACAGAAAAAACAGGGACATCAGCAGCGTGCCGAACAGCCGCGCTTTATCCCGTGAGAAATTCAACAGGTTCCTGCTCAAAATTGCACCGATTGCACTCATACCCGGATCTCCTTCCCTGTGACCTTCAAAAAGACGTCGTTGAGCGTCCCTTTGGTCATTTCAAAATCCGTGACCTGTTCCCGGTTGTGTTCCAGCAGTTCCAGCGCCGCGCGGCTGTCCGGTACGGTCACCGTCCATTTTCCTTTTGCCGGTTCACAGGGGAACCCTTTCGCCTTGCATTCCGTCTCCAGGGCGGCAAGCCGCGTCCCATAAACGATCAGCATCGAATGGGTATACTGCTTTTTCAGGTTCTCCGGCGTATCGAATGCGATGATTTTGCCATGGTCCATGATGGCGACGTGCGCGCAGATTTCCGCCTCGTCCATATAGTGGGTGGTGAGGAATATGGTGATGTTCTTCTGTTTCTGCAGTTTTTGGATGTATTCCCAGACGTTTGCGCGTGTCTGCGGATCCAGACCCGCGGTGGGTTCGTCCAGAAACAGGACCTTTGGATAATGGATGAGCGCGCGCGCGATCTCCACGCGCCGTTTCATACCGCCGGACAGGCCGCCTACCGGCGTTTTTCGCCATTCCTGCAGGTCCACCAGGTCCAGCACGAAATCCACGCGCTCGGCTACTTCCTGCTTGGGTACCTGATAGAACCGGCAATGGAAGCGCAGGTTTTCCTCCACGGTCAGTTTGGCATCCAGTGTGGATTCCTGAAAAACAATGCCGATGTCTTTGCGTACCGCGCTTTGTTCCGCGGAAACGTCATGCCCGCCTATCCGCATGTCTCCTGCCGTTTTATCCAGAATGGTGCATAATGTGTTGATGGTGGTACTCTTGCCCGCGCCGTTTGGACCGAGGAACGCAAAGATCTCGCCTTCCTCGACACAGAACGAAATGTCATCCACCGCTTTGAAATCGCCATACGATTTGCTGAAATGGCTGACCCGGATGATTGGCTCCATGTGGATTCCCCCTTTTGTAAGTTCAGTGTCAGTATACAGGGGGTTTCTAAAAACGGAGGAAAACAATCGTAAACAGTTTATAAACGGCGGATAAAAGAAGCGGAAACCCCTATGTTTATAAAACGTTTATCTTTTTGTTAACGGTACTTGAATGTCCGGCCGTATCCTTATAGAATAAGAAAATAAAAGCCTGTGAGATTGGAGACGGCGATGGATTGGATGCGGCAATGGCGGAAACTGTGCGCGCAGCGGAAGCGTCACCTTCGGCAGGAAAGGGAAGAACGCCGGGAGGCACTGAAAACTCACCGGGAAATGACGCTGCGGCGAGAGCGCCTGCATCGGCAGCAGCAGGATCTGTCCATGCGGCTTCGCCTGCTGCGGAAAACCGAAAACGGCAACTTGTCTCCGGAGCAAAAAGAGCTGCTGGACCAGCTCGCCTCCGTCCGTTCCGAACTGCACGATATTCATATCCGACGGCACCTGCACGCCTACGGCGACGAAGACGCCATGTTCGACCGGTACTACCGTCATATCCGGCTGTCAAGGCCGTTTGTGCTTGCAATCAATGCGGCGCTCTGGATCTTACTGTTTTGGTTCGGGGGCGCTTCCGTTGGCCTGAAAATTCTGATTTCTTTTTTGGCAATTCTCGCCACCGTCGGTACGCTGTACGAGATACTTTTTCTCATGCGCATCAAAGACCGCATTCTGCTTCCGGTCGACCGCCTGCGCAAGGGCGTCCGCTCTATCACGGCGGGGCAGTATGACGTTTCGGTCGAAAACGAGAGCGCCAGTGAGGTAAGCAGCCTCATCACGGCCTTCAACCAGATGGCGCAGAAATTGCAGGAGAACGAACGGCTCAAGATCGAATACGAGAATAACCGCAAGGCACTCATCAGCAATATCTCGCATGACCTCAAAACGCCGATGACCTCCATCCAGGGGTATCTGGAGGCGATCACAGCCGATGCGGGAATGCCCGCCGACAGGCAGGCCCGTTATTTGAAGATCATCCAGAGCAACAGCGCATATATGAACCGTTTGATCGATGATCTGTTCCTGTTTTCCACGCTGGACCTGCAAAAGCTGGAATTCCATTTTGCCCCGGTCTCCATTCGGCCGTTTCTCCGCGATATGATGGAGGAATTCCGGTTGGACCTGGAAGAGCGAGGTGCCTTGTTTCGGTATGAAGACGCGCTGGACAGGGAGTACACTGTCGATCTGGACCCGAAACGGTTCCACCAGATCCTGCGGAACCTTATCGGAAATGCTGTGAAATATGGGCCGAAACAGGGGCTTGCGGTGCGTGTCAAAGCGTATGTGATCGAAGAGAATCTCCGTCTCGCGGTAAAGGACAACGGCCAGGGCATACCGGCCAAAGACCTGCCCCACCTGTTTGAACGTTTTTACCGGGCCGATCCCGAGCGCACCAAGGATTTTTCCAGTACCGGGCTCGGCCTTGCCATTGCGCAGGAGCTGGCGCAGGCGCACGGCGGAAAAATTACCGTCGCCAGCGAAATCAATGCGGGAAGCTGCTTTACCGTTTCCATCCCCTGCCGGGCACAGGCGTGACTTCGAAAGGACAGACCGGATGAAAAAGATTTTGATTGTTGAGGACGATGAAAACATAGCGGAACTCGAGCGCGATTATCTGAAGCTGAACGGATATCGAGCCGATATCGAACCCGACGGGCAGAAAGCCTGCCAGAAAGCGCTGGGCGGTGGCTATGCCGCCCTGATCATCGACCTGATGCTGCCGGGGAAAAACGGCTTCGACATCATCCGCGACGTGCGAAGCACACAGGAGGTGCCGATCATCGTAGTCTCAGCCAAGGCCGAAGATATCGACAAGATTCGCGGCCTGGATGTCGGCGCCGACGATTACCTGACGAAACCGTTCAGCCCTGCGGAATTGATTGCCCGTGTCCAGTCACATATCCGCCGTTATGAGCGCCTGAAAGGAAACAAAACACAGGAAGAAATTCTGTCTTTTCGCGGGTTGGAAATCCACCACGCCGCGCGCAGGGTCACTGTGAGCGGCCGGGAAGTGCAACTGACAGCGAAAGAATATGACCTGTTGTATTTTCTTGCGTCCAATCCCAACATCGTGTTTACCAAAGAGCACCTGTTTGATACCATCTGGGGTGTGGACGATTACGGTGATCTGGCGACGGTCCCGGTGCACATCCAGCGGATCCGGAAAAAGATCGAGAAAGACCCGTCCAACCCGGACTATATTGAAACGCTCTGGGGCACCGGCTATCGGTTCCACGGGTAAGCCGGCTGTCGGCCTGTGTACCGCCTGGCTGGCGGGGGCCTAGCCGTGCAGTGAAGAATGGGGGAGTGTCCCCCTTCCGCACGATTCTTGACTTTTCTATTTATCCGTTGTAGATTCCTTTATATTTTAATGGTATAATACTAGAAGATAACAAACGTAAATGAAAATCATGGCAATAGGGGCATATCAGATTGGAAATACGAAAACATAAGCGGCGGGATCAAGATAGAAACAGAAATGCCGAACCGAACGTCGTGCGCTATTTCTCTGATTACAAAATAGGGTTGACGGCGGAACAGGTGGCGGAACGAATGCATTCCCGCCTCCATAACAGCGCGCCCAAAACCCTGACACGATCGGTTTCTCAAATCATTCTGGGAAATATTTTCACTCTTTTTAATATTCTGAATATCGTGTTGGCTGTCTTCATCGTGGCGGTGGGGCACTGGGCCAATACCATTTTTCTGCTGGTGGTCGTCTGCAACACGGTCATTGGAATTGTTCAGGAACTGCGCGCCAAACGGACCATCGACAACCTGTCCATCATCGCCCGCACCAGAGTAACGGTGATACGGGACGGAAACGCCGTTGAGGTCGATCAAGAGGAATTGGTTCTGGACGATATCCTGCGGCTCAAAGCCGGCGATCAGGTCTGTGTGGACGGCGAAATCGTTTATTCGGAAGGATTGGAAGCGGACGAATCGCTGCTGACCGGGGAGTCCGACACCATCCAGAAGGCTGCCGGGTCGAAGGTTATGTCCGGTAGTTTTATCACAGCGGGAAACGGCTGTATGCGCGTCCTCGCAGTTGGCAGCAACGGCTATGCAGCCAAACTTGCGCTGGAGGCCAAACAGGAAAAGAAACAGAAATCCGAGCTGATCAATACCCTCAATAATATCATTCGCATCCTCACCGTCGTCATCATTCCGGTCGGCGGCATCCTGTTCTATGCTCAATTTGAAAAACACGTCGGGTTGAGCGCGGCTGTGCTGGGTACTTCCGCAGCCATGCTGGGCATGATTCCGGAGGGCCTGATCTTTTTGACCAGTATCACGCTTGCGGTGGGCGCGATGAATTTGGCGCGGCGGAAAACACTGGTGCAATCTCTGCCCTGCATCGAAACACTGGCGAGGGCCGATGTTCTTTGCCTGGACAAAACCGGTACGATCACCGATGGCAGTTTGAAAGTGGTCGATCTGCTTCCGGTCAACGGTTATCCGGGGGAGCAAGCTCCCCAGGCGATTGCGGAGCTGATGAATGCTTTGCGGGATGAGAACCCTACCGCCGAAGCACTGCGCACCGCATTTCCTGAAAAACCGACTTGGCCGTGCACGCATGCCGTCCATTTTTCTTCGCGCCGGAAATGGAGCGGCGCTTCGTTTGGGGAAAAGGGCAGCTATCTTCTTGGAGCGCCCGAGTTTCTTTCTCCGCATCTGGACCCTTCGCTTGCGAAGCGGATCGCCTTCCATACGAAACAGGGGTTTCGCGTGATTTGCCTCGCATATGCCAAAACGCCGATGGAAACGGACACGGTTCCCGCCGACACACGCCTTTGCGCGCTTATCATCCTGTCGGATACCATTCGAAAAGATGCATCCCAAACGTTTCGTTATTTTGCGGAACAGGGTGTCACAATCAAAGTGATATCCGGCGATAACGCTGCGACGGTTTCAAACATTGCTGCTCGGGCCGGCTTGAAGCACGCGGAACGCTATATCGATATGAGTCGGATCGCGGATGAAACGGACTTGTGCGGGATCGTGGAAGAGAACACCGTTTTCGGCCGTGTTTCGCCCTATCAGAAACGGAAGCTGATCCAGGCCCTCCAAAAAAACGGGCACACCGCCTGTATGACCGGTGACGGCGTAAACGACGTGCTGGCACTGAAAGAAGCGGATTGCGGCGTCGCCATGTCCGGCGGCGCGGATGCCGCGCGGAGCGCCGCCGATTTTGTTCTGCTCCAGTCCAATTTTTCCGCGATGGTCGAAGTGTTGAAAGAGGGGCGCCGTGTCATCAACAATATTGAGCAGGTGGCCTCCCTGTATTTAGTCAAAACCATCTACTCCACCATCCTGTCGATATTGTTTACCTTTTTGCCCTTTGTTTTTCCGTTTGCTCCGCTTCAGTTGACCCCGGTCAATCTGCTGGCCGTCGGCATCCCTTCGCTCGTTCTGGCGTTGCTTCCCAACTACAAACGGCCGCATGGAAAATTTGCCGCCAACATTCTGGAAAATTCCTTTCCCGCGGCCATCATTGTCGTGTGCAATATTTTAATCTCTGAGGGTTTAATTCCCCGCCGCTTGCGGCGTTAAATAAAAGGGTATAAAATTGGTATAACAAAAAACGAGAAGAGGGAAGAGATGAGTGAGTATATTCATAAATCTCACAATGTCTCAGTGCTGATGTACCATTTTGTATGCCCCGCTAAATATCGCAGAGCGATATTTAGCGAAGAAGTTACCAAAACACTCGTAGAAGTGTGCGGAGGAATAAGCGAACGATTTGAGATGTACTTTGTTGAAATAGGTACAGATAAAAATCATGTGCATTTTCTAATACAATCAGTACCCAAGTACAGCCCGACGAAAATAATCACAACAGTGAAAAGTATAACAGCACGAGAAATATTTTCTAAACATCCGGAAGTAAAAAAACAATTATGGGGTGGAGAATTATGGACGGATGGATATTTTGTGAATACGGTAAGCAAATTTGGCAGTGAAGAAGTAATAAAAAGATACTTGCAGAATCAGGGTAAGACAGAGGAGTATAAACAACTTTACAAAGTTGAAACAATAGAACAACTCACGTTGTTTTAGCAAGGGTAGGGTTAGCATTGGATACCCCGCCGCTTGCGGCGGGGTGATTCATTTATCCAGTTGGCCGGCATTTGGTTCGGGCTGCGCCATGCTGAGATCTCAACCATGAACGTATTTTTGATCGGAGTGGTGGGATTTGTACTGCTGTTCGAGATCGTGAAGCCGCTGACCTATAAAAAGGTTTTGATGCTGATCGGGCTGGCCGTTGCGTTTCTGGCGTTTTTCCTGATGCTTGGGCAGTATTTTATGCTGAGTTCTCTTTTGACCCGCAATGTTTTCTTTTATCTGCCGCTGGCACTGGCAAGCCGGCCGGTGTTCCGTATTTTGAAAACCGGCGTATTAAACGCGCAGAGGCTTTATCAAAGAATCGCCGTCAAATTTTTAAGCAGGGCGCATTCCCATTGACCGCCGTGTCGATCAGATCGGTCGATCATACCCATGATCCGTTAGGAGGGCAACCTGTGCCGTCAAATGTGCGTATTCTTATGCATACCGTCAGTTATATTGCCTTTTGCATTGCGCTGTTTGCCGCGTCGCTCCTGAACCCGCAGGCGCGTTTTCTTCTCCTCCTGCTTTCCTTTGGGTTTTTGAGCAATTACACCATCCACACCTTTTTGCTGTATGAAAAGTATACGGCTTGTTGGCTTTCTTCGTTGGTCGATTTGATTTTTATTTGTATGATCATGGGATTGGATCATTCGGGTGCGAGTTTGTTGTTGGGCCCATTTCTGATTGGAGATGCCATCCTGGATCTGCGTTCCAAGGCTGCCGCTCTGGTAATCTGTGCGGATTTTGGTCTTTGTGTCGTGATGCTGTTCCGTCTCCAGCATGGCCGGATGGCGTTGTTTCTGCCCGGCCTGCTGCTTTGTATCGCGGCTTTTTTGCTTTTTTCCGTGATCTTTATGCTCATCAAACGTCTCCGAACACAAAACACACGGCTGGAACATGCCTTACGGGAAAGCATGGTGGAAAAAGTACAGGCGCAGGCACGCAGGCGCGAACTGGAGGCGGTCTATGAACAGGCTGTCCAGGCTTCGGCGGTCAATGAACGTAACCGCATCGCCCGTGAGATACACGATACGGTGGGGCACACGCTCACCACGGTACTGGTGGAACTGGAAGCGTCCCGCCGGCTGACCGGGCGGGATCCCGCCCGCGCGGTGGAAAAACTGAAGCTGGCGCAAGAACAGGTGCGCGAGGGGCTGCAGGCTATCCGTTCCTCTGTGCGCGTGCTGGAGGACGACAAGCGGCTGCTTGATCCGTTTGACGCGATGGAAACCTTGCTGCGGGACTGCGCCGCCCATACCGGTATCGCTGTCGCCTGCCACATCGACCGCAGTGTTGCTCTTTCCCCGCAGGCAGGGGATATTCTCTATACCTGCTTGCGGGAAGGGCTGACCAACAGCCTGCGTCATGGGCACTGCACGGCGGTGGACTGCGCGCTTGCACGGAAAGACGGCAGCATCCATTTTTCCCTGCGGGACAACGGCACAGGAGCCACTGTCGTAGCGCCCGGCTTCGGTTTGCGCGCCATGCGGTCCCGGCTGGAACAGGCAAACGGCTCGTTGCACATCCAGACCGAGAAGGGAAGAGGATTTTCCATCCGGATCCGGTTGCCGGCCTGATTGGTCTATTTATGCTGTCCACATGGGAGGTTCTATGATACAGGTGCTAATCGCAGATGACCAGACGTTGATGCGAGATGGGTTGAAAACCATTCTCGAACTTGAGCCGGACATTGCCGTGACCGGACTGGCGGCAGACGGAGAGGAAGCCTGTGCCATTTGTGACACGCGAAAACCCGATGTCGTACTGATGGATATCCGCATGCCTGTCATGGATGGCGTGGCAGCCACAGCGGCTATCAAAAAACGGCATCCGTCCATCGCCGTGCTGGTTCTCACCACATTTGACGACGACGAGAGTATTGTGCAGGCACTCAAAAACGGAGCCATCGGTTATCTGCTGAAGGACATTGAGGCCGACCGGCTCATCCAAACCGTTCGTGACGCCGCACAAGGGCAGTTTACATGGCCCGCCATGCTGGCCGCCAAGCTTACGAAGCATCTGTGCGCCAACGTGCCTGCTTTGTCCGGTAGATTGGCGGCATTGACCGGGCGTGAACGCGACGTGGCAAATCTGTTGGCCGGCGGCTATACCAATCGCCGGATTGCCCAGATGCTTTACCTGTCCGAGGGCACGGTGAAAAACCATGTGAGCAGTATTTATTCCAAACTGGGTATTTACGACCGCACTGCCGCCGCGCTGGCTCTGCGGCGGGCGCTTGATAAGTAAAAGCCCCGGTTATACGGAGTGCCGTTATCCGTTTTATCCGGATACTTTGGCGCACAGGGGAACGGCTATGACCGCAGTCATGGGTAAATCATGACTGCGGTTACTGTTTTATAGGCATGTTTTCCGATAAACTGGAAGCATATCGAACGCAAGACAGACCATAACCCACGAAAGGTGTGAAACGATGCAGCCGCTCTCTCCCATCCTGTATTTTCGCCGCAACAAACGGCGATTCTTCGCTTCCGTCACGTCTATCGTCACCGCTATCTGTTTTCTGTACATCATGGAAAGCTTCGTGCACTCCATCATGCAGTCGGTATTGGCCACCGACGGCGCGTATCTGCAAGTTGCCATGGATGTTTTTCCAAGCAGCACCGTTCCGCAGGTGCCTGCCAAGACCATACGGGATCTGGAGAACAACCCACATATCGACCGGCTGATTCCGGTTTCGGAGCAGACCATCAGCTTCAACATTCCCGGTACCTCCAACGGCATCTCGGTCTACGGCGTGAGCAACAGCGATCGCGCCTATTTTCTCTCAAAGTTCGGTATCCATGTTCTGCAAGGCCGCCTACCGCAAAACGGCCGAAACGAAATCGCCGTGGATGAACGCATTGCTCTGAACAACCATCTGCATGTCGGCAGTCATGTGGGATCCGATCTGGACAAGACACAGGATCTGCAAGGCAATTACACGGTGGTTGGCATCCTGCGCGGCAACAGCAGCCTGAGCCTGATGGGTTCCCCATATCCTGAGCAACAGCAAGCCGACCGAGCCGCCCAACTGGCAAACGGTTTTCTGGTCTTTCCCAAAAGCGGACAGATGGCTAAAGCAGAAAAAGCGGTGCAGCCGCTTATCCGCCAGAACCTGATCGCCTGGACACCGTCGCGCGCGGCTGCGGAGTTCGAGGCCACAACGCAGTCGGTCAATATTCTGGACGGGTTCGCGGTGTTGTCCATTTTTGTAATGGTGGTCTGTCTGGTTTGCTCAAAATACGCACAGTATTTTGAGCGGCGCGGCGAATTCGGCGTGCTCAATGCCATGGGCTATACGCGCGGCGATTTGCTGCGCCGCGTGTTTTGGGAAATTACAATCACCAACCTGTTCAGTTTCGCGCTGGGCATGGTGTTTGCGGTCGTGCTCTGCCGCATCGTTACCTACAACGCGTTTGAGCGCATCGGTGGTGTCGGAATTTATCTGTATGGCAAAGCCGCCGTGGTGGCGCTGCTTGCGCCGCTGTTTACCACGCTGTTTACACTGATCCCGGTTTTTCGGCTTATCGGGCGTGTGGACGCAATATCCATCATCGAAAAAAATTAAGGAGGGGCAATATGACCTTTACACTGGAAAACGTCAACCTGATCTACGATATTGAAAAAGAGGTACAGACACTGGCGCTGCGCGATGTGAACCTTACACTCAGCGGCAACAAACTCATCGGCATTTTGGGCCCCTCCGGCAGCGGCAAAAGTTCGCTGCTGTATGCCATGGCCGGCTTGCGCCGCCCAACCAGCGGCAATGTGGCGTATAATGACAGAACCTATGGGTCGCTCAGTGCGCCCGCGCTGGCTACGCTGCGGCGCAAAGAATTTGGTTTTGTATTCCAGCGCCATTTTCTCATCAACTATATGACCGTGCTTGAAAACCTGCTCACACCACTGAATAAAAACACCGGGCCGGTGAGGGAAAAAGCGCTTTCGCTGCTGGAACGGCTGGGCATTGTCCACGCGGCAGGCAAACGCCCCTACCAGCTCTCGGGCGGGCAGCGTCAGCGTGCCGCCATCGCCCGCGCCCTAATGAACGACCCGCAAGTGATTTTCGGCGACGAACCCACCGCTGCCCTTGACCATCAGAGCGCTCGCGAGGTCATGTCTTTGCTGGAGGAGTACACCGCCCATGCCATGGTCATTATCGTCACGCACGACGAAAGCATCCTCGAAAACGCGGACACCATTATCCGCATCTGGGATGGTTCGATCGCCGAAATCGCTTCCCCGAAAGCGGAGGGACAGCCATGAAGCCGCTTTCCCCGCTGCTTTATCTGAAAAATAACGTCAAATCCGCACTCACCGTCTTCTTTGCGATGGTGATCGGTGTGTTTCTGTTCAGTTTCTACGGACTGTTCAGCGCCACCACCACGGAAGCATCGTTAGACGGCACGCTGAACCTGATGAAAACCGGCACGGAAGTCTATTCCACAGACAATACGGTGCTGCCAGCCGCCTTTTTGCAGAAACTGGATGAACAAAAAGACGCGGACCCTCTGCCGGTGCGCAACAACCTCAGCGGCGGCCTGCTTTACAAACGCGGCATGTCCAGCAATAGCATCACCATTTTCAATATGTACGCCGCCGATGCCGCAACGCTTCTGAACACCTATCATATGCGCATGGTTCAGGGCCGGATGCCGCGCGATAACGCACATGAGATTCTCGTTACGCGTGACTTCGCGCTGCAAAACGGCTTGAAAGTGGGCGACGCCGTGGGTACCGAGGTGGCGGACAAATACCAGTTGCCCGGGCGCTACACCATCACCGGCCTGCTGGAAGGCCCGCTCGTATTTGCGGTAGCCTGCCAGCCGGGCAATATTACGCGCGACCAGATGCGGCAGTATTCGCTCATCTACCGCATCGACCATATGTCCGTCCAGACGCAGAAAGCACTGAAAGCGCTGCTGCCCAAAAAGGTCATGGTGTTGGATTATGATACGTTTTCCAATCAGCTTTATGGGCAGTTGCAGATGATGCAGACGCTCGCCGTTATCATCACTGTGATAATGGTGGTGATCCTGTGCATCGCGCTGGGCAATCTCAATGTCATCACGTTCGCCACCCGCCAGGAGGAATTCGCCATCCTGCATGCGATAGGCTATTCCAAGCAGCGGTTGGTGCGCAAACTGTGGGAAGAGACCGTGCTGACCTGCTTCCTTGGTTACACGGCGGGGTCGTTGCTCACACCGTTGGTGGCGTGGCTGCTCAACCAGACGGTCTATGACCCGCAAGGAGCGCCATTGTTGCTTTTTAATGCGCAGGGAACCCTGGCGGCGTTGGCCATCCCTCTGTTTGTTTCGGCCTTCAGTATTTTGCCAGGCGTTTTACACAATTTTTCCAGGCACGCGGATTTCAGTGTGTGATTGCAGAACCGATTCATGTGAAACAGACGGCCGCGTGCAAATGCATGCCTTTTACCGGTTCGGCTGCTCGCTTGTCACCGTTTAGGGGCTTCTTGTCCGATACAGTATTAACAAAAAAAGAGCAGGGTACGGCTTGATACCCTGCTCTTTTGCTTTTGCTTTTGATTTTGGTTTGCTGCCGTATGGATGCGGATGCGCCAGACTCAGAGTTTTTTGAGCCTGGCAAAGTTGGCCATCAGTTTTTTTGTGCCGCAGGTGTCGAATGCAATCTCGAGCAGCGTGTCGCCGCCCATTGTTTTGGCGGAAAGCACCATCCCGCGGCCGAACGTGCCGTGTCCCACGGTATCGCCCGGAGCAAACACGGCCTTGGACTGCACCGGGCGGGATACGCCGGGGCGTTCGAGCCGGATCGGTGCGGCCGGCGCGGCGCGGCGCGGCTGGGGGCGCTCGAAATGCGGGCGCATGTCCTGCGCGTCCTTGAGATTGTTCGGGATCTCATCCAGGAAACGGGATGGGCGGTTGCGCACGGTGGCGCCAAAGAGCATGCGCGAGCCCGCGCAGGTAAGGTTCAGTTTGCGCTTGGCGCGCGTGATGCCCACATAAGCGAGGCGACGCTCCTCCTCAAGCTGCTCGGGATAGATCATAACGCTCTGGCCGGGAAAAACGCCTTCCTCCATCCCCGCAATGAATACGGCGGGGAATTCCAGCCCTTTGGCGGCATGGATGGTCATCATCACCACGGTATCCGCCTGCCCGTCGTAATTGTCGATGTCCGTCATCAGGGCCGCTTCTTCCAAAAAGCCTTCCAGGGTCGGCTCGTCGGCGTTTTTCTCATAGTCGGCGGCGTTGGAGATGAGGGTACTCAGGTTTTCCTTGCGGCTTTTGGCTTCCTCGTCGTCTCCCAATGAGGCGAGGTAGCCGCTTTCTTCCATCACGGTGCGAATGAGCTCATGCGGCAGTATCTCGGTGCGCAGCTCCCGCATGTGTTCCATGAAATGCATAAACGATTCGATGCGCGCGGTTTTTTTGGAGAAATATTCGTATTCCTGACAGTGCAGAAACACCTCGTAGAGTGTCTGCCCCGTCTGCTCGGCGATCTGCTGCACGGCGGCCATGGTTGCGCTGCCGATGCTGCGCTTGGGCGCGTTGACGATCCTCGTGAAATGCAGATTGTCTCCCGGGTTGTTGATGACACAGAGATAGGCCATCAGGTCCCGGATCTCCATGCGGTCGTAGAAACGGTGTCCGCCAATGATGCGGTAGGGGATACCCATCCGTACGAATGCCTTTTCGATGGGGCCGGACTGCGCGTTCATCCGGTAGATTACGGCCTGGTCGGCAAACTTCATGCCGTCTTTCACGTTTTCCAGAATGGTGTTGGCGATGAAGAGCGCCTCGGTGGCCTCGTCTTCAAAGCGGCGGACTTTCACCGGGTCTCCGTCGGGGTTTTCCGTCCAGAGTTTTTTGCTCTTGCGGCCGGTGTTGTTGGCGATGACGGCGTTGGCCACGCCCAGGATGGCGGAGGTGGAGCGGTAGTTCTGTTCCAGCTTGATTACCCGTGCATGCTTAAACTGCTTTTCAAAGCTGAGGATGTTTTCAATGGTGGCGCCGCGGAATTTATAGATGCTCTGGTCATCGTCGCCCACCACGCAGAGGTTCTGGTGCCCGCCGGCGAGCAGACTGATAAGCTGGTACTGCACGGGATTGGTATCCTGATATTCGTCCACCAGCACATAACGGAAGCGTCTTGCGTAATGATCGAGCACATCGGGATTTTTCTCAAAGAGCATGACGGTCAGGCGCAGCATATCGTCGAAATCGAGCGCGTTGGCCTGCCGCAGCGCCTGCTGGTATTTATAGTAGACGCTGGCGATTTTCTGAAGACGGTAATCCCCGCTCGCGGCCGCTTCGAATGCGGCGGGGCTCATGTTCTGCTCCTTGGCGCGGCTGATGGCGGGCAGCGCCGTTTTATTGGCGAAATTGCGGTCGTCCCCGGCGACGTCACGGCAGCATTCGCGCAGTACGCGCAGGCTGTCGTCGGTGTCGTAGATGGTGAACGAGCGCGAATAGCCGAGCTCCAGCTTGTCAATTTCCCGCCGCAGAATGCGGGAGCAGGCGGAGTGGAACGTGCACGCCCAGATGTCGAGCGCCTGCTCGCCCAGCATCTGCTCCAGGCGGCTTTTCATTTCGCCTGCGGCCTTGTTGGTAAACGTGATGGCCAACAGCGCCCAGGAAGGCGGCGCATCTACCGCCAGCAGTTCACGCAAACGCTCGTCGCCAAACGACCTTTGCGCCAGGCAGTTTTGCAGATAGGACAGGTCCTCTGCGGTCAAACCGGATGGGACGGCATCGCTTTCATACGCCGCGCCATATTTCAGAATGCAGGCAACGCGGTTTACCAGCACCGTGGTCTTTCCGCTGCCGGCCCCGGCCAGAACCAGAAGCGGCCCTTGTGTTGCAAGGACCGCCTGCCGCTGCCGGTCGTTCATGCGGGAAAATTCCGCCTCTATGATCTTTTTGCGTAACGCAAGGAATTCGCTGTGCATATCCATGTTTCGATTACTCCTGCCAAGCACGATCTTTTCTGCAGGCTGCGCACAGAGCCGCAACATACAATACTCTCTATTTTATGCTTTTTTCCGGTAAAAATCAAACCCGCACAGGCTCAAAAGCAAAAGATTTTCGTCTGGGTGTCCGCGCCCAAATACCGCTGCAGGATGTCCCCCACAAGATTGGCGGCGATGAGCGGCCTGCTATAAGGCGTATTTACGGCGTTTCCGCGCGCGTCGGGTTCTAATCGTCGTTTCTTGCCCCGGGGCAGGACGGAGCAAACGGGCAGTCCGCGCAGTCCGGCCGTTTCCGGCAGACGGTAGCTGCGTGGCGCACGATGAGTGCATGGTATTCGTTATAGAGTGCCGGGTCCCGGGGAAGATTTTCTTCAAAGAAGCGGCGGAACACCTCGTATTCGGACGGTACGGCGAATCCCAGACGCGCAAACACGCGCCGCGTATAGGCGTCGATGACGAAAACCGGTTTTTGGAGGGCATACAGCAGGATGGAATCGGCGGTTTCCCGTCCCACGCCTTTGAGGGCGAGCAATTCCATGCGCAAGGTATCCGTTCCCTGCGCTCTGGCGGTTTCGATGTCGTACCGGTAGCGTGCGTACCACCCGGTCAGCGTTTTCAGACGCGCGGCTTTTTGCCGGAAAAAGCCGCTGGGGCGAATGATCTCCTCCAGTTCGCCGTCGGAGATTTCCGTTACGAATGCGGGCGTGAGTTTTTCACCAAAATTTGCGATGGCTTTTTTCACATTTGCCCAGGCGGTGTTTTGGGTCAGGATAGCGCCAACCATCATTTCATAAGGCGATTCCGCGGGCCACCAGTGCTGCGGGCCATAGTGCCGGAAAAGCAGACGGTACAGTGTGTGTAATTCCATGTGATCCCCTCCCTGCCTGTCCAGTATAGCGGGGGGGCGGGGTTTCTGGCAAGCTTTTAAAAAGCGGCATGGTTGCAGATTCAACGTTTCAAGAAGCTTCACGCGCTTTTCACAGATTCTTCACAATTCTTCCATATACTAAGAATTGGTTTTGCAAGTATTTGCGCGGATTCCAGCGTAAAAAACGGGGGAGTATTACATGAAAAAACCTTGGGGCACCAAAAAAGCGCCCGGCGGCGCCGTGCCGCAGCCTGTTGTGCAGGCGGGCAGGACCAAATGGTATCGGAAGACCTGGTTCCGGATCACGGCTGTGGTGGTGGTGGTGGCCGTTGTGGGCGGCGGTTTCGCCATTTACCATGTTATGGCTTCGAACAACATGCCCACCTCCACGACGACGTTTCGACTCATGCAGGCGCGGACCGGATCGGTGGAAAAGACCGTTTCCGGTACCGGCACGGTTTCCAATTCCGCGGAGGAAACGCTCACGGCGCCGGATGCTGGCACGGTGGACAGCGTTTCCGTTAAAGACGGCGATACGGTGAAGCAGGGGCAGGTACTTGCGCACATCAACAGCCCCACGGCGCAGCAGACGCTTGAATCCAAACAGACAGCGCTGACACAGGCGCAGAACACGCTGGCGAGCGCGCAGGCTTCGTTGAGCAATCTGTACATCACCGCTCCGCTGGCAGGCCGCATCAAAGCGGTGCAGGTATCCGCCGGGGACACATCTTCGACCGTCAATGCGCTGGGTTTCCTGTGCTATCTTTCCACCAGCCGCTCCATGACGCTGACGATTTCCGGCGCGCAGACATCGGTGACCAATAACGAAGGGGTCAACGTAACGCTGAGTGACGGCAGCACGGTCGCCGGCACGGTGACCGGCGTGAGCGGCGGGCAGAGCAGTTCCAGCGTGACGGTTACCATCGGCACCGACACCCCCGCCGTGGGTTCCACTGCCACGGTAACAACGACGGACGGCAAAACGGTGGGCAGCGGCACGCTGGCGCTCGTCAACTATTATAAGATCACATCGTCCGGCGCTTCCTCCGTTTCCACGGGGTCGAGCAGCGGGTCCAGCGGCAGCTACGGCAGTGGTTCCGGCAGCACCGGGTCCAGCAGTTCGGGGACGATCACCAATGTGTATGTAGCGGAAAACCAGATGGTGAGTAAGACGCAGAACCTCTTTAAGTTGGACGGCACGTCGCTGAACAGCACAATCACTGCCGACCAGCAGGCGGTGACGAACGCGCAGAACGACCTCGCTTCGGCACAGGCCGCAGTGGATGCCAACAACATCACCAGTCCGGTCAACGGCACGGTGACGGCGGTGGATGTAAAAGTGGGCGACAGTGTGGCCAGCGGCGGCAATGTCGTGGGTGTGATCGACCCCACCCAGATGCAGACGCAGGTGACGGTGAATGAGTCCGATATCGACAGCGTGAAGACGGGGCAGACCGTGCATGTCACGCTCAGCGCCCTTTCGGGCACGGCGTATACCGGCACCGTGACGGATGTCAACACCATCGGGACCAATTCCAACGGTGTGGCCACGTTCAACGTTACGATCGGCATCAGCAACCCGACCAACATTCTGGTGGGCATGTCCACCAATGTGGAGATCGTGACCCAGAGCGTACAGAACGTCGTGACCGTGCCCGCGGCTGCCATTCTGGAAAAACGGGGCAGCACGGGCTATGTCATCCCGGCTTCGAGCGTGACGGACTCAAGCGGCAAATCCAAGACCCTGAACAACATCAACACGATGCAGTTGGTGCAGAAATACGGGAAGGAAGTTACCATTGGACTTTCTACCACCAGCACGGTGGAGATCAAGAGCGGCCTGAGTGACGGTGACCGCGTTGCGGAACCCGTTACCATCAATCTGGCGGCAATCAAGAGCCTGACCAGCGGTTCTACCTCCAGCCTGAGCACCCTGCTCGGCGGTGGCATGGGCGGATATGGCGGCGGCATGGGTGGCGGCATGGGCGGCGGCACGGGCGGCTATACACGCCGTAGCACGGGTGGCACCGGAAACACCGTCGGCGGCGGCACCACGTCCGGAGGGACAACGACCGGCGGCACCACTTCCGGCAGCACTGCCAGGACAACAACCGGCGGGGGGAACAACGGATGACAGCCTGCACGAATCATCGCGGCGTGACCGCGGATAGGGAGGGATCGCAGTGGCGGCTATCATAGAGATTGAACACCTTGTAAAATCCTATGTGATCGGCGACAATGTGGTGCATGCCCTGAACGATGTTTCCCTGTCGGTGTCGGAGCGGGAGTTTGTCGCCATCGTCGGCCCGTCCGGCTCGGGCAAATCCACGCTGATGAACATCATTGGCTGCCTGGATATTGCAACGTCTGGCAGTTATAAACTCAGGGGACAGGAGATCAGCCTGTATACGGAGGACGAACTGTCCGAATTCCGCAACCGGATGATCGGGTTCATTTTTCAGCGCTTCAATCTGCTCAACAAACTCAATGCGGTGGAAAACGTAGAACTGCCGCTGGTCTATCAGGGTATTTCGTCCAAAGAGCGGCGTGAGCGCGCGGTGGCCGCGCTGGAGAAGGTGCGCCTGGCCAACCGCATGCTGCACACCCCGATGGAACTTTCCGGCGGCCAGCAGCAGCGTGTTGCCATTGCGCGGGCACTCATCACCGATCCTCCGGTCATTCTCGCGGACGAACCCACCGGCAATCTGGACAGCACCACCGGTAAGGAAGTCATGCAGATTCTGCAGGGGCTTGGCAGCGCCGGGCACACCATCGTCCTCATCACTCATGATATGAACATTGCCAAACAGGCGCGCCGCATCGTCCGCATTTCGGATGGCCGGCTGGTTTCAGATGAGGAGGTGAGCCGGTCATGAGATTTTCACAGGCGCTGCGTATGGCGTTCAAGGCCATCGCTTCCAACAAAATGCGTTCCTTTCTCACGATGCTGGGTATTGTCATCGGTATTTCATCGGTCATCATCATGCTGGCAGTAGGCAACGGTTCCAAACAGGCGATCACCAGTTCCATCGAGGGGATGGGCACCAACTTGTTGACATTGTCGCTGACAGGGACCAAAACGACAACGCTCACAAGCAGTGATATCTCAACCCTTACCAAAAGCAAGAACATTGCCAATGTCGCATCGGACCTAACAGGGACCGCCACGGTCAAATCCGGCGATGAAAATGAGACCGCCAGCGTGGAGGGTACGGTTCCCAGTTATTCCGATGTGCGTGATGTCACGGTGGCCTACGGCCGGTTCATCACACAGGATGACGTGGATAACCACTATCAGGTTCTGGACATCGGGCCGGAAGTGATCCAAAACGTTTATCCGAATCTGAGCGTCAAACAGTATCAGTCACTGGTTGGGCAGACGATTCAGGTGAACGGCGCGAATTTCCTGATCGTCGGCATTCTGGAGAGCAAGGGAACGTCCACCACGGGGTCAAGCGACAATCGGGTCATCATGCCTGTGACGACCGCCGAGCGCCTGGAAGGCACGACGAGCGTGCGGACCTATTATGTGGAGGCCGCGTCCGCAGGCAAGATCGACGACGCGACCACCGACCTCAATAACTTGATGTATGATAAATTCTCGGGCGACACCACCCAATATCGGGTGCTGAGTGAGAGCGAACTGCTGCAGACCTCCACCCAGACCACCTCTACCATGACGAATATGCTGACGGCGGTAGCGGCCATCTCGCTGGTTGTCGGCGGTATCGGCATTATGAACATCATGCTGGTATCCGTGGTGGAGCGCACAAGGGAGATCGGCATCCGCAAAGCCATCGGCGCCAAGCGGCGGGATATCATGCTTCAGTTCCTCATTGAGGCAGTGGTGCTCAGTTGTCTCAGCGGCGCCATCGGTGTTATCATCGGCGTGGTTGCCTGCCTGATTATGCCGCAGTTTACCAAACAGGCAATGGTCATGTCCGGTGGAGTAATGCTGATTGCGTTCCTGTTTTCGGTGGCGGTGGGCATTGCCTTCGGTCTGTATCCTGCCGCAAAAGCTTCCAAGCTGCGCCCCATCGATGCGTTGCGGTATGAATGATCCGGTTTTTGCTCACCCTTCCGCGCGGTGCGCGGTGCAGATATGCTTTTTGCAAAGGAGTTATCTATGAAATCATTCCGTTTGGCTGCTGTTGTCGCTGTTACGGTCTCGACCGCCGTGCTGTTGGTCACGCTTTCCGGGTGCAGTAAAAAAGCATCGGCTTCCACAGCTTCGGGTACCGGCGCAACGTCCGGGCAAAACGCTCGCGGCAACTTTGGAAACATGGAACAGCGCGTAAAGGATGGTTTGTCCGAGTTGGTTTCCGCGGGCACCATCACGCAGGCGCAGGCTGACAAGATCCAGACCGCGCTGACCCAGAACCTTGGCCAGCGCATGCAGAATGCCAGCGGTGCAGGCGCCCCTTCGGGGAGTGGCAGCCGCCCGCAGTGGAATGGCAGCGGGCCCAGTGGTTCGGGTGAACCCAACGGCAGCGGCAGGGGCGAACGTCAGTCGCAGTTGCTGGATTCGCTGGTGTCGGATGGTACCATTACCCAAGAGCAGGCCGACGCCGTGATCCAGAAGCTGTTCAGCTTCAATCGGGGCAGCCAGTCAGGCGATCAGAGTGTCTCCTCGCAGTCCTGACAAATAGAAACGCTCTCCAATCCACCGGTATATCCGGTGGATTTTTTGTATGTACGAGATTCACCGGTTGTGCCGGTGGTACGAAAAAAGGGTTGGCGGGAAAAAGACAGAAAACTCTTTTTTATAATTGGAGCTGCGGTCTGCCAACTGCAACAGCCGATATCAAAAGTTTGACGCGTCTTCATACGTTTGTCCGCAATATGCCTTTTAGGGTTCGGGCCACCGGTTCGACCGGCGGGTTTGATTTGGAGACAAATGCCGCCAAAACGGGCTTGTTTTCCTCTTTTTCACACAATTCTTTACTGGGCATACGCTGAACAGGAAGGTGATGGATATGTGCGGTATCGCTGGATGGGTGAATTTTACCGAAGATATTGAAGAAAACAAACAGATCATCAAACAAATGACCGATACGCTCAAAGAGCGCGGGCCGGACAGTGAAGGGTATTATGAGAGCCGTCATGTCCTGTTCGGACACCGGCGGCTGATTGTTGTGGACGCCGAGGGCGGCAAGCAACCCATGCGCAAAACGATAGACGGCCGAACCTATGTGCTGATTTACAACGGCGAGCTGTATAACACCGAAGACCTGCGGCGCGAATTACTGGCAGACGGATTCACATTCGACGCATATTCCGACACCGAAGTCCTGCTGACGGCCTATATCCGTTGGGGCGCGGGCTGCCTGCAAAAATGCAATGGGATTTTCGCTTTTGCCATTTGGGACGAAGCAGCGCAGACGGTGTTCCTCGCGCGTGACCCGCTGGGTGTGAAGCCGCTGTTTTATGCATGGCGTGGCAATTCGCTGATTTTCGGGTCGGAGATCAAGACCCTGCTCGCGCATCCCGATGTCCAACCGGTAATCGACCGTGACGGGCTGACCGAACTGTTTGCCCTTGGCCCCGCTACCGCGCCGGGCAGCGGCGTATTGAAAGGCGTGCATGAAGTGCCTCCGGCGTATTTTCTGAAAGTGACGCCGGACACCTCGCTCCTGCATGAATACTGGAAACCCAAGGCCAAAGAAAATTATGAAACGGAAGCTGAAGCTGCGGAACACCTGCGCAGTCTGTTTGTCGATGCGGTGGAGCGCCAGTTGGTGGGCGATGTGCCGCTCTGCACATTTCTTTCAGGCGGACTGGATTCCTCCGGCATCACCGCCGTGGCGGCCCGCGCCTTTGAAAAGCGTGGTAAAACGCTGGAAACTTATTCGATCGATTATGCCGAGAACGATAAATATTTCAAGGCCAGCCTGTTCCAGCCCACGCCCGATCAGGTCTGGGCGGAAAAAATGGCAGCGTATGCCCGGACACGCCACCATACTTACATCACGGAACACGCCGCACTGGCCGACGCATTGGAAAACGCGGTCATTGCGCGTGATTTGCCCGGCATGGCGGATGTCGATTCATCCTTATACCTGTTCTGCAAAGAGATCCGGAAAAACTATGTCATCGCGCTTTCGGGCGAATGTGCCGATGAACTGTTTGGTGGTTACCCGTGGTATACGCATGACGAGATGATCTACGCAGACACATTCCCCTGGTCGCGTTTTGTAGGCGACCGGTGCGCGATCCTTTCTCCCGCCCTGCAAACGCTGGACATCGAAGGCTGTGTGCGCCATCAGTATCTCGACACGCTCCGGCAGGTTCCGCATCTGGACGGAGAGAGCAAACGCGACTATCGGATGCGGGAACTGTTCTATCTGAACATCAAATGGTTTATGGTCAACCTGCTCAACCGCAAGGACCGTATGAGCATGTCCAATTCTCTGGAAGTGCGGGTGCCGTTTGCCGATTACCGGCTTGTGGAATATGCGTTCAACCTGCCATCCGCTCTTAAGTTTGCTGGCGGGCGGGAAAAGGGGCTTCTGCGCCTTGCGCTGTCCGGTATCCTGCCTCAAGACATCGTTGAGCGGAAGAAAAGTCCCTATCCCAAAACGCATAATCCGGTCTATACCGATATCGTATGCAGCCGCATGGACGCCGTTTTGAAAAACACCGAATCCCCCTTGCTGGAACTCATTGACCGTAAGAAAGTGCGCGAGATCGTGGATACCCGCGGCGCGGCCTATAAGAACCCGTGGTTTGGTCAACTGATGACCGGCCCGCAGTTGCTGGCATATTTGCTCCAGGTGGATTTCTGGCTCAGGCACTATGACATCCGGCTGGAAAGGTGAAGAATTCCCGCACACACAAAGCCCGAACGTTCGTGTGAACTGCCCCGGGTCGAGCGGATGGCACAATGGCCCTCCCGGCTTCGCCGGGGGGGCCATTGTGTGGAATCTTTTACAGTGCGAAATAATCCACGCCGGCCCGGAAAATGGGCTGGTCCTTGAGGCCGTCGATGTTCTTGCTGATGTATTTGCCGCAGCGTTCGCTATGCGCCATCTTGCCGAAGACCCGTCCGTCCGGGGAAAAGATGCCTTCGACCGCATCTACCGATGCGTTGGGGTTGAACGCGATATCGCCCGACGGATGGCCGTTGAGATCGACATACTGTGTGGCTACCTGCCCGCTTTCCTCCAGTTCGGCCATCACCTCGGGCGTGGCAACAAACCGACCCTCGCCGTGGGAAACCGGGATGGTGTAGACATCGCCGATGTTGCAGTAGGTCATCCACGGAGATTTGACCGAGGAAACCCGTGTGCGCACCATGGTAGCCTGATGGCGGCCAATGGCGTTGAAGGTGAGAGTGGGGCAGTCCGCGTCCATGTCGCGGATCTCACCGTAAGGTACCAGCCCCAGTTTGATGAGCGCTTGGAACCCGTTGCAGATGCCGAGCATCAGGCCGTCACGTTGCTTCAGCAATTCTGTTACCGCTTCTTTAACGCGCGGATTGCGGAAAAACGCCGTGATGAATTTTCCGGAGCCATCCGGCTCGTCACCACCCGAAAAGCCGCCCGGAATCATGATGATCTGGCTGTTCTTGATGCTTTTTTCAAAGGCAAGCACCGATTCGGCAATGTCGTTCGCGGTTTGGTTGCGAATTACGAACGTCTCGCAGACAGCGCCGGCTTCCGTAAATTTGCGCGCCGTATCATACTCGCAGTTGGTGCCCGGAAACACCGGGATGAGCACGCGCGGCGCGGAGAGGCGCGCGGCGGGTTTTTGTTTGATGCGTGCGGGGCAGGTATAGGTCTTGGCGGTGGATTGCGTGGCTTTGACATGGGTGGGGAAGATGTTCTCCAGCGGCTCCGTCCATGCTTTTTCCAGTTTCTCCAGCGGCAGCGTGAGCCCGCCGATCTCGATGGACGGCCGATCGGTCAGATATCCGAGCAGTTTGCCGCCGATGAACGCGCGGGGCTCCGCTTCCAGCAGAAAACCGCCGTAGCACTGGTCGAACAGGGTGGAATCGTCCAGCCCATGTTCCGCGGTGAACCCGATACCGTTGCCAAGCGCCATTTTGGTGATGCCCTCTGCGATGCCGCCCGTGGAGAGCGCCCAGACGGCGCGCACCTTGCGGGCGGAGATCAGCCGTTCTACTTTGGTGAACAGGCGGCGCAGGTCGCCGAAGACGGGCAGGCCGTTGCGGTCGTATTTGGGCTTGAGCAGCACAAGTTTGTTGCCTGCCGTCTTGAATTCCGGTGAAATGACCCGCTGCGCGTTGGTCACGCCGCAGGCGAACGAGAGAATGGTGGGCGGCACATCCAGCTTTTCAAACGAGCCGGACATGGAGTCTTTGCCGCCGATGGCGGCCAGTTTCAGGCCCAGCTGTGCATCAAACGCGCCGAGCAGTGCCGCCAGCGGTTTGCCCCAGCGTGCGGGTTCGTCGCGCAGGCGCTCGAAGAATTCCTGGAAAGAGAGCCATGTCTTTTTCAGGCTGCCGCCGCTTGCAATCAGCCGCGCGACGGATTCTACCACTGCGACCACGCCGCCGTGGTAGGGGCTTTTTTCCGCGATATACGGGTTGCCGCCCCAAGCCATCAGGGAGCAGGTAGTGGTGTCTCCGTCCGGCACCGGCAGTTTCGCGGCCATGGCCTGCGCGGGGGTGAGCTGCCTCCGGCCGCCGTAGGGCAGCAGAACGGTCGCACCGCCGATGGTGGAATCGAAGCGGTCGCCCAGCCCTTTTTGCGAGCAGATGTTCAGGTCGCCCAGCATCTCATTCCACTGTCGGCCCAGGTCACGCACCGAATCGGCCAGATACAGGCCGGAAAGATCCGGTGCCTCCACCGATGCCCGCGCGTGTTTGGGCGCGCCGTTGGAGTTCAGAAATTCCCGGGAAATATCCACAATGCAGGCGTCGTTCCAGTGCATCCGCAGGCGCGGTTCTTCCGTTACGCGTGCCACAACGGAAGCCTCCAGATTTTCCGCCCGCGCCTTTTGGATGAATGCATCCACGTCTTTTTCGGCAACCACCACGGCCATGCGCTCCTGTGATTCCGAAATGGCCAGCTCGGTGCCGTCCAATCCTTCGTATTTGCGGGGCACGGCGTTGAGGTCAATGTCCAGTCCGTCGGCCAGTTCTCCGATGGCGACCGACACGCCGCCGGCGCCGAAATCGTTGCAGCGCTTGATGAGACGGGTGGCGTTCGGGTTGCGGAACAACCGCTGGATCTTACGTTCTTCGGGCGGGTTGCCCTTCTGCACTTCCGCGCCGCAGTTGGTCAGCGAACTGAGGGTATGCGATTTGGAAGAGCCGGTGGCGCCGCCCATGCCGTCTCGCCCGGTGCGCCCGCCCAGAAGGATGACCACATCGCCCGGCTGTGGGCGCTCACGCACTACATTGGCGGCGGGCGCAGCGCCCACCACCGCGCCGGTCTCCAGCCGCTTGGCCACATAGCCGGGGTGGTAGATCTCGCTCACCTGCCCGGTGGCAAGGCCGATCTGGTTGCCGTAGGAGCTGTACCCCACCGCAGCGCCCAGCGTGATCTTGCGCTGGGGGAGCTTGCCGGGCAGTGTTTTGTCCACCGGCAGACGCGGGTCCGCCGCGCCGGTCACCCGCATGGCCTGATAGACATAGGAGCGCCCCGAAAGCGGGTCGCGGATGGCGCCGCCCAGACAGGTGGCCGCGCCGCCGAACGGTTCGATCTCGGTGGGATGGTTGTGGGTCTCGTTTTTGAACATGAGCAGCCAGTCTTCTTCTTTGCCGCCCACATCCGCCTGAATCTTCACCGAGCAGGCGTTGATCTCCTCGGACTCGTCCAGGTCGGGCAGCGCGCCTTCGGCTTTGAGCTTCCGCGCTCCCATGGTGGCCACGTCCATCAGTGTGATCGGTTTGGTGCGGTTTTTATAAAGCTGCTCCCGGCAGGCCATGTACTTCTTATAGGTTTTGCGGATATAGTCCGGCTCGATCTCCACATCGTCCAGTTCGGTGAGGAAGGTGGTGTGGCGGCAGTGGTCGCTCCAATAGGTGTCGATCATCCGCAGCTCGGTAACGGTCGGGTCGCGCTTTTCCACTTCGCTGAAATAGCGGCGGCAGAACTCGATATCGTCCACATCCATGGCCAATCCAAAGTGTTTGGCAAATTCCTCCTGCTG
Organism: Ethanoligenens harbinense YUAN-3; assembly: GCF_000178115.2. Taxonomy (NCBI): domain Bacteria; kingdom Bacillati; phylum Bacillota; class Clostridia; order Eubacteriales; family Oscillospiraceae; genus Ethanoligenens; species Ethanoligenens harbinense. The sequence continues at coordinate 1,262,839 of NC_014828.1, forward strand.
CTCACGGTTGAGCGCACAGAAATTTTTTAAAATTTTTACCTTGCCGGGCAGCTCAAACTCGTCTTTAAGGGTCTCCGGCTTTTCCAGCGACGCTTCTCTGGATTCCACCGGGTTGATGAGATAGGCTTTGATCTTTTCGAATGCTTTGTCGGTGCACGTGCCGCCCAGAATGAAAACGTGTGCGGTCCGCACGGCGGGTTTGTCTCCCTGTGTCAGCAGCGCGATGCACTGCGCGCAGGAGTCGGCGCGCTGGTCGAACTGCCCCGGCAGATATTCCATGGCGAACATGCGCTCGTTTTCAGCGGGCTGCGCTGGTTCCAGCGAGGTTACATCCACCTGCGGTTCGGAAAATACGGTGGGGATAGCCGCCTGAAACGTTTCTTCGGAGATTCCCTCCACATCATAGCGGTTGAGGATGCGCAGGCTATCCAGGCCTTCCAGCCGCAGCGAGGTCTTCAGGTCGGCGAGCACACCGGTCGCTTCTACGGCAAACGGGGGGCGTTTTTCGACAAAGATTCTGTAAACGGGCATTTTCAACAACTCCTATATGACGCGTTCCAGCCGGCGTTTGCAGAGAAACGCCGGCCGAACGTCTAAGCTTTCTTTTTCTATCTTCAACAGCATGCGGGTGTGGGGCGGTCACAGCCGGCCCAGGCAGCCCGCCGCCTGGATTTCTTCCATGTATACGTTGCGGATAGCGCCGTGCAGGTCTTCGTCCGCCTGTACAAAAACAGGCACATACTGGGGCGTCAGCCCTTCCCACAGACCGTTTTCCGCGCGCTGCTCAAACAGCACCGGCACCCGCCGTCCCACAAACCGCTGCCGGAACGCCTGTTGTGTTCGGGTGCAAAGGGAGATGAGCGCATGCGCGCGGCGTTCCCTGATGTTTTTCGGTACCTGCCCGTCCATGGCGGCGGCGCGGGTTCCGTCCCGGCGGGAATAGGGGAAGACGTGTGCCTGCGAAAAACCGATCTGTTTCACAAAGTCCAGCGTCTGCGCAAATTCTTCCTCGGTTTCTCCGGGGAACCCGGCGATAATGTCGGTGGTGATACTGCAGTCCGGAAACGCGCTGCGCAGGCGATGAACGGTGTCGGCGAACGCATCGGGAGTGTAGCGTCGGTTCATCCGCGCCAGTGTGTCGACGCAGCCGCTTTGCAGCGACAGATGAAAATGTGGGCAGAGCGACGGACAGCGGGCGGCGCGCGTAATGAATTCGTCCGTGACGGCGAGCGGCGAGAGGGAGCCGAGACGGATGCGGGCAAGGCCGACACGTCCGGCGGCGTCCACCGCGTCGGCCAGTGTGCGACCCAGATCGCTGCCGTAGGCCGAAAGGTTGATGCCCACCAGCACGGCTTCGGCATAGCCCTGTTCGCGCAGCGTCGCCAGCTCCGCGGTGATTTCCTCCGGCGGTTTCGAGCGCACCGGCCCGCGCGAAAACGGGATGATGCAATAGGTGCAGAAATTCCGGCAGCCGTCCTCGATCTTGACGAATGCGCGCGTGTGCCCTTCCAGCCCGCGGGCCTGCATCGGCTCAAACAGTTCCCCCTGCTCAAATGAGGGAACATGCGTCAGCCGTTCTTTTTCCCGCATGGACTGCAGAATCAGTTTGGCAATGTCTCCCCGGTCGCGCACGCCAGCGATGATGTCCGCCTCCGCGATGGCGGCAGCCTTTTCGGGTGCGGCCTGCACGTAGCAGCCGCAAAGCACGGCGATGGCGGCGGGGTTGCGCTTTTTCATCCGCCGCAGCATCTGTCTGGTCTTGCGGTCGCTTTCAGCGGTCACCGTGCAGGAATTGACAATGAAGACATCCGCCGGGTCTTCTGGCGGCACAATCTCGAAGCCGGCGTCGCGCAGCGACTGCTCCATGATCTGGGTCTCGTATTGGTTGACTTTGCAGCCGAGTGTATAAAAAGCAGCCTTCATGGTCCCTCTGCGATGCCTGCGCGGACGGTATATCCGTCCGCCAATGTGGATTTTCTCAAAAACGGAATGGGTCTCTTTTGTATATTATAATAAAATTGCACACGAAATACAATTGTCTGTTGACTATCCTTTGGCGGACTGCTATATTAAACTCAGATCAAGTTTTTCTGAAATGCAGGGAGGTTTTTGCTATGGCAACTGTTAATATTTCCTTGACCACGATCGATGATGTCAAAAAATTTGTCAATGCGGTGTCCAAATACGATTTTGAGATCGATCTGACATCCGGCCGGTATGTGATCGACGCAAAATCCATCATGGGGATTTTCAGCCTGGATCTCTCCAAACCGATTAAGCTCACGGCCGGCACGGACGAAAAATCGCCGTTTTTTGAAGACATCAAACCATTTATCGTGGAATGATGCGACGGAATATCCGTTTTCAGAAGCCTGCGGCATATGCCGCAGGCTTTATCTTTGTGCATGACCGCCCCCCGTTTGTGCATATATTACACCAGCTATAGGCTGTTGTAATATATGCACGTGTGCGGTGCAGGGCTGCCTGACTGCCGCGCAGGGGCTTGCGGGGGGCTTTGTATCATGAAAAAATGGAAACACGGGGCGGTGGCTTTGCTGGCGGCGGCCGTTCTGTTTGCCTGTACGTCCGGCGCCGGTGCCGCTGCGTCTGCCGCGGTTTCTTCCGGCGGCAGTGCGTCCGGTGCCGCTTCCGGGACGGCCGGCGCAGGAAGCGGTTCCTCCGGCGGCGCACAGAGCGGCGCGTCAGGCTCCGCCGCCACGCCGCCCGCGGTGACCACTACCGCAAAATCGGCTGTACTGGCGGAGCAGTCCACCGGACGCATTTTGTATGAAAACAATCCGCACGAAAAAATGTATCCGGCAAGCATCTCCAAGATCATGACCGAGCTGCTGGTACTGGAGGCCATCGAGAACGGCAAGTTGCATTTTACCGATAAAGTGAGCGTCAGCGCGCATGCGTCGTCCATGGGCGGATCGGATATCTGGCTGGAGCCGGGTGAGGTGATGACCGTGCTGGATCTGTTTAAGGCCATGGTGGTCAACTCCGCCAACGACGCCGCCGTGGCGCTCGCGGAAAAAGTGGCGGGCTCCGAGCCGGCATTTGTCAACCTGATGAACCGTAAAGCAAAAGAACTGGGCATGAACGACACCAATTTCACCAACGCCACCGGTCTGGATGCGGACGGCAATCTCACCTCAGCGTACGATGTGATGCTGATGTCCAGAGAGCTGCTCCGTCATAAGGAAATCTTCAATTACACCACGATCTGGATGGATTCATTGCGCGGCGGCAAAACGGCGCTGTTCAACACCAACCGGCTCATCCGCTTTTATCAGGGCGCCAACGGCCTGAAGACCGGATCGACCGGCAAAGCGGGATATTGCCTGTCGGGCACCGCCCTGCGGGACGGTATGCAGCTCATTGCCGTGGTGATGAACTGCCCCACCCTGCAGGAGCGTTTCACCGCCGCCGGCACTTTGCTGGATTACGGCTTTGCCAACTGGTCGTGTGTCACGCCCAAAAAGCTTTCCAAGCCGCTGTATGTGGATGTGCTGCACGGGGCGCAGGACAAAGTGGAAGCGGTGGCGGACGGCAACCCCTCGGTTGTGATCGAAAAAGGAAAAGAGGATGGTATCCAGCAGAAAGTGAGCCTGGCGCAGAACGTGATGGCGCCGGTGGAGAAAGGGCAGGTGCTTGGGCAGATTACGTTCTGGATAGACGGGCAGAATGCCGGTAATGTTCCGCTGCGTGCCGGACAGGGCGTGGGCAGGCTGACGTTCGGCGGTGCGTTCGGACGTATTTTCTCGGCAATTTCCCACTAATTTCATGGTTGTCAGGACAAAAAAATAGCGTTTTTTCCCATTGCAGGTTGCAATACCCGGCGCTTTCCAGTACAATAAAAAAGGTGAGAAGTCCAGACCTGGGTGGCCGCAGGGAGTGCATGCCGGTCTCCTTGTGTTTTTGGTGAAAACGGCAGTTATTTGGATTCCTTGCGATCCTTTTCGCAGAACCGGTACGGCCGGTTCGCAGCCTGGCTTTTAACCGTATTTTGCTCCCGGTGTCCGGGAGTGTTAGAGCAGGGAGGACGTATTGATGTCTGTTACATTCAATGGAAAATATCTGGAACCTTTTATTGGCGCGCACGAATACGATGCTTTGCAGCCGCAGGTCACGGCCCTGCACAAAGTGTTGCATGAAGGCACCGGCCTCGGAAACAAATTTCTGGGTTGGATCAATCAGCCCGAAACATACGACCGCGAGGAGTTTGCCCGCATCAAGGCCGCGGCCGAAAAAATCAAAAAAGATACCGAAGTGTTCATTGTGATCGGCATCGGCGGCTCCTACCTCGGTTCGCGCGCGGTGGTGGAGCTTTTGCAGTCACCGTTTTACAACAATCTGAAAAAAAATACGCCCGACATTTATTTTGTGGGCAACAACATCAATTCCGGTTACCTAAACGAAGTGCTGTCCCTCTGTGAGGGAAAAGAGGTGTCGGTCAACATCATCTCCAAATCCGGCACGACCACCGAGCCGTCCATCGCGTTTCGTGTTTTCCGCGAACTGCTTGAAAAGAAATATGGCAAGGAAGGCGCCAGAGGCCGTATCTATGCGACGACCGACCGCGCCAAGGGCACACTGAAAAAACTGGCGACCGAAGAAGGCTACGAAGCCTTTGTGGTGCCGGACGATATCGGCGGGCGATATTCGGTGCTCAGCGCCGTGGGTCTGCTGCCCATCGCCGTTTCGGGTGTGGACATCGACGAGCTGATGGCCGGTGCCAAAGCCGCAAAGGATGCGTTGGCAACCGACGACCTTTCTCAAAACGACAGTTACAAATACGCCGTGGCGCGCAACATCCTGGCGCGCAAGGGGAAAGACATCGAGATCCTCGTCAGCTATGATCCAGCGTTTGCGATGATGAACGAATGGTGGAAGCAGCTCTTCGGTGAAAGCGAAGGCAAAGACGGCAAAGGACTTTATCCGGCGTCCGCCGTTTTCTCCACCGATCTGCATTCGCTGGGGCAGTTCATCCAGCAGGGAAGCCGCACGATGTTTGAGACGGTCGTGCACTTCGGCGAAGCCAAAACCCCGCTCACCATCGGGAAGCTGGACGAGGATATCGACGGGCTGAACTTCCTTGCGGGCAAAACGCTCGATTTTGTGAATGACCGTGCATTCGAGGGCACCGTGCTGGCGCATACCGACGGCAATGTGCCCAACATCGTGCTGGAAGTGCCAAAGATCAGCGCGCATGAAGTCGGTTATCTCATCTATTTCTTCTGGAAAGCCTGCGCGCTTTCCGGTTATCTGGTCGGTATCAACCCGTTCGACCAGCCCGGCGTGGAAAGCTACAAGAAGAATATGTTCGCTTTGCTTGGCAAGCCGGGCTATGAAGAGCAAAAAGCGGCGCTGGAGGCCCGTTTGGGTCGCTGAGCCGTTCAAAACATTTAGAATTTGAAAACTTTGGAGGAAAGACAATGTTGCAGTTGATTGCAGGGAGCAAAGGGACCGGGAAAACCAAAAAGATCGTGGGACAGGCCAAAGCGGCGGTTTCCCAGACCGACGGGAAAGTGGCTTTTATTGAAAAAGGCGCCGAGCTTACCTACGATCTTCCGCATGACGTGCGCCTGTTCAACACCGATGATTATGACATCGGCGGGGCTGAGGCGTTTTACGGGTTTCTGGCCGGCATTGCTGCTTCCGATTATGATGTGAAACATATTTTTGTCGATTCCGTCGTCAAGATCGTGGGAGACAATACCGCGCTGGTTACGGAATTTGTTGAAAAAGTTGATCGACTGGCCAGAAAACAGGAGATCGAGATCGTGATGACGCTTTCGCGCGATGCGAGCGAATTTTCCGAGAATATCAACCGGTTCATTGTCACCAACCTGGCCTGATTGCACGGCTCTTGCATCCCAAGCAGCAGAACGCCGCCTGAACCGGCGGATTCTGCTGCTTTTTTGTAAGATGCCGCCTTTGCATACGGTGCGCCTGCGTCAGGGCGCGTATGGGTGGAAAAACGGGCGAAATCCGGACCAATGCGCACACATTTTGGTTTCTTGCGGATTTTTTATCAGAAATGCTTGACATCCATCAGGCGATTGCCTATACTATATAGGCGGCTTATCCGCGGTGCGCCGTTTGCCTGTGGGCTTCCCCAACTCTCCCGGAATCCGAAACGCGGGAAACACAGCAACGGTCATGGATTCGCATTTGTTTTTTTGGATTCCGCCAATGAGGAAATACCATGCTGGTCAATCTGAAAGACATTTTTGTGGGCGGTGCGCCGATTACGATCGGGTATGCGATGGACCTTTCAAAGGAAGAGGTGCCGGGCGGCGGTTTTCCGTTTTCCGAGCCGGTGCGGGTGTCCGGGCGCATCGAAAACCGCGCAGGCGTCGTGCAGCTGCACGCGGCCGTGCATGCCGTTCGGCATACGGTGTGCGACCGCTGCCTGTCTCCTATCAGCCAGCCGATGCATGTGGAGTTTGAAAACGTGCTGGTGACCGAATCGCAGGGGGATGACAGCGACGAGCTGCTGGTCTGCTCTGAGCAAACGCTGGATATGGACGCGCTGGCAAAGACCAATCTGTTCCTGTCGCTGCCCATGAAAGAGTTGTGCCGGCCGAACTGCAAGGGAATCTGCCCGCAGTGCGGGAAGAATCTCAACGACGGCCCCTGCGGCTGCAAACCGCAAGGGCATCCGGCTTTTTTGAAATTGCGGGAGTTCCTGCAATAAAGGATCGGCATCTGTATGCAGGCCGCGTGTTCGCTGGGCAGACGCGGCTTCATTTTAGTTTTGACGCGGGCGACGCCCGTTAGGGAGGAAATGGATTATGGCAGTACCCAAACGCAAAGTATCGCGGGCGCGGCGTGACAAACGCCGCTCGAATGTCTGGAAGCTGGTAGCGCCGGAGCTGGTGAAATGCCCGCAGTGCGGCGAGCTGAAAATGCCCCACCGGGTTTGCGGAAATTGCGGTTATTACAACGGCAAAGAGATCGTAAAAAAAGAGGCATGAGACCGGGAGTGGGGAAGGATGTGTCCTGATGATGCATCCCTCCCCATTTTCCGCTCAGGCTTTGCGGGAGGGTGCCATGGGCGCGCAGATTACCGGTGTGGAGCCGGGCAGCCCGGCGCATCGGGCGGGTCTCCAATGCGGGGAAACGCTTTTGCGCATCGGGGCACATCCCATTACGGATGTGCTGGATTACCAGTTTTATATGACCGACAAGCGCCTCTTGCTTGAGGTGGCCGACTCAAACGGGCGGGTCAGAAAAATCCGTATCCGCAAGGAGCCGTATGAAGATCTCGGCCTGTCTTTTGAGACATATTTGATGGACAAAAAGCGCAGGTGTCAAAACCACTGCGTTTTTTGTTTTATAGATCAGCTCCCGAAAGGCCTGCGCAAAACGCTGTATTTCAAGGATGATGACGCGAGGCTCTCCTTTCTGATGGGCAACTACATCACGCTGACCAACCTGACGGAACAGGATGTAGACCGCATCATCGACATGCACATCAGCCCGATCAATGTATCGGTGCACACCACCAATCCGGCCCTGCGCGTCCGTATGATGGGCAATTCCCACGCGGGCGAGGCGCTTGTCCATTTCTATCGCCTGGCTGAGGCGGGCACCAAGCTCAATTGTCAACTGGTGCTTTGCCCCGGACTGAACGACGGTGCGGAGCTGGCGCGCTCGCTCGCCGACTTGGGGGCGCTTTTTCCGGCGGTGCAGAGCATTTCGGCAGTGCCGGTGGGTATCTCGCGCTATCGGGAAGGGCTGTATCCCCTGCGCTCGTTTACCAAAGAGGAAGCAGGGGAAGTTGTCCGGCAGATCGAGATGTTTGGAAAGGCTTTTTTCAAAAAAAACGGAACAAGGCTTGCATTTGCCGCGGATGAGTTTTATATTAAATCTGAGAACCCTTTCCCGGATGTTTCGTTTTATGAGGATTTTCCGCAGTTGGAGAACGGCGTGGGGATGGTCGCCTTGCTCACCTCACAGTTCCGGCAGGCGCTGGATGCCTATGACGGCCATCCGCTTGCCGCGCCGCGCCGCGTGGTAATTGCCACTGGCGAAGCGGCGCGGCCCTATCTGGAAGATATGGCGCACGCCGCCGAGGTGCGTATCTCCGGGCTTTCCTGTGAGGTGCGGGCGATTCGCAACGACTTTTTCGGCGCGGAGATCACCGTGGCAGGGCTGGTCACCGGTGGCGATCTGTTGGCGCAGTTGGGCTGCAATCTGGACTGTGACGAATTGCTTTTGCCGACGGCGATGCTTCGCGCCGAAGGCGATCTGTTTTTGGATGATGTGTCGCTCGCGGAGGTCCGGCGGGCACTGGGCGTAAATGTGCGTCCCGTAGAGAACGACGGATACGCCGTTCTGGATGCGTTGACGGGGGAATGAGATGGGCAGACCAATCGTAGCGATTGTAGGCAGGCCGAATGTGGGCAAGTCCACACTCTTCAATAAGCTGGTGGGCCGGCGTATCTCCATTGTGGAGGATACGCCCGGCGTGACGCGCGACCGCATTTATGCGCCCTGCGAATGGTGCGGCCATACGTTTTTGCTGGCCGACACCGGCGGTATTGAAATGAAATCGGACGATGTGTTTCTGTCCGGCATCCGCGAACAGGCAAAGGCGGCTATCGACACCGCCGATGTCATCATTTTTATGACCGACCTGCGCAGCGGCGTGACCGCGCAGGACAATGAGATTGCCGACATGCTGCGCCGCAGCCACCGGCCGGTGGTGCTCTGTGTGAACAAAGCCGACACGCTCGGCAACACGCCCTCCGAAGTTTATGAATTCTATAACCTCGGCCTGGGTGATCCGTTCCCGGTCTCTTCCGTTCACGGGCATGGCACGGGCGATTTGCTGGATCATGTGGTGGAGCTGCTGCCCGGCGAGGGTGACGGAGAAGAAGACGAAGCCGTGCGCGTGGCGGTGATCGGCAAGCCCAACGCGGGCAAATCGTCGCTGGTCAACCGGATCGCCGGAGAAGAGCGCATGCTGGTCTCGGATATTCCCGGCACCACCCGCGATGCGGTCGATACCCGCATAGAAAATGAATACGGCACATTTGTTTTTGTAGACACCGCCGGTATTCGCCGCCACAGCAAAGTGCAGGAAGCCGTGGAGCGCTACAGCGTGATGCGTGCGTTTTCCGCGGTGGAGCGCGCTGATGTCTGCGTGATGATGATCGACGCCACCACCGGCTTTACGGAGCAGGATTCTAAAATTGCAGGATATGCTCACGAACAGGGCAAGGCCTCCATCATCGCGGTGAACAAATGGGATCTGGTCGAAAAAACCGAAAAGACCATGGATGCGTTCCGCAAAAAGTTGGAGCAGGATTTCAGCTTCATGTCGTATGCGCCGATCCTGTTCCTTTCCGCCAAGACGGGAAGAAATATTGACAAACTGTTCCAAATGGTGCAGCGTGTCCGCGTGGCATACGAGCGGCGTATTCCCACAGGGCAGCTCAACGATGTGCTGGCAGATGCGGTGGCCCGCGTGCAGCCGCCGACCGACAAGGGCAAACGGCTGAAGATCCTCTATATGACCCAGCCGACGGCCTGTCCGCCGACGTTTGTGGTATTTGTCAACCGCGCGGCGCTCTTTCATTTTTCGTATCAGCGTTATCTGGAAAACCGTATCCGTGAGACGTTTGGACTGGAGGGCACACCCATCCGGTTTATCATACGTGAACGAGACAGAGAAAAAACATAAACGGGAGGACGTCCGCCGTCACCTGTGCGCCGGACGGTTTCTCCGATTTTGGGGAGGAATTTGCTTGACAACACCGGAAATACTGCTTCCGCTTTTTCTGGTCGCCATTGCTGCCTATCTGATCGGCAGCGTTAGTTTCTCCATTATTTTTACAAAGCTGTTTACCGGAAAGGACGTGCGCGACCAGGGTAGCGGCAACGCGGGCACGACCAACACGCTGCGTGCGGCCGGAAAATTGCCTGCCCTTTTGACGTTTGCCGGCGATTTTCTCAAATGTGTGGCTGCGATCTTGTTGGCACGATTCATTTTGGTCCTGTTTGGCGGTGCAGTGCTGGATACGATGTTCATCGCGTTCGTAGCCGGAATTTTCTGCATATTGGGACATATCTATCCGATCTTTTTTGGTTTCCGGGGCGGTAAGGCGGTCGCCTCCACCGGCGCGTTGGTGCTCATGGTGGACTGGCGGCTGTTCCTGGTCGCTTTTGTGGTGTTTGCCGTGGTGTTCGCCGTTACACACATCGTATCGATTTCGAGCATCATTGGCGTTTTATCGGTGCCGTTTACAACTTACGCGGTCGCCACTGCGCGGCACCAGTATTTTGTGTGGCTGGATACGCTTTTTGCCGTGATCGTGGCAGGTATCCTGATTTATAAGCACCGCGCCAACATCCAGCGGCTGCGCAACGGCACCGAGCCCAAAATCGGAGGAAAAAAATAACGGTGCGAAGGGCGGGAAAAACATTATGGCCAAAATAGCGGTTTACGGCGCGGGTGGCTGGGGTACGGCGCTGGCGATCATGCTCTGCAAAGCCGGCCATGCGGTCACGCTCTGGTCCGCGCATGCTTCCACACTTGAACGCCTGCAGCGTGACGGCCAGAACAGCCGATTGCTGCCGGGCGTTTCCCTTCCACCTGAACTTGCCTATTCTGATGCGAATGATATCGTATCCGGTGCGGATTTTGCCATCCTCGCGGTTCCGTCTGGGGCTGTGCGCGAAACGGCGCGCCGCCTTTCCGGTTTGGTACGGGAAAACACCATCGTCGTCAATGTCGCCAAAGGGTTTGAAGAACACACGCTCAAACGTCCGTCCGAAGTGATCGGCGAGGAACTGCCGGGAATCAAGGTGGCTACTCTGTCCGGTCCTTCTCATGCCGAGGAGGTGTCCCGCGGCGTCCCCACAACGGTGGTAGCGGCCTCCCAATGGCAGGATGCAGCGCTTGCGGTGCAGGATGCCTTTATGAATCCCATGTTCCGCATCTATGTCAATCCTGATATCGTTGGGGTGGAGATCGGCGGCGCGACCAAAAACGTGATCGCGCTGGCGGCGGGCATCTGTGACGGACTGCGCTTGGGCGATAATCCCAAGGCGGCGCTGATGACACGCGGCATCACGGAGATGGCGCGGCTTGGCATGCGTCTGGGAGGCAGGGCCCCCACATTTGCCGGCTTGGCGGGTATCGGTGACTTGATCGTGACCTGTTCGAGCGAACACAGCCGGAATCGCCGCGCCGGTATCTATATCGGGCAGGGAATGGCGGCGACCGAGGCGGTTGCAAAAGTGGGCATGACGGTGGAGGGGTATACAGCGGCGCATACGGTCCACTTGCTGGCCGAACGCCATGGAGTGGATATGCCGATCGTGACGGAATGCTATCGGGTGCTCTATGAGCAGAAAGACCCCTATACAGCTATCTGCGACCTGATGCAGCGGCAAAAGAAACATGAATTTGAAGACGTATGGCTGCGAGGTTCCAACTGGTGACCGCGCGAGCTTGTGAAAAAGTCCATGCCGGGGATTGAACCCGGTATGGACTTTTTTGATGCGGGCTAAGAAGAGGCATTCCCTTTGCCGGAGGAAACGCTGGATATAGAAACGGCCAACGGGTCTTTCTGTTTGTATAGGCTATATAATTCGGAGAAATCCACCAATTTAGCGTTGTATGCTTCCTCCAGCGTGTAGACCTGATTGTCCTTCACCAGATACAGCCCGGTGGGGGAAGGGCGGTAGAGACGGTCGCTTTCAAACAGGTAGCCGCCTAGGATCACATGTTGGCGAGCGGGGCCGGTCTCAATCAGGTTGGCCTGCATGCGGTAGAAATGGTATCCGTCCACGGCGCCCTCATATACGAAAGAATCCGAATCCACCGACAGCGGCAGTTTACTGCCAAAGATGGTGGTGCAATAATCCAGAAACGCCTGCTTGTCGTCATTTAGAAAATTCAGGTTTTGCGGGATGTTGATGGGCGTGTCCGCATGGTTGGAGGGCGATAGCGCGTTTTTTTTCAGCGCGGGGAAGATGTGGCTGAAATTCAACAACACCACCACAAGGATCAGCGCGGAAAGGACAGCCGACCACATCAGTTTGTAAATGGGGGCGGATTTCATCGTGTTAAAACCTGCTTTCCAACGGTTGGGAAAAATAGGGGCACAAAAGGCCGTGCAGGCAATGCGGTGCCTCAGGCGGCGCTTTGCGCAATCAGACCCGTAACCAGGATCACCAGCGTGCCGCCGGTGATGACGGTGGAGAGAATACAAAGCAAACGTGCAATATGCAGATCCTGCGTTTTGTGGGGAGCGGCGTGGGCACGCGCGGCAAAAAGCGATGCCACGATGGCCAACGGTGCACCAAGCGGATTCAGAAAGAAAAACAGCAGCAGGCTCCAGACAAAATAAGGAATGGCACGCTCCGTTGGGTCCGGCACGGGCGGATATGGCAAAGCGCCGCCGGGCATGGGGGCAGGCGGATGCGCCGCATTTTCCGTCTGCAGGCCCAGTCCGCAGGTCGTGCAGAAGTTCTGATAAGGTAATATGGGTGCGCCGCAGTGAGGACAACGGTTCATGGACATTCTCCCAACGCAAAAGGGCCTGGTCGTTTTGAAACAATCGTGCAACAAAATCTTTATACAGTTTACAGCAACCGGCCCGTTCCGTCAAGAAATACGGGTTGCCATTTGTGTGAATCAAAAAAGCCTGTCGAAATCGAACGGAATCAGTGAAAGCGGATATTGCCGGAAAGCCCCCTGCCGCAGGATACCGGACTGCGATTGGAGGCTTTGGTATGAAACCATACGGGCAGATGCGGAGCCATGGAGGAGAAAATGCCAAAAACGCGGCAACCGCAGGCACATTCGAACTGAAAAAAGTATCAATCAAGCAGGGATCAGCCGATATAACCATGAACAGGCACAGGAGCTCCGGTACACAACAGGCGGTTACTTGGACGGCCCTGTTCGGGGAGAAATATAAAAACCATGGACCGGATTGATACAAGCATAGAGAACATCCTTTTCGGAACGGATGTTCTGGCTTTTCAACTGGGCGGTGATCCATTCAATGTCATGCCCAGACTGCACCAGATTTTCGTAGATGATCTTCCCATCAATGATCAGATCAAGAGGGAGATTGATCGGGCTTATCGGGACATTCATATCCGCCGCTTTCAAGGCTTGCCTGTCCGGTTTCAAAAGAACGGAAAGCTCTCCGTCATTTTCAATGATTGCATAATAGACATCGTCCATATTGAACACATCTTTTTCTCTCAATAGCATGAGAAGTTTGTTCAGGCTGATCCGTACTTTTTTTAAATTTTTTTCATGGATGATTCCGTTTTCTACCAGAATGATGGGTTTTCCTTCTTCCAGTTTCCGAAACAGATAACTTTTCAGATTACAGACATCGATCAGCAGAACCATCAGGATGATGGTGATGCCTGCGACGATATTTCCCAAAAGGGAGTCATCCGCTCCCAAAGCGAGCCGCACCCCCAAAGAACCGAGGGTGACCCCGATGATAAAATCAAAAAATGTGATTCTGGAGATCATCTTTCTGCCAACGATTCTTCCCAGGGCAAGAAGAATAATAAAAGCAAAAATGCTTCGGAACACGATGATTGCAACTTTGGTATACAGCATGGTCTTTACTCCCGGTTCTTTTGGTATCCGTTGCATGCAAACAGGGGGAATCAAGGGGATTCATTTTGGAAAGGCGGATGCACGGCAAGCGCCATCAACAGAAAAAAAACGGCGGCGGATTGAAATCCTATGATGGGGACGTCGATCAGTCCATGAACGAATGTTGCCGCGCAAACGCCCAGACACATGGCGGAGGACGGATTTGTCCGTCTGTTTTGAATCAGCGCCCGGATCCAAAAGAACACAAAAACCGCGAGTAATGCCGTTCCGATGATTCCGTAGTTCAACAGCGTGTCCAGAATCAGGTTGTGCGCATGCGCGCGGAAAGAGCGATCCATTCCCTTACTGATAAAGAAAAAAGTGAGCATGCCGTTCCCAAAAAGAATGTGCCGGAGGAAATAATGCAGCGAGGTTTTCCATATATAGATACGGGCGGAGATATTGCGGGCCATGTCGTGAGTGGTGGGAACTGTTTTTGGAAAAAACCAGGCGATTCCCCCATATATACCGGCCGCAGACAGACAGAAAAAGGCCGAACGCTTTCTGCCCAGGCAGAAAAACAGCACAACGATGCCGACAAAGGCGGCCAGCCATGCGAAATAGCAGCCCGCCAAAAAAATGCCGGCCGCATTGACGGCAACGCCTGCGGCATGCAGTCGGCGCCATGGGCGGTCCTGCAGCCATGCATAGACCCCGGCTACGATGAGCAGTTCGCAGATATATCCATAATAGTTGGCGTTGAAAACGGTAGCGGATACCCGGCCGTGCAAGACGATTTTTTCCAAAACAGCAATGCCGGCCGCCATGATGCCGAGAAAGCTGAGCAGGCGCAAAACCGTTTTACAAAGTGCGTCCGTCATGATGAGGTGGTAATATGCGGCGAACAGGATCAGTGAGCAGAAGAACAAAGAAAACAGCAGCCCCATGAAATTCTGCGAAACGGCCGCGGCTGCCACGGCAACCGTTCCCCAGAGGATCAGCCACGCGCCGTGCGGAAATGTGGCGAGCCGTCTGCTCATGTCCCGGTGAAGCAAAATCGCGCATGCGGTTGTCCCGATTGTTGCAACACAAACAAAAAAAGGCAAAAACATGGCGCAGACATTGATAAACAGCCACTTCTCGGCTTTGCCCGCAAAGCGGAACCATTTTGTCCATCGTATGGTTTTTCTCAATTTCTGTACCTTTACAGGAGCTTTTTCGATCCGGAATTGATGAAACGGAGAACTCCGTTTGGTTTCTTGGATGTTTGACGGAGCGGACGGTGCGCTGTCCGATATGCAGTCGGGGGGTTCTCTTTATGTTTTATCCCGCGGGATGGTTTTTATGCGAATTGCCGGGGAGTGCAGAATGGTGTAAAATGAAAATCATCCGCGAACGCGCTTTCGGACGAAAAGCATAGCAGCGCAGCCCGGTGTCGTGGCGGATGCTTGCGCCGTTCACACCTTGTCCATGTTATGGGCATATACTGAAACGATACAAAAAAAGTGAGGGCGATGTTATGGATGGTACGTTTCACGTTACGCTGGGAACACCCATCGGTCCCCAGCGCGGGACGATCACGTTTGTTGACAACAACGGTTCGTTGAGCGGCACAATCCGCGCGATGGGCGAAACGAACGATTTCACCGGAAGCTCAAACGGGAATACGTTCCGGATCTCCGGCGTTCTCAACGCGGGTTTTCTCCGGATTCGGTATACCGCACAGGGCACGGTAAGCGGCAATACACTCAGGGGAACGGCCACGACAAGCGCGGGTGTTTTTCAGATGAGCGGCACGAAAACAGGATGACGTTTTACCCGCATGTGTGGCGTGGGCGGGCTGATTGGACATGAATTGACCCGACAGGGGGAAGAAAAATCAATGGATCAGAATCAAAACAACGGAAACCAGGCGTTTTTCGATCTTGGTAACAATGTGTTTATAGAGGCCGGGTTTGAAGTTTCGTACCCCAAAGCCGTTTCTATCGGGGAACTGACCTATATCCAAAAGGACTGCTTTTTCAATATCCCCAATGAACAGGATGCCGGCTTTCCCAAAATAGAGATTCAGGAAAATTGCAGCATCGGAAAACGCTGCGTTATTTCTGCCGTAAACAGGGTCATTCTTGAAGACCGGGTGATTCTAGGGGCAAATGTCCATGTTTCGGATCATGACCACGAATACCGTGAGGTCGGCGTGCCGATCATGTTTCAGGGCGCTACGGTGCTGGATGCCACCGTCACAATCGGGCGGGGAAGCTGGATCGCAAACAATGGTGTGATTATCGGGGATGTGCATATAGGCCGGGGGTGTGTGGTCGGCGCCAACAGCGTGGTCACAGGTGACATCCCCGATTACTGCGTGGCGGTGGGCAGCCCGGCGCGCGTGATAAAATGCTTCGACCCTGTGACCGGGACCTGGCTGCGCGTTCGGGATCAGGGGCATCTCACACAGGTTTTGAGGCAAAGGCAGCAGCAGAAGCCGGTCCTGTCCGTATGCGTTTTGACCGACGGAGATTTGGCCGCGTTTGAAACCTGCATGTCCGTGCTCTGCAAGGATGCCGGGAATGACCGTATGCTCGATATCGTGGTATGTGACAACGGAGCGGATAAAGCCGTGACCGGGACGGCGCAGGCATTCTGTTCTGCTTTTGATAACGTCCGGCTGGTGCAGGACACCACGGCGGAGGAGTTTGACCGTCGGTATCTGCGCGCGCTGGCGCAGGCCAAGGGAGAATTTGTCACCGTGATCGAGGACAAAGACGGTTTTGCGCACAACGGTGTGTACCATATCCTGCACGCACTGTTCGGCAATCGCACGTGCTCGGTTCTGCTTTCTCAAAACGTGAACCAGATGTTTTCTTATCAGACAGGGTCCGGCTGGGGGAATTATGCAAACCATCTGTTCCCCCATACATACGAGCCGTTCCGGGTCACCTTCCAGACCCAACTGGTGAACGGGATAGCGGATAAAGCGCGAAAAGCCGGTACAGGATGCAGCCATCTTTTCCTGCAATACCGATGTTTGTCTGCCGGGCAAGCCTATTGCATCGCAACCGGGATCATCTTTATGGATCATGGGGCAGAGACTGCCGGAACAGACCGTGGGCGCAGTATGGAGCAGTGTCGTGCTTTTGTGGAGAGCCTATCTGCCGGAGAAACGGAAAAAGCGGAATGAGATTCCGGCAGCCGGCAAGCCGGGATGCATGAATCATACGTGCAGATGCCAGACAAACAGAAATCCGGACCATTTTGAAATGGTCCGGATTTCTGTTTAGGAGGTAATGGGTGCTGATCTACAGAAAAGTGTAGGTTATGAAAAACTTTCCACGTACATCTGGTACAGGTCTTCCTCTGTGGGGACCGTCAGACATCCGGGAATGTTTTTGGCTTTGATCGCGATTCCGGAGAATTTCCGGAATTCTTCATTGGTAATGGTTTCTTTTTCACCGAGCAGTCGGTTTATCACATCGCGGAATGCGGCCGTGCTCTTCAGTCCCATGATATCCACGATGTGGTGGACGGGCTCGGGATTCTGTTTTTCCAGAAATGCCAAAAAGGAGGGGAGGAGCAGACCGTTGGCCCGGCCGTGGTCAATATGGTGGAAATAGGTGAGGGAATAGCCCATCGCATGGACTGCGGTGGTGCCGGTTTGTGCAATGACCATGCCGCCCAGCATGGAAGCGTAAATCAGGTCGGCTCGGGTGCGGGCGTCTAGGCGGTCGTGGATGAGGTCCTCAAAATAGGTGGCGATGAGGCGAATGCTTTCTTCCGCAAGCAGATCGACCAGCGCGTTGCTCCGCTTGGAAAGAGAACCCTCGATGGAATGGGAGAGCGCATCGATTGCTGTATGGATGGTGGTGCGCAGGGGGAGGTTCGGTGTGTATTTTGCGTCGATCATGGCGATCTTGGGGAAGATCAGCGGGTTGGCGATGCTGGTTTTGGATTGTGCTCTGTCATTGGTCAAAATGGAGTATTGCGTCACTTCCGATCCGGTTCCGGCGGTGGTGGGCAGCAGTAAGAGCGGAAGGATATCCTGTGTATACGGCCCGGTGAAGAGCACCTCATCCGCGAGGTCCTGGCAGGCCAGCAGCGCAATGGCTTTGGACGCATCCATCGGCGAACCGCCGCCGATGCCGATCACGAAATCCACGTGATGTTCTTTGGCAAATGCGGCGCCCTCGCGTACATTTGCAATGGAAGGATTGGTTTCGACCCGGTCGAAGACGGTATAGTCGATGCCCTGCGCAGTGAGTGTGTCCGCCACGTCCTGCAGAGAACCGTTTGCTTTCGCGGAATGCTTACCGGTTACGATCAGGGCTTTTTTCCCTAATTCTTTGAATACGGCGGCATGTTTGCGGACACAACCGTCGTCCATCAAAATGCGTGTGGGGAGAAAGAAATTTATAGGCATTCTATTACACTCCAGTTTCATTGTTTATTGTTTGTTGATAGAAATGTTCGAAAAATCACATGATTCTAAAGTATACAAGGCCGTACGCTTTGTCAAGGATTTTTCGAAATTGTTGTGAGATTGCATAACATCCGGCATCAGCGCTTGTGCGGCCGAAACATACGCTCGGGGAAATGTCCATTCGTATCGGATCTCGATAACTTTCGGCAGGTTCCGAGCTGTGTCGTTAGCCCCCGCCAAACAAAGGCTATGGTTTTCTTTTTGTGTAAACAGCACATAGACAAAGGAACGATAAATCCATATAATGAAGCTATCATATGGATAACGTTCTGGAACGTATCATAGTGGTGTACAATCGAATAGAAATCAAGCAGGAGCCTTAGGACGGCACAGGTTGTGTCAGAATTCAAGAAACCTGTTTTCATGAGCAAAGACGCTGATGGTATTTCAGCGTCTTTTTGCATTTTTTGGATGTCTTAAGGCTGCTTGTACCGGCAAAATAGAGACAGAGGGAAAGCCGGGCGCGTGATTGCAATGATGAAGTCGGGGGGTAACTGCATGAGTACAACAGATATTCAAATCCGTGATGTCAGTATGACATATACCGGAAAAAACGGAGAACCGATCTCCGCGCTGCAAAACATCAATCTGGATATTCGCGAAGGGGAATTCATTTCCTTATTAGGACCGTCCGGATGCGGGAAAACGACACTGCTTCGCCTGGTGGCGGATCTTCTCCAGCCCACCACAGGCAACATTTCCATCCGGGGGCAGTCGCCCCGGGAGATCCGCTTGCAGCAGAAATTCGGCATCGTGTTTCAGAACCCGGTTCTGTATGATTGGAGGACGGTGCGGCGGAACATTTGCCTGCCTATGGAGATTATGAAAATTCCGCGCAAGGAGCGGACGGCCCGTATCAACGATGTTCTGGAACTGGTGGGCCTGCAGAATTTCGGCTATAAATACCCGTTCGAACTCAGCGGCGGCATGCAGCAGCGGGTGGGCATCGCCCGTGCGCTGGCGCTTAAACCCGAAATTTTGCTGATGGACGAGCCGTTTTCCGCATTGGACGAGTTCACTCGGGAAAAACTGAATGAGGACCTGCTGAACATTTGGAGCAAGAACAAAAAGACCATCATCTTTGTCACCCATAACATCGCGGAGTCGGTATTCCTTTCCGACCGCGTGGTCGTTCTTTCACCCCATCCGGGCCGTCTTTCCGCCATCGTAGATATCGACTTGCCGCGGCCCCGCACAAGTGAACTGCGCGAGAAACCGGTGTTCTATGAATATGTGGCGAAGATTAGAAAATGCTTTGAGGGAGTGTAAGCGTTGGGCATCACAAAAAAAGACCGGAGGATCGTGGCTGTTGTTTGGCTGATTGGCGTTATCCTGGTCTGGGAACTGGCCGCGTTTTTCCTGCAAAATGTTATACACGACCCCATGGCGGCCAAAAAGTTGCCGTATTTTCATACCGTGATTGCCGTGCTGGCTCAAAACGGACAGGATATGGCGGGAGATGCGGCGGTCACGTTTTCCAGAGCGGCAATCGGGTTTGCGCTGGGGGCCTTGGTCGGGATTATTCTAGCCATTTTGATGAGCCTGTCCAAAATCGTGGAAAAAATCGCGTTTCCGTATCTGATTATTTCGCAGATGATCCCGGTATTGGGTCTGGCCCCCATCATTTTCAATATCGTACGCGACATGGATGTGTCCCGCATTTTTATCGCGGCATATATCACCTTCTTTCCGGTCTCGGTCAATATGCTCAGCGGACTGCGGAGCGTGGAGCAGGATAAACGGGAGCTGCTGTATTCCATCGCGACCAACAAGTTTGAAGTGTACCGCAAGCTCATGATTCCCGCATCGCTGCCGCAACTGTTCACCGGTTTGAAGATCACGGCGCCGATGGCGGTCACGGCATCCATTCTGGTGGACATGCTGGGCTCGAGCAGCGGGATCGGCGTGCGGATCTTGTACGCGCTCTATTCCAGCATGATGGATACATTCTGGGCGGCTGTGGCAATCAGCGCGCTCATGGGAATCATCAGTTATTATGTCATCGTCGTTCTGGAGCGGTTCCTGATCCCCTGGAAGCAGGAATCAGTTGGAGAGAAAGCCGGTGATGCAGCATGAAGAAGAAACAAGCAACCTGGGCTAGTTATGTGCTCCCGATCGCGTTTGGGGTTCTGTTTATTGCCTTGTGGCAGCTTAAAGTATTCCATGCCCTTTTGAATCTTGAGACCTACCAGCTTCCGCTGCCCACCGATATTATGGCTGCATTGGTGCGGAATTTTGGAAAAACGATGACGGACTGCGCAGACACCATAACCGGCGCGCTGATCGGGATGGCGCTCGGTTCGCTGATTGGGTTTATCGTTGCGGTCATCTCCGTCTGGTTCCCCAAATGGGGCTACGGCGGGATCCTGCTGGTTTCGGCCATCAACGCCATTCCCATCGTGGCGCTTTCACCTATTATGAACCTCTGGTTTAAAACCGGTATGGCACAGAAGATCGGCGTGGTCACAGTGGTGTGCATGGCGGCCATGGCGTTTAATGCCTACAGCGGACTGCGCACGGTAAAGCCGTTTTCACTCGACCTTATGCAGATGGTGGCGGCCGATAAATGGACGGTTTTCCGGAAGCTGCGTCTGCCGAACTGCCTGCCTTATGTGTTCACTGCCTTTAAGATCAATGTGGCGGCGTCCATCATCGCGGCAATCATCAGTGAATATTTCGCCACGTCCACTTCCGGGCTGGGCTTTGGCATTAAAGACAATCTGCGCAAGGCGGAAATGGCCACCGGCTGGTCTTATATTGTGGTGGCGTCCATCGCGGGAGTCGTTTTGTACAGCATCATCGTTTTGGTGGAAAAGAACGCCATTAAATGGCATTCTTCACAAAGATAAATGGTACTCATATTAAACAACAGGAGTGATCAGAATGTTGAAAAAGAAGAGAAAAAGTCTCGCAATTCTGGCGGCAGCTCTGGCGGCTGTCATGGTGGCCGGCCTGTTTTCAGGCTGTTCCTCGAGCGGTTCCGGTAAGCTGACGAAAGTTACGCTGCAGTTGAAATGGCTGCCGCAGTCCCAGTTCATGGGGTATTATGTGGCGCAGGAAAAAGGATATTATAAAGATCAGGGCCTGGATGTTACCATTCTTCCCGGCGGCAGCGACATCATCCCGGAGCAGCAGGTCAACAACGGTGTGGCCAACATCGGCGTAACCTGGACCTCCAGCCTGCTGAAATATCAGGAAAAAGGCTGGGCGCTGACCGAGATCGCGCAGGTCTTCCAGAAGAGCGCCATGCTGCTCGTTTCCAAAAAATCGAGCAATATCAACAGCGTTGCCGATCTGAAGGGCAAAAAGGTCGCATCCTGGTTTGGCGGCAACGAGTATGAACTGTATGCTCTGCTCGGCAAAAATGGCTTGAACAAAGACAAGGACGTCAGTCTGGTGCAGCAGGATTTCACCATGAACCAGCTGATCAGCGGCCAAGTGGACGCGGCTCAGGCTATGACCTACAACGAATACGGCCTGCTGTTGGAAAATGGTCTGAAAGCCTCCGACCTGAATGTGATCGATATGAACGATGCGGGCGTGGCCATGCTGGAAGACAACCTGTTTGTCAATAAAACATGGGCATCCCAAAATAAAGATGCCATCGTCAAATTCCTGAAAGCCTCCATCAAAGGCTGGCAGACCGCCTGCGCCGATCCGGATGCCGCCGGCACCTATGTCTACCAGAAGAACAAGAGCGTTTCCCTGGAGCACCAGAAATTTATGGCCGAGCAGGTTGCCAAGCTGGTTATTCCGAGCGGTTTTGACAAATCCAATGTCGGTTCTATCGACATGACATCTCTCCAGCAGACGGCCGATCTGGGCTTGAAGTATGGCCTGCTGACCAAAGCGGCGGATGTTTCCAAAGCAATCGATACGTCTTACTGGAAAGAAGCGACCGGTAAATAAATCCTCATATAATCACAGTTCATCACAGTGCGAAAGGGGGTGCATCCATGCGGAAAATTTTGGTGAGCGGTTGCCTGTATGGCTGGCTCTGCCGCTATGACGGCGAGATGCTCAACTGTGACGATCCACGGTTTTTAAAATGGAAAGAGGAGGGGCGTCTGGTTCCGGTCTGCCCGGAAGTTTTCGGCGGTCTGCCGACACCCCGGCCCGATTCCCAGCGTGTTGGCGAGAAAGTGCTCACCGGCGCAGGGAAAGACGTAACCGAACCTTACGAAACCGGCGCGCGTGAAGCCTTGCGTCTTGCCAAGGAGCACGATGTGCTGTTCGCCATCATGAAGGAAGACAGCCCTTCTTGTGGTATCCGTTTCATTTACGACGGCACGTTTACCGGCACAAAGATCGCGGGCGCGGGCCGGGCCTCGCAGCTGCTGATGGAGGCGGGTTTCCGCGTGCTGAATGAAACCATGCTCGATGAGGCGGCGGCATTGCTGGAACAGGCGGAGGATTCGCGTACCGTTTTGCATGCACAGACAGAGACTTTTTGAACAGTCCATTTTTTGCTTTTAAAAAGCTGCCGCAGTTTTTCACTGCTGCGGCGCTTTTTTGTAAGGTGGAAGGCCAAGAACCGAAAGGATCGTTTGTGCGGTGACAGAAAGGAAGTGTTGAAATGTCCATCACATGCGGATCCGTGCTGAATATGCCGGAACTCAAAAAAGATATCATTTTGCTGGCCGGATCCAGGGGATTGTCTAATGCGATCCGGTGGACACATGTGCTGGAAAGCATGGAGGCAATCCAGTTTTTGGTGGGCAACGAATTGGCGTTTCTGACGGGCATTATGTTCGGAGACGATACGGATCAGCTGGTTCCGGTGATCGAACAGCTGGCAGGCAAGCACGTGGCGGGGTTGGTTGTCAATACGGGCAAATTTATAGATAAAGTGCCGCAAAAGGCGATTGAGCGAGCCAACCAGCTGGGATTCCCTTTGTTGGAATTGCCGTGGGCCGTGCGCCTTGTGGATGTGACCAAATGGATCTGCACGGCCATTGTGGAAAGCGGGATGGAGGAATCCTCGATCTCCTACCTGTTGGAAAAGATTCTGCTTTCGGATGAAAACCATTATGCAGACTATCTGTATTCGGCCGAGTTTTACGGCTATGATCTGAGCGGCCCGATGGGCATTGTCAACATCGAATTCCCTGATCTGCAGTCTTATGCGGACAAGACTGAGCGGGTGGGTTATATCAACTGCCAGCATAAGATCCGGTATCTGATCGGCAACATCTTGGCCCAGCGTTCCCAAAAAGCCCTCACCATGTGGAAAGGAAACCATTTTGTGCTGGCTGTGCCGATGGGTGCGGCGCACGAACTGGAACAGGCTGAGGCGATTGCCGTGGCTGTCTGTAAAGAGGTCCGGCAAAAAATGGAGGGCATGGATTTTTGTATCGGCCTGGGCAGTTGCTATGGGCAGATTGAGCAGCTAAAAAAAAGCTACAGCGAGGCCCAGCTCGCGCTCAAACTGGCAAAAGACAACCCCGAAAAGCCATATATGATCTACCGTAATGCAGGGATCTTCAAGTTTTTGAACAAGGTCACCGACAAATCGGCTATGGCGGATTTTTATATGGAGACATTGGGGCCGCTTTTGCGCTATGACGAGGAGAACAACACAAAGTTTACCGAGACCCTGCAGGTGTTCCTGGAAGACGGTGAGAATACCGCAAGAACTATCCAGCGCCTGTTTATCCACCGAAACACGCTGCAATATCGGCTTCACCGCATAGAAGAGATCTTGCAGCAGAGCCTCAAGGACGCGGAAGTGAAAATCAGCCTCCAGATCGCTTTCAAAATCCAGCGGTTTTTCTCTTATGAAGGCATGCCCCTGGAGAAGAAGGACATATGACACAAAATAAACCGTGAGGAATTGGCTTCTTGGCACATATACAGATGAGAAGAAAGGCTTATAATATAAGTATGATGTTTATGCATTTAGAACAATCGCATAAATCTATATGGCCAGGAAGCAAAGACGCTTGCAAATTCCGCAGGGAATCTGTAACGGCGTCTTTTTGTTTTTTATCTCTCAGTTCCATGAATAATCACCCTCAACGTCAGAGCATGAACAACAGATAAGGAGTGAACGTTGTATGAAGATGCTGATTCAAAATGGGCTCATCGTGAATTCCGACAGTACCATCCGCGCGGATGTGCTGGTTGAGAACGGAAAGATCACGGCGGTCGGGAGCGGCCTGGATGCCGCGGGCGCGGAAATCGTGGATGCATCCGGCAAGTATGTTCTGCCGGGCGCCATCGACTCCCACACCCATCTGGAAATGCCGTTTAACGGCACGGTTTCCGCCGACAGCTATTTTGCCGGCACACGGGCGGCCGCCTGCGGGGGCGTGACCACAGTGTTCGATTTTGCCATCCAGCGCAAAGGCATGGGCATCCGGGAGATCGCGCAAGAGCGGGACGCGCTCTGCCGCCCACAGGCCTGCGTGGATTATGCTTTCCATGTGGCGCTGACCGATCTGACGGACGACGTGCTTACCGAATTCCAGGACGCGGTCGAATACGGGCTGATGAGCTACAAGCTCTTCATGGTCTACAAAAAAGACGGCCTGATGATGAGTGACGCGGATATCTACAAAGCTCTGCTGCGCTCCAGGGAGACCGGCGCGCTTATCAGCGTGCATGCGGAAAACCCCGATATCATTGACCTGAACATCGAGAATTTTCTGAAAAACGGACAGACCTCCGCATGGTACCATTATCTGAGCCGGCCGGAATTCGTGGAGGCGGAGGCAGACAAACGTGCCATCCATTGGGCCAAGTCCACGGGCGCTCCGCTCTATATCGTCCACCTGGCCAACGCCGACGGGATGAAAGCGGTGGAAGAAGCCGTGACGGAAGGGTATACCATCTATGCGGAAACCTGCCCGCAGTATCTGCACTTTACCTGCGATGTTTACAAACGCGAAGATGGGCGGAATTTTGTCTGCTCGCCGCCCATGAAGGGGCAGGCCAGTCAGGATGCTCTGTGGGAAGGCATCAAAAAAGGCTTCATTACCACCGTCGCGACCGACCACTGCCCGTTCACTACCAAGCAGAAAGACTGGGGCAAGGACGATTTCACCAAGATCCCGAACGGCTGCATGGGTATTGAGAATCTCTATCCTTACATGCTCAGCGAGGCAAACAAAGGCCGTTTGACATTCAATCGGGCGGTGCAGCTCTGCTCCAAAAATCCGGCGGATATCTTCGGCTGCACGGAAAAAGGTGCGGTCTTGCCCGGCAAGGATGCGGACATCGTCCTGTATGACCCGGCAATCGACTTTACCATTACCAATGAAAACATGCATTCCGACTGCGACTATACCATCTGGGAAGGCGTCCGGCTCAAAGGCTATGTGACCCGCACCTATTCCCGCGGGCGGCTGGTCTTCCAAGACGGCACATTCTGCGGGGAAGCAGGCTGGGGGAAATTTCTCAAACGCGCAGGCCGCAGCGCGGAAAGCAAGGCATGATATTCGCAACCCACACGGTACGATGAGAGGCAACGACGATTATGAAACCGTATGAGATCACCATCCTGCAGGAGGCGGAGCGCTGTCTGCTCTGCTATGACGCGCCGTGTACCAAAATCTGCCCGGCAAAATCCGACCCCGCCGCGTTCATCCAGGCAATTCGTCTGGATAATCGCCGGGCCGGCGCCAGACAGGCGCTGGAAAACAATCCGCTCGGCAGTGTGTGCGCCATGCTCTGCACGGCTGACCGCTATTGTGAAAAGGTCTGCATACGCGGCAAAATCGACCGCCCGGTCAATATCTCCATGCTGCACACCTATATCGCGCATCAGGCCTGCGTGGAGGGAGCCTTTCCAAAGCCACGGCGGGAACCGACCGGTGTGAAGATTGCGGTGCTTGGAGCCAATATCGCGGCACTTTCCGCCGCCGCCGCGCTTGCGCTGGATGGCGTGCAGGTCACGATTTTTGCCAGCGGCTTTCTGTGGAGCGCGGACATTCTCCGGCAGTTGATGGAAAAGGGCGGCGACCGCGATGTGCTGGGCGACGGCATGAATATGCTGGTGGAACTGGGTATCCATCTGTTGTCTGTGGAAGATGCCAGAGCACAGATCAAAGCCGGCGCATTGTCTAAATTCGGCGCCGTGGTCGTCGCCTCCAAAGAGGCGGCGCAGGAGTTTGGGGTGGCGCCGGATGCGCCCGGTGTGTTTCCGAGCGGTGATCTGGCGGACGGTCCGGACGACGCAGCGTTCAGCGTGCGGAAAGGGCGGATTGCCGCAGAACGAGCGCGGGCCTTTGCGGAGGGAAAAACATGAGACACGATTTATCCATTACCTTTTGCGGCGTGCCGTGTGAAAACCCGTTTTTCCTTTCGTCTTCCTGCGTGGCGGGCAACTATGAAATGTGCGCCCGTGCGCTGGAAGCGGGCTGGGGCGGCATCGTGTTCAAGACCATCGGCTTCTATCAGGCCAATGAAGTCTCCCCGCGCTTTGACACTTTGTCGCATGGGGGCGTTGCATTCGGCGGGTTTCGCAATCTGGAGCAGATTTCCGACCACCCGCTGGAAGAAAACATGGATGTCCTGCGGCGGCTGAAACAGGCGTATCCTCAAAAAGTGCTGGTGGCCTCCATCATGGGTGAAACGGAGGAGGAGTGGACCAAGCTGGCGCGGCTGGCCGAGCAGGTCGGCGTGGACATGCTGGAGTGCAATTTTTCCTGCCCGCAGATGACCAAAAGCACCATGGGCAGCGACGTGGGCCAGAGTAAAGAATTGGTGGAAACCTATTGCCGCGCGGTGCGCAAGGGAACCAAACTGCCGGTGCTGGCAAAGATGACGCCCAACATCGGCAACATGGAGCCGGTGGCCATCGCCGCCATGCGCGGCGGCGCCGACGGCATTGCCGCCATCAACACCATCAAGAGCATCACCCGGCTGGATGTAGAGCATTTCAGCGCTTATCCCGATGTTGACGGACAGTCGTCCGTTTCGGGATATTCCGGCGAAGCGGTTCGGCCGATTGCGCTGCGCTTCATCCACGATCTTGCCAAACACCCGCAGTTGCAGAACGTGCCGATCAGCGGCATCGGCGGCATCGAGACCTGGCGCGACGCGTTGGAATTTTTTCTGCTGGGCGCGCGCAATGTGCAGGTCACCACGGCGGTGATGGAATATGGCTATCGCATCGTCGATGACATGCGGGACGGTTTGGCGGCCTATATGGAGAACAAGGGCATTCGTCATCTGGATGAACTGGTGGGACGCGCATTGCCGCATCTTGTACCAAGTAGCGCGCTCCGGCGTGACTACCGCGTGCTGCCCGTGATTGACCGGGACGCTTGCGTGGGCTGCGGAAGGTGCTTTATTTCCTGCCGGGATGGCGCGCATCAGGCAATTTCCTGGGAAAAAACCACACGCAGGCCGGATGTTCTGACGGAAAAATGCGTGGGCTGTCATCTGTGTACGCTGGTTTGCCCCACACAGGCCATCCACCCGGGAGAACGGGTCGCAAAAGCCTGATTTGCCGGTTTTGGTCCGGCAGGCGGCTCCGGCCGTCTGTTGTGGCGATATAGAATAGAGGAGTATGGAAATTATGGCGACAACAGCACAGAGCAAAGCGGAAATCATCAAACAGAAATCGGTCAAATACAACCTGCAGTCCTGGTCGAAGCAAGGGGGGCTCAACCCCATTGCGGTGGAAAAGGCGGAAGGCATCTACTATTGGGATTATGACGGCAACCGGTATTCGGATATGTCTGCCCAACTGGTCAACCTGAATCTTGGGCACGGCAATAAGGAAATTGTCGAGGCTATCAAAGAGCAGGCGGATCAGTATTGTTACATGGGTCCGAGTTTTGCGGTGGAGAGCCGCGCAGATCTGGCGGAGATGGTCATAGGCCTGATGCCCGACAATTTCGGTAAGGTCTTCTTCACCAATGCCGGCGCGGATGCCAACGAAAACGCCATCAAAATGGCGCGGATGTTTACCGGGCGCAAAAAGGTGTTCAGCCGCTACCGAAGCTACCACGGCTCCACGTTCGGCGCCGGTAACCTGACAGGTGAGCCCCGGCGCTATCCGCTGGAACCCGGTATTCCCGGTTTTGTCAAATTCTTCGACCCGTATTTGTACCGCGAACAGATCCAGTTTGAGAGCGAGCAGGCAGCCGCGGCATACTATGTAGCCAAACTGCGCGAGCAGATTTGCTACGAAGGACCGGACAGCATCGCCGCTATCGTGCTGGAAACCATCACCGGCTCCAACGGCGTTATCATTCCGCCGGACGGCTATCTGCAGGGCGTGCGGAAGATCTGTGATGAATTCGGTATTATGATGATCTGCGACGAGGTCATGGCCGGCTTCGGCCGCACCGGCAAGATGTTTGCCTTTGAACATTGGGACATCAAACCTGATATCGTCACCTTCGCCAAAGGTGTCACCTGCGGCTATGTCCAATTGGGCGGTGTGGCCGTCAGCAAAGAGATCGCCGCCTATTTCGACGATCACTTCCTTTCCTGCGGCCTGACCTACAGCGGCCACCCGCTGGCCTGCGCCGCCGGCGTGGCCTGCGTGCGCTATTACGGAGAGCACAACATCCTCGAAAACGTCAACAAAGTCGGCAAAGTGCTGGGCGAGGAACTGGAAGCCATGAAAGCCAAACACGCCTGCGTGGGCGATGTGCGTTACATTGGGCTGTTCGCCGCGATAGAGCTGGTCAAAGACAAAGCGAGCAGGGAACCGCTCGTTTCTTATGGCGGCGATCCCAAAGGCGTGATGGGCAAGATCGTGGGCATGCTCAAAGAAAAGCGGTTTATGACCTACTCGCATGAAAACATGGTGCTGGTCTGTCCGCCGCTTATTATCACAGAGGAGCAGATCAGAGAAGAACTGGCCAAGATGGACGAGGTGCTTGGCACCGTTGACAAGGAAATGCTGTAAACCATACTTTATGGAAAGAGGGTTATGTCAATGGAATATTGTAGCAAAGAGCGTCTGCAGGATAAAATTACCACGTTCAGCAAGTTTGGCGCCACTGCGGGCGGTGGGATTACCCGCCTGTCCCTGAGTGCAGCGGCGCTGCAAGCCCGCGCGGAGTTTTGCAGCCGGTGCAAAAAGCTGGGTATGGACGTCAAGACCGACGACATGGGCAACATCTATGCCACACTGTCGGGAACCGAAGACCTGCCGGCCATCTCCATGGGTTCCCATCTGGATTCGGTTGTCAAAGGCGGCAACTACGACGGCGTGCTGGGCGTTCTGACCGCCTTGGAAGCCGCCGAGACTATTGCCACCAACAAGCTCAAGACCCGCCACCCCATCACCGTGATCGTCTGGACAAACGAGGAAGGTGCGCGTTTTGACCCGGCCATGATGTCTTCCGGTGTCATCACCGGCAAATTCGATCGTGATGCCATGCTGGCCGTCAAGGACAAAGAGGGCGTCACGTTCGGTGAGGCGCTTGAAGCAAGCGGTTATCTGGGTGACGTGAAAAACCGTCTGAGTCCGGAAAAACAGATGGCCTATTTGGAACTGCACATTGAGCAGGGCCCGGTGATGGAAGCCGAGCACCTGAAAATCGGCGTGCTGGAAGGTGTCGTGGGGATGGTCAACTATGAAATCCACACCACCGGCCAGGCTGACCATGCAGGCACTACGCCGATGAAAATGCGCCGGGACGCGCTGCATGCGGCAGCGGAACTGATCTGCATGCTGTATGACAGACTGTCCAAGATTGACGATGAACTGGTCTTTACCATGGGACGTATCGTGGCACAGCCGAATGTGCATACCGTCATTCCCGACGATGTGCGTTTTACGCTTGATGCGCGGCATAAAGACCCTGCGATCGTGCAGCAGGTGGTAGAGGTCATCAAAGGCCTGCCTAAAGAACTGGAAAAATGTGCGGTTTCCTATAAGGAACTTTGGTCGCGCAAAACGGTTCACTTCCATAAACCGTTCGTGGACCTGGTGGAAAAGAACATGCAAGAGTTGGGCTATCCGGGCAAACGGATGTACAGCGGCCCCGGCCATGACGCGCAGTATGTGGCGGACGTGCTGCCCACCACGATGATCTTTGTGCCGAGCATCGACGGCCACAGCCACTGCGAAGAAGAGTATACCCCGATCGACGATTGCGTGAAAGGCACCAATGTGCTGTTAAACACGGTTTTGGATATCGATAAGATCTAAGCAGGCACACAGCAAAAAACAGGATGCTCTAAAACAGATGCAAATGAACGCCCGCGGTTTTCATTACGGAACCGCGGGCGTTTTGTCTAGACACAGTGAAGTCCCTGGCAGTTAACAGCCAGGGACTTCGTTCATCCATTTTTTCGGGTTTTGTTCATCGCTCTATTGTCGCGCAGGTGTTTTCGTTATGGCAGACATTCCGCAGGTTTCAATCACGCTTGTCATTCGAATGGTCGCGGTGTTTTTTGCGGAGAGCGGCGGTCACCAGACCGGCCAAACCCAACATAGCGAATACAGATGCGAGCGGCGGATACGCGGTGTTTCCGGTATATGGATTTTCGATGATCGTGGAGGATTCTCCGGCGACTGCTGTTGGAGTAGGCGTTTCCGGGGTGACGGGGACAGCCATATAGTTGTTGGTAAAGCTGGGCAGGTCGTTTATGGCTGCACCGCCGCTTGTCTGATAGCTGACGCTGCCGTCTGCGCCTATGATGACGTTGTAGGTGGCGTTGCTGTATGTCCAGCCGGTGGGAACGGTGCCGGGCTGCACCTCGCTCATGACGAGGGTGGTGGTCCCGCTGGCAGGCAACTGGAAATTGCTGTTCATCGAGAACGTGACGGTTCCGGCTTTGTCGGTTTGCGCGGTGCCGACCGTGGTCGAGCCGTCTTTCAGTACGAAGCTGAAACCGCCGTCCGGAATCGTCGTTGGGTTACCGGTAATGATTTTGGTAGCCTGGATCGCACTGAGGACAGGGGCGGTGTAGCTGTTGGTAAAGGTGGGCAGACCGTCCAAGGGTATGCCGTCGTTTGTCTGATAGCTGATGCTACCGTCTGTGCCTACGATGACGTTATAGGTGGCACCGCTGTATGTCCAGCCGGCGGGAAGGGTGTCGGGCTGTACTTCACGCATGACGAGGGTGGTGGTCCCGCTGGCGGGCAACTGGAAATTGCTGTCCATCGAGAACGAGACGGTGCCGGCTTTGTCGGTCTGCGCGGTGCCGACCGTGGTCGAGCCATCTTTCAGTACGAAGCTGAAACCGCCGTCCGGGATCGTCGTCGGGCTGCCGGTAATGATTTTGGTGGCCTGGATATCACCCAGATTGGGGGTGGCGAAATAGCTGTTAATGAATATGGGCAGCACCGGAAGCGCTATACTGTCGCTTGTCTGATAGCTGACGCTGCCGTCTGCGCCTACAATGACATTATAGGTGGCGTTGCTGTATGTCCAGCCGGTGGGAACGGTGCCGGGTTGTACCTCGCTCATGACGAGGGTGGTGGTCCCGCTGGCAGGCAGTTGGAAATTGCTGTCCATGGAGAATGTGACGGTACCGGATTTGTCGGTCTGCGCGGTGCCGACCGTGGTCGAGCCGTCTTTCAGTACGAAGCTGAAACCGCCGTCCGGGATCGTCGTCGGATTGCCGGCGATGATTTTAGTAGCCTGGATCGCACTGAGGACAGGGGCAGTGTAGCTGTTGGTAAAGGTGGGCAGACCGTCCAGAGGGATGCCGTCGCTTGTCTGATAGCTGACGCTGCCGTCTGCTCCTACGATGACATTGTAGGTGGCGCCGCTGTACGTCCAGCCGGTGGGAATGGTGCCGGGCTGTACTTCACTCATGACGAGGGTGGTGGTCCCGCTGGCGGGCAACTGGAAATTGCTGCCCATGGAGAATGTAACGGTGCCGGCTTTGTCTGTCTGCGCGGTGCCGACTGTGTTTGCACCGTCTTTCAGCACGAAGCTGAAACCGCCGTCCGGAATCGTCGTTGGGCTGCCGGTAATGATTTTGGTAGCCTGGATATCACTCAAAGTGGGGGTGGCGAGATAGCTGTTAATGAATACGGGCAGGCCGTCCAGCGGGATGCCGTCGTTTGTCTGATAGCTGACGCTGCCGTCTGCACCCACGATGACATTATAGGTGGCACCGCTGTATGTCCAGCCGGTGGGGATGGTGCCGGGCTGCACCTCGCTCATGACGAGGGTGGTGGTCCCGTTGGCGGGCAGCTGAAAATTGCTGCTCATGGAGAACGTAACGGTGCCGGCTTTGTCTGTCTGCGCGGTGCCGACCGTGGTCGTGCCGTCTTTCAACACGAAGCTGAAACCGCCGTCCGGGATCGCCGTCGGGCTGCCGGCGATGATTTTGGTAGCATGGATCGTACTGAGGACAGGGGTGGTGTAGCTGTTGGTAAAGGTGGGCAGACCGTCCAGAGGAATGCCGGCGCTTGTCTGATAGCTGACGCTGCCGTCTGCGCCTACGATGACATTATAGGTGGCACCGCTGTATGTCCAGCCGGTGGGGATGGTGCCGGGCTGCACCTCGCTCATGGTGAGAGTTTTGGAGCCGCTTGCCGGAACCGGAATGTTTGCGAATGTGAAGTTGCCGGCTCCACTGACCTGTGCGGTGCCGACCGTAGTGGTACCGTCTTTCAGTACGAAGCTGAAACCGCCGTTCGGGATCGTCGTTGGGTTGCCGGTGACTGCTTTGGTGCCGTGGATATCAACGGTGGCAGGAGGAGGGGTGATGTAACTGTTGGTGAACGTGGGCTGCCGACCGTCGCTGGTATTATATACGACGCTGCCGTTGGACTGGATGGTGACCGTGTAGGAGGCGGTGCTGTATGTCCAGCCGGTGGGAACGGGGGTGGGCGTCTGTTCGCTCATGGTGAGGGTTTTGGAGCCGCTTGCCGGAACCGGGATATTTGTGAATGTGAAGTCGCCGGCCCCTGTGACTTGTGCAGTGCCGACCGTCGTGGTGCCGTCTTTCAGTACAAAACTGAAAGTCGGGGTGGTCGTCGGGGTGCCGGTGACTGCTTTGGTGCCGTGGATATCAACGGTGGCAGGTGGGGGGGTGGTGTAATTGTTGGTAAAAGTGAAAATGGTAGGAGTTGTGGTGGAAGGCGGGCATTGTAGCAAAGATGAGTCGTTCTCTACATAGGTAAGGTTGAGATTTTGATCAATGGTTACTGTATAGGAGATGGCGCTGTATGTCCAGCCGGTAGGAACGGGGCTGGGCTGCACCTCGTTCATGGTGAAGGTGATCGGCATATGGAAATTGGAGTTCAGATTAAACGAAAATGGGGTGTCGGCCTTGTCGGCGTGTGCGGTGCCGACCGTAGTGGAACCCTCTTTCAGCACAAAATCGAAACCACTATCCGGAAACGTGGAGGTGCCGGTAATTTCTTTTTTAACCTTGAAAGAGGGAAACACATTATTTCCCACAACATAATGGCTGATTTTGGTTGCATGGAGATAGAGATGACCGTCTGTACCGTATTGCACGTAATATTGGCCGAAATTGCTGTCGGCCCAAGCCGGTGCGGGGCAGGTAATGGTTTGCCCGGGGGCGGGCACCCCGCTGAAATAGACCGCGTTTGTTGTGGACTGTGAACCGGGAACGTTTTGCAGGCTTTGCGTGATGAGGCTCTGGATGTCTTGGGATACGGGATACCTTGTCCAAACGACAAGGAAGGTAGCCTGTTTGACGGCTGCCACATCATAGCCGTCAATGTTTAATGGACTGGTTTGGTCAATTGAGGAATAAGTTCCTGGCGCAGTCGCGGGTGTAACCGCGTTTGCAGTCGTAGGAAGAAAGGAGGAAAAGCCAAGCAGCAATGACACGAGCACGCTTAAAAACTTCCTCATGGTATAGCCCTCCTTTAACGTAGTTTTTGGGTCGCAATTCCATTTTTGAGATAGAGTCGTTCGTATATACATATATACATATGGAAAGAGAAGGATATTCTCCACATCTACATTTTACCGCTCGCCGGTCACGTTCCGGTCATAACTGATGGGGAAATCATCCAATTGTAAAGAATTTATGTACTTTTTTTAAATTTTTATACCATATGCTCATCCTTGCTCTTACAGTGCCTGTGAACATGAAAGGGTATTTCCAGGAAATAAAAAATTACAGAATTTACCAAAACAGAAAGACCTGAAAACCAACGTCTGTCGATTTTCAGGTCTTCCTGTTTTGCAACTGTTTGCAGAGTGCGGGTGAACGGCCATGTTCTGCAAGCGGCTATGTAGTGGGGGCGAGGGGATTAAGCGTCATGTTCAGGGAGATGTCTCTATGCCGGTAGATTTTTTTGAATTTCTCCATGAGCCGTTTTAGCACCACCGGTCCGTTTTCAAAAGTCAACGCCGGTAGCATCACCAGATATTGTGAATTGCTGAACCGGGAAACCACGTCACCTTTGCGCAGACTGTGCAGGATGACGTCCTTGAGCACTGACATGGCCTCGGTGATTCGCTTTGGATCCGATTGTGCGGCGGAAGAACGAAGCGTGAACAGCGCAATTAGAATCGAATGGTTTTGCCGCTCGGCAAATCTTGCTTCAATACGGTAGAGATTTCGGAAAATCTCATAATCGCAGTAATATGCGCTGGGAGGTGTTTGGCTTTCTTTTAAATCTTTGCTGATCATGGAGAGATCGTTTTCAGTGCTGTCCATTGTTTCAAAAACTTCCTGCATGTGGCTGCGGAACCGATCGGACAGACGTACGCCAAGTTTCTCGTTGAAAAGGTTGGAGATGTATTCATAATGATCCATCGCCTTTTGCCGGTAGCCTGCCGCCAGATACGCGTGGATTAGTATTTCGTGCACCGGTTCTTCAAAAGGATCGAAACCGATTGCGTGTTCACACAGCGCCACCGTTTCTTCATGCTGCCCATTTTTGAGAAGCAGGGCCGACAGGTTCTGTACGCACTCCATGTAAATGCGGGCATAGTGCGTGTTCCGAAAAACCACCCACTCTTCCGATGCGGATTTCGGAAGAAACTCGCCCTTGTAGCATACGGTTGCCAGACGATAGGCGCGCATGCGCTCTTCTTCCGGAATATCGGGCACGCGGGCCTCCAGAAAATGCTTTTCAAATTCTTCTGTATCGACAACGCATGGAATCTCGTTGTTCCAGGCATAATTGTTGCGCGTAAAGATGATGAAATCGCACGCACCGGCATCACGGATGCCTTCAAGCAGGCCGCGTATGCGATAGATCAGGTTTTTTAAGGCATTGGCAGGTTTTTCACAATTTCCTTCCGGCCACAGCAATTCAAACAGTTTCTCCTGCGAAATCGTCGTATGCCTGTTGGCAATCAGATATTCCAGCAGGAGCCAAGGCTGCTTGGTACGCCGCAGGTCATCGGTCAGAACCATATCCCCCCGTTGAATAGAAAAGCCGCCGAACATGGTGATCTCCACAGTTTTTTCTGCCGCGCGTTTTGTCATCATGATTCTCCTTACAGGTTTTCCTTGTATGGATGGTGGGTATATGTATTATAGCATAGGCTGTGTGAAAACAAAAATCACATGTTCAGAATCATCACGTTGATACAGATTCTACTGTACATGCAATATCTCATTATCAATACTAGGTTTGATGTTTTTGATTTTGCGTTTTCCTGAATGATTAATTTAAGAAACAGCAATCTTCCGTGCGAGCTTTTTGCAGAACAGATTGCCGTTTTTGAGCGGCGAAAAGTTTGTGCCAAGAATAAAAATAAATAAAACCCGCTTTCAATCACTGGCTTAAATAAGCCAAAAATCGAAAGCGGGTTTGAGCTGGTTGCGGGAGAAGGATTCGAACCCTCACAAACAGAGTCAGAGTCTGTCGTGCTACCCTTACACAATCCCGCAGCAAAAAGCGCAAGTTCTATTATACCAATATTTTTATCGATGTCAACCCTTAATATGCAATTTTTATTGATTTCCGATTTTGTTTTTAAATAGAGGCACCCGAAACAAAAAATGCGCAGCGAAAAACAGCCGCGTTTTTTGTTTCGGGTGCCTCTAAGGTTGTCAGGACTTGGTCAGATCGATGTTCCCGGATGTGGTCTGGGCGGAAAGCGTATAGGAAGGTGCGCTGCCGATGGCGCCGGACGCGTTGTGCGCGTCGTTGAATGACAGCGGATAGTCTGAGTGGATGTTCCCGGAAACGCAACCGAAGCGCACATTGGCGGACTGGCCGGCCGGCAGGGAAAAACGGGTGTTTCCGGAAATGCTGGAAGACGAGATGTTGCCGCTCATGGAAACGATATCGGCTTCCAGGTCGCCGGAAACGCGGTTGAACGTTCCAGCCCCGGATAGACGGTTCACGGTTGTGTTGCCGGATGTCTGGTGAATGGTAAAACGGGGACTGTCCAGTGCCTGTAAGTGGATCTCACCGGAAGTGCTTTGGATGTCGGCGGAAGCGGCCGTAATCGCGCCGCCCTCCAGATCGCCGCTTGTGTGGCGGATGGACAGAGCGCCGAGGTGCAGACTGTCCGGCAGAGAAATGTCGCCCGAAGTGGTCTGAATTGAAAAATCGCCTTCATAGGCCGCAGGCAGTGCGAGCGTCACGCTGGATGGGTACCAGTTCCACGGGAACCAGAAAAAGTGGTTTTCCGTGTCGGCCGAGATGGAGAGGGTGCCGTCAGAGATGGTGACAGCGTTCGCGGCGGAAGTTTTGTCGTCGGTGGGGAGTTTGAGGTCCACATGGATCTGATCGTCGTTGGAAGAGGTGACGCGCACATCAGCCGCACTGCCGGAAATCGAGACGGCGTGGACACCATCCAGCGCCACATCTTTTTTGATTTCCTGCGAGGTATAGCTGCCTTTCCAGAAAACGACGGGCCGGATGGGATTGATGGCCGTATGCGTGAGCCCGGCAACCAGGAAGCATAAGAGCAGGGCGGCAATGATGATCCAGATGACAAGCGCCGGCAGTGATGCGCCGTGCCGTTTGTATGGATTACTCATGTCGATCCCTCCGCAGTTGCAGCGCCAGCCGGATGATATTTTGCAGCGCGACACCAAGCAGGAAGATGATCCACGAATAGGCCCACGCGCTGAAGAAGAAACTGATGAAGAAATAGAGTACGACGATCAACGGCCAAAGTGCGGCGGTAATGGAACGGTAAAGGCTGCGGGTATCATCATGG
Organism: Ethanoligenens harbinense YUAN-3; assembly: GCF_000178115.2. Taxonomy (NCBI): domain Bacteria; kingdom Bacillati; phylum Bacillota; class Clostridia; order Eubacteriales; family Oscillospiraceae; genus Ethanoligenens; species Ethanoligenens harbinense. The sequence goes on from NC_014828.1 coordinate 1,299,938, forward strand.
CCGCTTTTCCATTCCTTGAATTCTTCCACAACCGTGTCGTCTGCTCGATAATAACGCGGTTTCGACGCGTGATTGTAGACCAGAATGACGGTGGCGGCCGCGATGAAAAGGAACATTAGAATCGCGCCGAACGTGTTCCGAAAGAGCATCACCGGCACCAGAGAAAGGATGTACAGACCCACCGCGGCGGAAATGATACCGGCGGATTTTTTGCGGCGGGCTTCCTCGTCGGCGTCATAAGGGTCATACCGCAGGCTGCGCAGCAGTTCGTCCACATCGCCGATGCTGGCGATAACGATTTGGTATGCATCTTCTTCGCTTTTTCCCTGTGTGACGAGGTCGGCATATTTGGCGCTCAGGTCGGCATACAGTTCTTCTTTCAGTTCCTGGGCTTTTCGGGTGTGCGGCGCGTTGGCAAACAGCGCTTCGATATGCGCGCGCAGCTTTTGATACATGATGCAGCCTCTCCTTTTGAATGTTGATCGGTTTTAACGGGTGGATGCGGTGAGCAGCCGGTCGATCAGGTCTTTGGCTTCCGCCCAGTCGGCCAGATGCTGTTCCAGAACTTGCCGGCCCAGCGCGGTGATGCTGTAATACCGCCGCCTGGCGCCGGTGTCTTTATCGCCCCAGTAGGAGCGGATCAACCCGGCGCCTTCCATGCGGCGGAACGCGCTGTAGAGCGTTGCCTCTTTCAGCTCGTACCGGCCGCCGGTTTTTTCCTGGATGGATTTGTTGATTTCGTATCCGTAGCTGTCACCCCGGTGCAGATGCGATAAAATGATGCCCTCGGTGTGGCCGCGGATCAGATCGGAAGTAATAGACACACCTTTTGCCTCGCAATCTTGTTTCGATAGATATAACATACCACAATATACATCGCCTGTCAATGTATATTTTTTAAAAAGGTATAATGAATTGTGCAATATTGTGCCTGTGCATACAAAGGTGAAAAAAAAGGACAAATCGTTTTCTTTTTTAATCGGAAACTGCTATAATAGATACGTGTTGGCTCATGGCGGGGAGAATGAGCGACACGGATTTGCGGCGCGGCAGGAGGTTGCCCGGCTTTCTGCCGTAAGAGATCGGGTATATCTGCACAATCATCGGAGGTTGATCATGCGCAAGACCATCATGACCGTCGTGCTGTTTTTGGCTGTAGCTGTGGGGATTTCCAGCCTGCCTGTGCTCGCGTGGGATCCGCCCGCTTCTGTTTCATCCAGTACGGTCTATCTGGTGAACGCCGACACGGGCGCCGTCATATACGAAAAAAATGCCGATGCAAAGGTGTATCCCGCATCCATCACCAAACTGATGACGGCGTTGCTGACGATGCAGAAATACAGTAATGCCATGGATACCGTCCTGACGGTCACCAAAGACGACATTGCGCCGCTCTCCGGCACCGACAGTTCCGTGCTGGGGCTTAAACCGGGAGAGCAGATCACGGTGCGGCAGCTGCTTTATGGATTGCTGGTGAAGTCGGGCAACGACTGCGCAATGGTGCTGGCACGTAATGTGGGCGGTTCGGTTTCCGCGTTTGTGGATATGATGAACGCGGAAGCTAAAAAGATCGGGGCCGACCACACCCACTACGCCAATCCGGAAGGTCTGCAGGACCCCAATCACTATACGACGGCAAAGGATGTGTATCTGATCGCCCGTCAGGTGATGGCAAACGATTTTCTGGCCGGCGTAGTAGACACCCAGTCATACACCATCCCCGCCACGAACATGACCACGGCGGTAAAGATCACGAATACCAATCTGCTGCTTTCCAGCGGCTCGAAATACTATCTGAGCAGTGTCAAAGGCATCAAGACCGGAACCACCACCGATGCGGGCGCCTGCCTGGTTTCCATGGCGCAGAGCAAGGGGATGACCTATTACGCGGTCGTGATGGGCGGGAAAGAAACCACCACCAACGGGGTGGTGGACAACACTGCGTTTGCAGATACCAAAGCGCTGTATCAATGGGTGCTGGGCAGTTTCCAGATGCGGGAATTGCTGGACACCGGAACACCGCAGGCACAGGTGCCCTTGCTGTTTGCATGGAAACAGCAAAATCTCCGTCTTGTGCCCAAAGAACAGTTCAATGCGCTGATTCCGACCGCGCAAAGCAAGGCAACCGTGACCGTCGTGCCGCATAACCTGCCGAAATCGGTGCCGGCGCCGGTGGCGAAGGGGCAGCTTATCTGCACGGCCGATGTGCTGCTTGGCGGGCAGAAAATAGGCACCGTGCAGCTGGTGGCTTCACAAAAAGTGGAGCGTTCCATGCCGCTGTATGTCTTTTATCTGATCAGCCAGTTTTTCCACTCGCCGTGGTTCAAATTCATCTGCGCGGGGCTTGTGATCTTGCTGGCGCTCTATTTCATCTTGGCCTACCGGCACAACCGCCGCAAAAAAGCGGGTGTCAAGCGGCGCAGGCCCCGCAATCGCTATCGCCTTTGATGTATGCTGTTCGGTAAATGAAAACCACCGGTTCGACCGGTGGTTTTCATTTACCGAAATATGCCTGTTGTTGTAAAAATTGATGTGCGCGCTGATTCCGTCGCTCAGACGGGCCGTGAAGCATTGCGGATATTCAGTCTGGCATACAGAGTGTGGCCAACGGCCTGTGATCCCGCAGCGCCTCGTGTTTACGGCGCCCGCATAGCAGGCGATGATTGACCAAGACAAAAAAGAGAAAGGAAACAGCCTTTGAGATGACGATACGACATTTGCGGATATTCATTGCGGTGCACGACAGCCGGAGCATGACCGCAGCGGCAAATCAATTATTCATGACGCAGCCATCCGTAAGCCAGGCGATAAAAGAGATGGAAACCTATTACAGCGTTGTCCTTTTTGAACGGCTTTCGCATAAACTTTTCATCACCGAAGCAGGCAAAAGGCTGTATCAATACGCCATACACATCACCAAACTTTTTAATGAAATGGAGGAGAGCCTGAAAGAAAGTGTCGCGCACAAAAAGCTGGCCATAGGGGCAAATTATACGGTGGGATCCGCCCTGATCGACCGGTATATACAACGATTCAACGAATTATATCCCGATGCGGAAATCCGGGTGTACATAAACAAAGCTTCCGTTCTCACAGAGATGCTCCGAAGCAACGAATTGGATCTCGCACTCATGGAAGAAAACAATCAACCCGATCTAAAAAAAGAAGTTTTTTGTGATGACCGGATCGTCATCGTCGCAGACCCGCAGCACCCGCTGTCCGCCAAAGTACCGATCACTGCGGCCGATCTCGCGAACGAACGCCTGCTCCTGCGGGAAAAGGGAGCCGGTGTGCGAAACCTGTTTGATTCCAGGATGCATCATATCGGCCTGTCTGTCCAGCCGTATTGGGAAGGCACGAGCACGACAGCGCTTATCAATGCGGCCAAAAACCGGTTGGGTATTGCGGTGCTGCCTTTTCAGCTTGTCCGGGATCAGATCGCATCGGGTTTCTTAAAAGAGCTGAGAATCGAAGACATGGATCTCAGCAGAAAACTGGCAATTTTTTATCATAAAAACAAATTCCTGACAGATGCCATCAAGGAGTTCATCGCTATCTGCCGTGCATTTTCGGGACCATCGTAATTCCCCGGCCCGGGTTCTTCATAAAAAAGCATCGCTCTGTGATGCCCGCTACGTGCGACATCGCGTTGCAACGATTCGCCGGTGGGCATGAACAGAAAGGGCCTCCTGTTGCAGGGGATAACAAGCGCATTGTTTTTTATTCGCCCGGTTTTTTTTCGAGCCGGTTGAGCCGTTCTGCAATGCGCTGCTGGTTTGCCAGCAGGGTGTCCAGTTTTTCATGCAGGTCGGCGATGATGATCTCAGATTTCAAATTGATGAGATAGTCGTTTTCAGAGCGCTCCCGGTCTTTGCTTTCCTGCCGGTTCTGGCTCATCATAATGATCGGCGCCTGGATGGCCGCAATGCAGGAAAGCACCAGATTGAGCAGGATGAACGGGTATGCGTCGAATGGGTGGGCAAGCGCAAGTGCATTGAGAATGATCCAGACGATCATGCAGGCTACGAATGTACCAATGAATCTCCAACTGCCCGCAAATTGGGCGATGTTGTCCGCCATATGGTCGCCAAGGGAGAGCTTTCCGTTTTTGGATTTGTAGATATCTTTGGCCAGACGTTTTTCGATGAGCAGGTGCAGGGCTTCTTCTTCCTCTTTATCGGTGGAATGATCGTTCAGAATCAGATCAGCCAGTTCTTTTACGCTTTTCTCCTTCATAGTCCGCTCCTTTGCAGCACAGATCATAGTTTGAAGTCTTCGGGCGAAAAGGCGGGCAGGACCGGGCGACGGCCCGGTACCCGTTTGAGCGGGTCGTAGCAATATTTTCGGCAGCAAAAATCCGGTTCTACGATGCCTTTGCGCGTGCACAGGACTTTTTCTCCGCCGCTGGTTTTTCGCCCATACCGGCAATGTTTGCAGGCGGGATATGCTTTTTTCGGAAACAGACGCATGTCCGTTATCTCCCTTATTATATGGAATACATGCGGAGGTGCCGGCGCAAGCCGCCCCCATCTCTTAGCATAGCAGATTTTGATGAAAATGAAAAGCCGGATGCACGGCTAAACGGTTGCCCGTGCCAGCAGAAGCAGCGCGCATGCAAACAGCAGCGCCGCGCTGGCAGGCGCGTTATGCATGGACAACGCGACCCGTGAGGTTGCGGCCAGAGTGGGGATGGCCACCGGAAAGAGGGAGAACAGTATCACGGTGAACAAAATGGAAAAGAGCATATGCAGCGGGCGGCTGGCCACATAGCCGCGTGCGGAAAGGCCGGTGCCCCGTACGGCAAAAAGCACCTGAAAGACAACCGACAGTCCCGACCAGCTCAAAAACGCGGAAAGGGCCTCCAGTACAAATTGCCCGTTGTGCACCGCAGCGTCGCATCCGCCGGACACTTCCAGAAATCCCTTGAGCAGAGTTTGCGCCGTGCCCGCGTCGAACCAGTGCAGGCCCGGCAGAAAGGCGGCCAGTCGTGCCATCCATCCGACCAGACCGGTGGAGAACAGCAGGGAAGACAGCGACGAGAAAAAGACGACAAAACCGCTGATGCCCAGCATGCTGGTTGCCGCGCCGGTTACAGAGGTGACCAGCGCGCCGGATGCGGGCATGCGCGTGACCGGTCGGCGCGCCAGCGCGCCGGCGGACGGTTTGGGGCTGTGCATGCCGAGCAGAGTCCCCACCAGCAGGGAAGACAGGATATGCGCCGCGTAGAGCAACGCGCCGGCCTGGGCGCTGTGCAGCAAACCCGCGCCTGCCGCGCCGATGATATAGGCCGGGCTTGAATTGATGCAGAAGGTGAGCAGGCGGTTTCCCTCCGCGCGTGTGAGCGCGCCGGTGTCTACCAGTTCGGCGCACGCCCTCGCTCCCACCGGATAACCGCCGAGTATCCCCAGCACCAGCACGGGGGCCGATGCGCCGGGCAGCTTGAAAAGCGCCGCCGTTAACCGGGTGAACAGCCGTCCGAAGCGTTCGGCCAGCCCAAGATGGATCACAAAAGAGGAAAGCACAAGAAATGGAAATAGTGTGGGGATGACGACTTCGGCACAGAGCAGCAGCCCGGTGCGTGCGCCGTCCAGCCCCGCCTGGGGGGAAAAAAGGAGCAGCAGAAGCAAAAAGCTGGCGCCGGAGGTGAGCAGAAAGGCATGCAGCCGCTCTTTGATGCGTGGCGGTTGGTTTCGGGGTGTTTTGATCATAGCTGTCCTCTTGCTTTCGGAAATATTTGTGTGAAAAGTAAAAATGATTGACAGGCGCGCCGGTGATACGCCGTTTTTCATGCAGAACGGTTTGCGGCGAAATTCTGCCGCGTTGCTTTCGCGGCTATGTACAAAGCGCCGGAACCGGCGGACCGACATCCCATATATATGCACGGATGTATTTTTATAGCCGGGTGCTCATAGAATTTTCAGAGACCGGGGACCGCCGACCGGATCGATATGGTGGAACCGCCGGCGGTTGCACGCATACTTTGCCGCCGGGCGGCGGGCAGGAGGAACGGCCATGGCCCGAAAACATCCCAAAACACGCCATGCGAAACTGCGCAGACTGCCGGCCGCCGTGCTGGAAAAGACCGCGCAGGCGCTGGAGATACCGCCTGACTTTACGGGCGGCATGCTGCATGTGGAGCTTTCCGGAAACCGCGAAGCGGTGGTGGAAGGCAACTGCTCCATCTTGGAATATGACGATACCATCATCCGGCTGCACGCCGGAAAATACACGCTACGCTTCACCGGCCGCGGGCTTTCCATGCGCAACCTGCGCAAAAACTACGCGATTATAGAGGGCTACATCCTGTCGGTGGAATATCTGTGAACAGTCTGGCCGGACAGAGTGGGCGGCGGGAGGACAGCTATGTTTCTGCTGCGTATCATTCAATATATGCTGGGATATGTCCGTTTCCGGGCGGAAGGAGGCTCGCCCGAACGGTTCCTGAACCTTGTGGCTCGCAACGGCATCATGCTCTGGCACATCCGCAGCAAAGACGGAGTGCTGTATGCCGCCACGCTGGCCCGTCATTTTCCCCGGCTGCATCCGCTCGCACTCGAAGCGGGCGTGACGCTTACGCGGGAGGCACAGAAGGGCGCACCGTTCCAGGCCAGACGGTTCTCCAGACATCTGGGAATCCTGGTTGGTCTGGCGGTATTTCTGGCGCTGGTGTGGTTCTTTTCCAGCTTTGTCTGGGAAGTGGATGTGGCGGGCAACCAGAGCGTTTCCAGCGCGCAGGTGGAGCATGTGTTGGCCGATCTGGGCCTTCGTCCGGGCGCGTTTTCCATGTTTCTGCAGGTGCGCTATATCCAGAACGGCCTGCTGCTGCGCATCCCGGAGCTTTCGGGGGTGACCATCAACCTGCACGGCAGCACGGCCTATGTGCGGGTGCGGGAACGGCGTTACCCGCCGGATATCGTGCCCCAGGCAGTGCCCTGCAATGTGAAGGCCGCCTGGGACGGGCAGATCGTGCGGATGGAAGTCCAGGCGGGCAAGCCCATGGTGCAGGCCGGCGAGGCTGTGACGGCGGGGCAGATGCTCATCAGCGGCATGATCCAGGATAAGGACGGCGCTCTGCGCATCGTCCACGCGCAGGGCACGGTGGTCGCACGCACCATGCGCGACATTTCGGTCACGGTCCCGTTTCATACCACCGTGCGCAGTGAGACCGGTCAGGAGGTGCGGCGGTATACGCTGAATGTGTTTGATTACGGTATCCCGCTGTATTTCGGCGCGCTTCAGGGCGACTTCAACCGGTATGCTTATACCGACAATGCGGAGTTTTTCGGCATTCGCCTGCCGGTATCCATCACCACGCGCGTTTACCGGGTGTGCAGGCCGCTTGCGGTGACATATTCCCAAGAGCAGGTTGCCGCAGCGGCTGCGCGGGCGCTGGCTCAAAAAGAACAGACGGAGCTGTCCGGTGTCAAAATTCTTTCCCGCGCAACGGAGAGTAAAACCGATGCAAACGGGTATACGCTCATTGCGCACGATGTCTGCGAGGAGGACATTGCGTTGGGGGAACCTATCCAGATTTCCTGAAATTTAGTAATAATGATGCTAGGATTGTGATAGTAAATATGATATGATATGAAACAATAGGGTTAATAGACAAAATTTTTATACAGAATACGCCGGATGATCATCCGTTTCCTTGTTTGCGGAATCCCTGCGTGGAGCACCGCGCATCCTGCCAAACGGATATCCATATATTTCAGGGCCTGCCGCGGTCTTTTATGCGTGCGGTTGGGCCTTTATAAAGGTGAGAGAATGGCGGAACAATCGATCACGATAGACACGCCGGATAAGATCGCGGGGCTTTTTGGAAATTTTGATGAAAACATTCTGACGGTAGAACGCGAATTCAACGTGCAGATTTCCAACCGAGGCGGCGACCTGCGTGTGACGGGGGAGCCGGAAAATGTGGGCAAAGCCGTGCATGCCGTGGAAGGCCTGATGAAATTGCTGGAGCGCGGTGAACAGCTCAATGAGCAGAGCGTGCGCTATGTGCTCACGCTGGTCAACGACGGCGACGAGAGCAAGGTTGACGAGTTGGGGCGCGACTGCATCTGCATCACCGCGCGCGGCAGGCCGGTGAAACCCAAAACACTGGGCCAGAAGCAGTATGTCAAGGCAATCGAGAGCAACACCATCGTTATCGGGGTCGGCCCGGCCGGTACGGGCAAAACGTATCTGGCCGTCGCCATGGCGGTCGCCGCCTATAAGGCCAAGTCGATCAGCCGCATCATCCTCACGCGCCCGGCCGTGGAGGCGGGGGAGAAACTGGGCTTCCTGCCCGGCGATCTCCAGAACAAGGTGGACCCGTATCTGCGCCCGCTTTATGACGCGCTGTTCGATATGCTGGGTGCGGAGAATTACCAGCGCCTGATGGAACGCCAGCTCATTGAGGTGGCGCCGCTGGCCTATATGCGCGGGCGCACGCTGGACGATGCGTTCATCATCCTTGACGAAGCGCAGAACACCACGCCCGAACAGATGAAAATGTTCTTGACTCGTCTGGGGTTCAATTCTCAGGCTGTCATCACCGGGGATGTGACGCAGGTCGACCTGCCGGACGGCAAGCGCAGCGGCCTGGTGGACGCAGTGCATGTCCTGAAAAATGTGGAGGACATTTCCATCCAGTACTTCGATGAGCGGGATGTGGTGCGGCATCGGCTGGTGCAGAAGATCATCAAAGCGTATGAGAAGTATGAGAAGGAAGGCAGGCGTGCAAAATAGCCATGGATAAGTTGAAAGTATATATAGATAACCGGCAGAAATCGGTAAAAATCCCGTCCGGGCTACGGCTTTTGGTGCGCCGTTGCTGCAACGCGACGCTTGCAAACGAGGGATTTGAGGGCAGCGCGGAAGTGAACGTGACCTTTGTAGACGATGCGCAGATTAAGGAACTGAATGCGCAGTATCGGCATAAGGATACGGCGACCGACGTTTTGTCTTTCCCGATGGGGGAAAACGGAAAATTCGATCTCAACCCGGATACGGGTGCTTATGTGCTGGGGGATGTGGTGATCTCACTGGAGACCGCCACGGCGCAGGCGGAAAAATACGGTCATTCCCTCCAGCATGAGGTGGCGTTCCTCACGGTGCATTCCATGCTGCACATTTTGGGGTACGACCATGAGCAGGGCGGTATTGAAGCGGTGCGCATGCATGAACACGAGGATGTCATCATGAACGCGCTCGGCTTCCCCCGTGATGTGTACGAAGAAGGATGAGGGCGCAAATGCCGCAACGGATCCGTTCTTTGCACAAAAGTTTTCGGGATGCGTTTCGAGGGGTGGCGTTTTGCGTCAAAAATGAGCGCAACATGCGCATCCACATGGTTGTGGGGGCATACATGCTGTGCTTTTCGCCGTTTTTCCATCTTTCCGCGGCGGAATATGCCGTGCTGCTGCTCACCATTGCGCTGGTGCTCTTTGCGGAAACAGTGAATACCGCTATTGAAGCGGTGATTAACCTCCAGGCGCAGTGGTATGACAACCTGGCCCGCATTGGCAAGGATGTCGCCGCCGGCGCGGTGCTCATTTGTGCTTTTTTGGCGGCAGTGGTGGGGTTCGTCTTGTTTTTCCACCCGGCCACGCTGCTGTTCATCATCGAATATCTGTTCAGCCATTTATTTTTCGGATTTTTGTTTCTGGTTTCCCTGCCGCTGTCGGGGGTTTTTATTTTCTTTTTTCCGTTCAATGTCCGCAAACACTGAGGGAAATATTGCTTTCCATCGTTTCATACGGTGGGCGGGAGGTTTTTTGTGACCATTCAGCATTCCGGATTCGTCGCCATCATCGGGCGGCCCAATGTGGGAAAATCCACACTGCTCAACGCGATTTTGGGGGAAAAAATCGCCATCGTTTCCCCAAAACCGCAGACGACGCGCAATAAGATCACCGGTGTGTATACCAAAGACGATACCCAGTTGATTTTTTTAGACACGCCCGGCTGGCACCAGCCCAAAACCAAGCTCGGCAATTACATGGCCAAATCGGTTGACAATACCCTGACGGATGTGGATGCCGTGCTGTTTGTGATTGAGCCGCGGGAAGCGCCTCGCCCGGCCGAAACCGAACTGCTTGGCAAGTTGGGTAAACAGGTGCCGGTTCTGCTGGTCATCAACAAGATCGACATATTGGCGGATAAAAGCGCGTTGATGGGTGTGATCGCCCACTGGAGCAAACTGCGCGATTTCACCGCTGTTGTGCCCATTTCGGCTGAAAAAAACGACGGCGTGGACGCGTTGCTGGCGGAACTCATTTCATTGATGCCGGAGGGCCCGCAGTATTATCCGGATGATATGGTGACGGCCGAACCGGAGCGGCTGGTGGTGGCGGAAATCATCCGCGAAAAGCTGCTTACATTGCTCAGCGCGGAGATCCCGCACGGGATTGCCGTATCCATCGAGCGCATGCATGAACGGGAAACGGGCAGTCTCATCGACATTGACGCGGTGATCTACTGCGAGCGGGAAAGTCACACCGGCATCATCGTGGGCAAGGGCGGTGCCATGCTCAAAAAAGTGGGCATCAAAGCACGGGCGGATATCGAAAGCCTGCTCGGCTGCCATGTGAGCCTGCACCTTTGGGTGAAAGTCAAGGAAAACTGGCGCAACCGCGAGGGTATCCTCCGCACGCTGGGGTATGATTAACAAAACGGCAAACAATAATTACCGCGCATAGCACCCTCCTCTTTGTGATAGGCTAAAAACGGGCCGCGTACCGATCGCATGGGAAAAAAACGGCCATCGACATTGGCCGGGAGGGACAGTTATGGATGAAAAAACCGCTTGGTATCTATTTGAAACAACGGGAAACATCGAGGCTTACATGCTGTATCAGGATCTTGCGACAGGATGGCAGGCGGGGCGGAGTGGCCCACGGTCGCCTTCAAAGGTACGCCGTAACACCGATCGAAAACCAGCGGGGACCGGAGGCGCGGGTGAAGCGCCGCCTCCGTTTTCCGTGCGGATGTGATTTTTTCCGGCGGGGTACCGTCGGTTTTACATAGCGGGCAGGGATTGGACATGCCGTTTCTGTTTTCGTTGCCGGGATAAAAGAATCGTGCAGTGCGGAGCACCGCGCTTTTGAGCTGCGTGGAAAGGGTAGCGGACAAAATGGGAACACAGGCGGTAACGGACGGGCTGGTGATACGTGATTACAATGTGGGCGAGGCCGACCGTTTTCTCACATTGCTCACGCGGAAATATGGTGCCATTCGCGCAAGTGCGCGGGGCGCCAGGCGTATAAAAAGCGGTGTTTCCACAGGCACGCAGTTGCTGTGTCATGCAGATTTTACGCTGTTCAAAGGGCGTGAAAAATACATCATCGACGAGGCCACGCCGCTGACGTTGTTTATGGGCATTCGGGCTGAGCTGGAAAAACTGGCGCTGGCGCAGTATTTCTGCGAACTGGAAGATTTTCTGGCACCAAAAGAGGAAGAAGCGGAGTTGTTCCTGCGCCTGATCCTCAACGCGCTGGCCCTGTTGGAAGCAGGAAAGCACCCCTCCATGCAGATCAAGGCGGCGTTTGAGATGCGGCTGCTTGCCATTTCGGGGTATATGCCGGATCTGGTCGCCTGCGCGGGCTGCGGTACATATGAAGCGGACGGGATGGTGTTGCTGCCGCGGTCGGGCGTTTTTCTGTGTGCATCCTGCGCCGCGCGGGAGCAGGTTTCTCCTGGGGAATGCACCGCGCTTTCGCGCGGTGCATTGGCCGCTTTGCGGCACACGGCCTATGCGGACTTTGCCCGTCTGTTTTCGTTTTCGCTGCCGGAGCAGACACTGAAAAGTTTTGCCGCTGCTTCTGAACAATATCTGCTCGCTACGCTGGAACGCAGTTTTCAAACCCTGGAGTTTTACCATTCTCTCTTTGTGGATCGTTGACGGCAGTTGCACATAAAATATCCGCCTGCTCCTTTAGGTCTGCAGGCGGATGATTTATATACGGTGCTTTTGTGCGCCACGTTGCAGCCCGGTAAAAAAGTCTTCGTTATATCGCACGGCTGCGTCGCCGGGCTTGTATTCGCCGGCTATGTGGTTGCATGCGGATGCCTTGGCGGTGTCGCCCAGCGCGTAGTAGCAGCGGCACAGTTCCAAAGCGGGGATATAGCCCCAATAATCGCTGTAGATCGTCCGGCGGGTGACCGGCAGCTTTTGCGAAAGTGCCAGTTCATACCAGAAAATCGCGCCATAAAATGCGTGGTTCTCCCACAGATATGTACCGATCAAACAACAGATGTCTGCCTGTGGAGGGCCGAAACGAAAACTGTGAAGCAGGATATCCAGCCTTTTTTCGGCATCTGTCTGACAGACAGCCAGTTCCAGGCAAGCGGCGATTCGCAGTTGATTGGGCGCGTCCTGTTGAATCAGCGTTTCATATTGACCGATCGTCTGTGTACTGCCAGTGTCCCGCAGGGCGCGGGCATAATACAGACGTTCCCGCGGTGTCAGGGTTCCGTTTTGTTCCAGTCTGGCCCGGTAATACGACAAAACGTGCGCATGGTTTTCCGGTTTTTCCTGCCGGTGCGTAATGGTAAGTTCGTATGTGACGACATTCCCGTTTATCAGAAGCGTGGGATTCGCATCATCCACCATGGCATAGGATGCCTGCCGGGCCAACAGACGGGTTTCATACCGATAATGCTCCACGGTGTCTGGCGAATCGGCGGTGAACGCACACTTTACACGCGCCGCATCCACATCCGGATGGAGCGCTTGCCGGAGGGTGCGTAGCTTGGACAAATCGGCGGGCGTAAAGAAATCGCCCTCGTCCAGCCAAAGCAGAAAGTCGCTCCCTGCGCAGGAGAATGTATTCTGCAGTGTGGCGCAGCGGCTTTTTCCAAGTGTGTATGGGACGATCTGTGCGGAAAAGGTTTGGGCGGTTTCTATGGCGGACGGATTGTTTTCCGGCACGGCGACGATGATTTCCTGCACATGGCGGGCAATCGACTGTAATGTTTCTTTGAGCGGCAGGCCGCCTTTGCGCGCGTAAATGCAAGCGCTGAATGTGGGCAATGTCAACCTCTCCTTGTTTCATAGTTTCATATTATGTAGACCGGACGGGTGCATTCCATCCGTCCGGTCCGGGCGCGGTTTTGTCTGAAAAAACATGGTAAATTTCATGATGATCGGCGGATCGCGTTTTTGCGATTGCCCGTTAGGCGATTTGCGTAATGGTCAAATAAGCGCCCACCTGGCTGCTCAGTGCGAGAGCCGCCCCGGTCACGCGAATCTGGAGCGTGTCGTTGGCTTCCAAACGAAGGATGACAGCGTTGGAGACATGCCCGATGGCGGCGGAGAAGATCAGTTGGGTGCCGTCTACGGCCATGTCATTGCGGTACAGTTGAATGACGGCGTTCAAAGATGCGGTGGTGTTTGCGCCGAAATCAATCAGGTAAACGCCCGCTTTTTCCAGTATGACCGTGTTGGAGTCCACTAATGTGATGTTGCTTGAAGCTGCCGAACCTGCCGTGAATGGGACCAGTTCGTTCAGATACACCGTGTCGGCAGTGGTGGTATAGAACGTCGCAAATGCCTGAGAAAGCGCGGTTCCCGTGGGTCCGGTGGGACCAGTTGGGCCAGTGGCACCTGTGGGGCCGGTAGGGCCCTGCACGCCTTGGATACCCTGCACGCCCTGGATGCCCTGTGGCCCTTGTATGCCCTGCACACCCTGTGGACCTATTGCGCCCGTGGCACCGGTGGAACCTGTGGCGCCCGTTGCGCCCGTTGCGCCTGTGGTACCGGTGGGACCCGTGGCTCCCGTTGCGCCGGTCGGCCCGATAGGACCGGTGGCACCCTGGATGCCTTGGATGCCTTGGATGCCTTGGATGCCTTGGATACCCTGAATACCCTGAATGCCCTGCACGCCTTGTACACCTTGCGGTCCCTGCGGGCCTATCGGTCCGGTAGGACCGGTGGCACCCGTAGCGCCTGTCGCACCAGTTGGTCCGGTAGGCCCGGTGGCGCCCGTAGCGCCTGTCGCACCGGTCGATCCGGTAGGACCGGTGGCACCCGTAGCGCCTGTCGCACCAGTCGGCCCGGTAGGACCGGTGGCACCCGTAGCGCCTGTCGCACCAGTCGGTCCGGTCGGCCCGGTGGCACCCGTAGCGCCTGTTGCGCCGGTCGGCCCGGTAGGACCGGTGGCACCCGTGGCGCCAGTCGCGCCTGTCACACCAGTTGGTCCGGTCGGCCCGGTGGCACCCGTAGCGCCTGTCACACCAGTCGGTCCGGTAGAACCGGTGGCACCCGTAGCGCCTGTCGCACCAGTCGGCCCGGTAGGACCGGTGGCACCCGTAGCGCCTGTCGCACCAGTCGGTCCGGTCGGCCCGGTGGCACCCGTAGAGCCTGTCGCACCAGTCGGCCCGGTAGGACCGGTGGCACCCGTAGCGCCTGTCGCACCGGTAGGGCCGGTGACACCCGTAGCGCCAGTCGCGCCGGTAGGGCCGGTGACACCCGTAGCACCTGTCGCGCCGGTAGGCCCAGTGGCACCCGTTGCGCCTGTTGCGCCTGTCGCACCGGTAGGGCCGGTGACACCCGTAGCGCCAGTCGCACCGGTAGGGCCTGTGGGTCCGGTAGGACCAGTGGCACCCGTTGTGCCTGTCGCGCCGGTCGGCCCTGTGGATCCGGTAGGACCTCTGGCACCAGTCGGTCCGGTAGGTCCGGTCGGTCCGGTAGGACCAATATGACCGGGATGGCACTTATGCCATGGCTCGCATGGGTCATCCCAATTGTCTTTATAATAGTTGCTCATGCTATTCATACCATCCGTTTTATCAGTAAAAATTACACAGGAGAACATGGGGCATATGTCAAAAGGGGACGGGGATATTGCCCTCCTGTACACTCTCAATTTATGAACACGCAGGCAGAAACGTGAAAAATTGCACGGACAAGAGCGTGGGAGATTGAAAAGAGAAGATTTTTCGGGTATCATGTTAAGGAGTGTGCAGATGCGCACATAGACGCCGATTGCCTGTGCATGGAGGGCCGACTTGGATAAAAAACTGGAAAAAACGCTGCGCAGTGTACAGAAACCCGCCCGATATACCGGCGGTGAGTTGGGCAGCGTTTGTAAAAATAAAGAGGAGATCGACATCCGCTTTGCATTCTGTTTCCCCGATTTGTATGAAGTGGGCATGTCCCATCTGGGCATGAAGATATTGTATGGTGTTCTAAATGCAATGGAGGGCGTATGGTGCGAACGCGTCTTCGCTCCTTGGACAGATTTTGAAGCGCAGATGCGCGCGGAGCAGATTTCCCTGTACGCGCTTGAAAGCGGAGATGCGCTGCGCGATTTCGATTTTATCGGCTTTACCCTGATGTATGAAATGAGCTACACGACCGTGCTGGATATGCTGGAACTGGCCGGACTGCCGTTGCGTGCAGAAAACCGCACCGAAACCGACCCGGTGGTGATCTGCGGCGGACCTTGTACCTGCAACCCCGAACCGATGGCGGCGTTTGCCGACCTGTTCGTACTGGGCGAAGGAGAAAAGGTTATCTGTGAAGTGGTTGAACTTTATAGAAAATGCAAACGGGAAAAGCGTGGGAAATCTGCCTTTTTACGCGCTGCGGCGCAGATCGGAGGCGTATATGTGCCCCGGTTTTACGAATCGGTGTATCATGACGACGGAACATTGGCGGAGACGCGCCCGCTAGCGCCCGAAATTCCCGCACGGGTGCGCAAACGGGTGATGCCTGATCTGGACGGCAGCTTTTTCCCAAAACAATTTGTACTTCCGTATGTGGACATTGTGCACGACCGCGCGGTGCTGGAAGTGTTTCGCGGCTGTATCCGCGGCTGCCGGTTCTGCCAGGCGGGATTTATCTATCGCCCCGTGCGGGAAAAGTCGCCGCAGACGCTTTCCACACAGGCGCATGACCTGTGCAGCACCACGGGGTACGATGAGATTTCGGTTGCGTCTTTGTCCACCAGCGATTACACGGGATTGGAACCGCTGCTCGAAGACTTGACGTCCTGGACGGAGCGGGAAAAAATCAACCTTTCTCTACCTTCGTTGCGGGTTGATAATTTTTCGCGGGAGCTGATGGAAAAAGTAAGCGGCGTGCGAAAAAGCGGACTAACGTTTGCGCCCGAGGCCGGCACACAGCGCCTGCGTGACGCCATCAACAAGAACGTGACGGAAGAGGAAATCCTGCGCACCTGTCGGTTGGCGTTTGAGGGCGGGTGGACCAGTGTCAAGCTGTATTTCATGCTGGGCTTGCCCACCGAAACCATGGAGGATGTGGAGGGCATCGCCTGCCTGGCGCAAAAGGTGGTGGATACGTTTTACCACATGCCGGAAAAACCCAAGGGCAAGGCTGTGCACGTCAGCGTGAGCGTGTCCACTTTTGTGCCGAAACCGTTCACACCGTTCCAATGGGAGCCGCAGGATACGCGCGAGACTATCACGGAAAAGCAGCGGCATCTGCGGGCCTGCATCAAGAGCAGGAAAATTTCACTCAGCTGCCATGAACCGCGCATCAGTTTTCTGGAAGCCGTGCTGGCGCGAGGTGACCGCAGGCTGGCCGATGTGCTTGAGCAGGCGTATCGTCTGGGTTGCCGGCTCGACAGTTGGAACGAATGCTTTGATTTTGATAAATGGATGGAAGCGTTTGCACGTACGGGCGTTGACCCCGCGTTTTATGCCAACAGGAAACGAGCTGAAGCAGAAACCATGCCGTGGGACCATCTGGACTACGGGGTGGATAAAGCGTTTTTATGGCGGGAGCATGAAAAGGCTTTCCGCAGCGTGACTTCCCCCAACTGCCGGGAAGCCTGCAGCGCCTGCGGTTCCACACGTCTGGAAGGAGGGTGCCCACTGTGCAGCCGTTGAGGATCCGGTTTGAAAAAAGGGGGCGCGCCCGCTTTATCTCCCATCTGGACATGATTCGCTGTATGTCCCGCGCGTTGCGTCGGGCGGGTATCCCGGTGTGGTATACCCAGGGATTTAATCCGCACCCCTACATTACGTTTGCACTGCCGCTTTCTCTGTTCTATGAGAGTGACTGCGAGGTGATGGACATGCGGCTGGATGGCGAGATGCCGTTTGACGAGGTGCGTGCTCGCATGGATGCGGAGATGCCGGAAGGCATCCGCATCACCGGCGCCGCTCCGCCGCAGATGAAAACGACTGAAATTGAGCAGGCTTCCTATACGATGCAACTGGAGTATCCGGGACGTACCGCCGGCCAGCTCGAGAAGAAATGGCAGGACTTGCTGGCCCTGCCCACCGTACCCGTCGAGAAGAAATCCAAACGCGGTCTGCACGAGATCAATATGCGGCCGTATCTGGCACAGGCGGAAATAACAGCGCAGGATGGAATGCTTTCCATCCGGTCGTTGCTTCCCGCGGGGCAGCAGGAAACGATCAATCCGGGCTGCATTGCCGCTGCGCTTGTGCGGCATACAGGGCTGGAGCCCTATCTTGACCACATCTGCCGCACCGGCATTTTCGATGCGCAGATGCGCTCTTTCCACTGAAACATACCTGCCGGAGAGCGGTTCTCGGGCAGTGGAATATACTGGAAGACCGCGCGCGGACGGCAGGGGAGACCCTGCCGTTTTTCTGCGCCTGCTCGTGACGTTCGTTCTCTTTTCCACATACCATAAGAATGGTTTGATACAAATCGCTGATGAACCCAGCGTGCCAAAGCGGTGCTTTCTTCGTCCTGCGGCGTCATAATGCCCGAGATGCATCCAGTATTTCTGTGCGTTGTTTCTTGCAGGCCCCAAAACGCTCGCTCTGTTATCATCGCCTTTATCGAATATTCGTATGATTTTTGGTTTGTGCAAAGGAGAAAAAGAATGCGTCGCAAGCTGTTTTGGATACAGGCGGCCATGCTTGCATTGTGGCTGTCTGTCTGTACCCAAGTCTATGCGGCCACGCCTCCCGCTGGGAACGCCAATTTTTCCGTCGTGGACCTGTACCACGGTGATACGGTCAACGACTGGACGGCGCTGCGCGGGCAGGTGCAGGCGTTATATATCAAAGCAACGGAAGGGACAAGTTTCACCGATCCCAAAGCGGGTGCTTTTGCTCAAAGCGCCCAAACGACAGGACTGCCGTTTGGGCTTTATCACTACCTGTGGCCGCGCGCCGATGTATCTTACGGCACCGCACAGGCGGATTATTTCTATAGCAGGATCAAGAATTATCCCTATGCCTGTGTGCCGGCGGTGGATGTGGAGGAAAGTGCGGGACTGTCCGGCACCGTAATCAGCGCCAATGTGCGTGCCTTCGCGGAAGAATTCCTCCGCCTTTCCGGGCAGGCGGTCATGATCTATGCCGGCCGGAATTTTATCAACAACTATCTGAACAGTCCTTTGGGCGCCTACCGTCTGTGGATCGCGCAATACGGCGTGTCGGCGCCGGGCAGCAACAATGTTTTTTCGTCCTACACCATGTGGCAATATACGAATTCCATGCGGGTGGCGGGGATATCCCAACCGGTTGACGGCAATCTGGCCACCAGCGGGATTTTTTTATCCAATTCCTCCGGGAGCGGCGTCGGCTCCGCAAGCGGGTGGGACCGGGATGTCTACCGTGTAAACGCGATGCCATATGCTTGGAACGCAGTCGCGGGAGCGGATATGGATGTTTTGGACCGCTACGGCAACCGGGTATCCGGGCATCTGGTGGACACCGGAGATCACGTCTGCATTCTTAGCGTGGACTATGCAAGGCAGCTTGCCGAGGTCGTCTATCCGCTGAACAGCGGCGGTTATGCACACGGCTACGTTTCCAACCGGCAGAATCTGTTCCACAACCGCTATTACATGCGCTGGCGGAACGGTAGCACCAACGAGCCTGTCTATGAGGCATCGGGCGCGCGTATTGGAACGATCTTTCCCTATGAACATGCTACGCCGCTCTATGCGGTAAAAGGCGGCATGATGGTAGTATATAACACTGCAAAGGGCAGCGAAACCAAATCCGGTATCGTGCATTACAAAGATGGATTCTCATTCTGAATCACCGGGCCTTGTTTTATCTGACGAAAAAACGCATTGGATCCCTTTACGGAGCTGTTTTTCAACAGCTCCGTTTTTTCAAACAAAGCAAAACAACTGGAAAACGGGGGCGGGGAAAAGAGAAAGCCTGTCCCCTTTTTGGTTCTAAAGTGGGACAACACTCCATATGTTGGTGGGGAGAGGGGATGGTTGCATGATGGAGCGCGAAATGGCCATACGATTCGACGAAGCTACCGCAAGCCTCGGGGCAATCGGCACGGCGCTGCGCAAGCTGCCTGAGCGGGTACGCGCACGGGTGCAGGAGGTACGCCTGCGTGCCGGGCGACCGGTGGTGCTCGCACTGGCCGGGCAGGATCTTTACCTCACATGCGCGGGCACGGTGTCGGAGCGTCCGGGTGAGCATGTGCTCACAGCCATGCGCCCGCAGCTGGAAGAAGCTTTCCGCTTGATTTGCGATAGCTCGGTCTATGCGCACCAGCATGAGATCCGCTGCGGATTCGTCACGCTGAGGGGCGGGCATCGGGCGGGTCTGTGTGGCACCGCCGTTTTACAGGGCGGCACGGTGTCCAACCTGCGCGATATATCCGGCATTAACCTGCGCATCGCCAGGGAGTTCCGTGGTGCGGCGGACGGACTGCTCGCTGCCATTGGGACGAGCGGGCGCGTTCGTGGGACCATTCTGGCCGGCCCGCCTGGCTGCGGAAAAACCACAGTGCTGCGAGACCTGGCGCGCCAGCTTTCCAACGGTGTATCGGGGCGGTGCCGGGTTTCCGTTGTGGATGAGCGCGGGGAGATCGCCGCCACCTTCAAAGGCGTGCCGCAGAATGACATTGGCCAGTGCGATGTGCTCGATGGATATCCAAAGGGTGAGGGCATTTTGCAGGCGGTGCGCTGCCTCTCTCCGGACGTGGTGATCTGCGATGAAATAGGAGGCGAGACCGACGCCCGCGCGGTGGCGGCCAGCCTGAACGCGGGCGTGGCGGTCATCGCCAGCGCGCACGCTGCCAAAATGGAGGAACTGTTCGCGCGCCCGCCGATGCGCGCGGTGCTGGAGACCGGGGCGTTTGTGCAGGCGGCGCTGCTTTGCGGGCGTGACCGGCCGGGACAGGTCAAAGCGTTTTATCGGGAAGGTGAACTGCATGATTTTCAAATTTCTGGGTCTGGTAGTGCTCTTTGGCGTCTGCACGACGGCCGGGCTTCTTAAATCGGCGTCGTTTTCCAAACGGGTGCGGCAACTGGAGGGCTTTACCGGCGCGCTTGATTCCATTGCCACCGAGATTCGTTATTTTGCCGCGCCGCTCGAGGATATCATGGCCAAATGCGACGCCCTGCCGGAATACGGTGAACTACGCGTATTCGGTCTGTGCCGGAAGATATTCATGGAAGAGCGGGACTTTCCCGCCGCGTGGGAAAAGGCGCTCGGGCAGGCAAAGCCGTCCCTCGCGCTGGATGCGGGCGATCACGAGGCGCTGTCGTGGTTCGGGCGGGTGCTCGGCACCACCGATGTGGACGGGCAGACCGCCAACTGCGCGCGATACGGTGAGCTGCTTCGGCAGCGTCTGGAGCGCGCGAGGGAAGACCGGGCCAGGCGCGGCAAAATGTATACCTCTTTGGGCGTGCTGGCGGGAATCTTTTTGGTGGTTATTTTATTTTGACGGCAGGCCCGCCCGTGTTTGGCGCGGCTGAACCTTTTGCGGAACCGTAAATTTCCATAATGCCCGCGGCCGGAGGCGGCGGGGATGGAGGATTGTCAATGGACATCAATCTTGTTTTTCGGATCGCCGCCATCGGCATCATTGTTTCGGTGCTCAACCAGGTGCTCATCCGCTCGGGCAGGGAAGAGCAGGCCACCATGACCACGCTTGCCGGGCTGATCGTTGTGCTGTTCATGATTATCCAGCAGATCAGCCACCTGTTCGACACGGTGAAATCCCTGTTCGGGCTGTGACGCATGCGGCGGAGGTCAAAGATGGACATGTTACATATCGCCGGCATTGCCGTGACGGTGGCCGCCTTCGCGGTACTGCTGCGGCAATATCGTAAGGAATACGCGCTTATGCTGGGGCTGACAGCCGGTGTGCTGCTCTTTGGATTCATCCTTTCCAAAGCGACGCCGGTGTTTGCGGAACTGAACCACCTGACTGAGCAGGCGCGCATCAACAAGACGTATGTTTCGGTACTTATCAAATCGCTGGGCATCTGTTTTGTCACCCAACTGGCGGCAGACACCTGCAGGGACGCCGGGGAGACGGCGGTGGCGGGCAAGGTGGAGATGGCGGGTAAATTCGCCGTGCTGCTGGTGGCGCTGCCGTTGTTCGGGCAGATTGCGGAATTGGCGATCGGCTTGCTGGCCGGCTGACGTCTTTTTTGAAAGGGGCATGCACATTTCCGGTGCTGCCGCATACTAAAGGCTGCGGTCGCGTCATATATATGGGATGCACGGATCCTTTCCGTGTAAGGCGGCCATGTCGAAACGCCGCGGAGGTTGAAATGAAACGGTTGTTGATTTTGCTGCTGCTGCTTCCTCTGCTTTCCATGCCGGTCTCGGCGGATACCGGGCAGATTCTGAGCGAGCAGGTGCAGAAAAGCGGTGCGTCCGACCTGAACGGAAACGTGCCGTCGTCCGTACGGGGGGCTTTGGGCAAGATGGGGGTGAACGGCGCCGACCCGCAAAATGTGCGCGGATTTTCACTCGGGAATGTGTTCGGCTTTCTCTGGCAGAAGCTGGGGGACGCCGCTTCCGCACCATTCAAGGCCATTGCGGCGGTGTTCGGCATCCTGCTGCTGTGTGCGCTGGCGGAAGCAATGAAGAACACGTTTGCCGAAAAGTCGATGAAGACAGTCTTCGAGATCGTCTGCACCTTGTCCATCGCCGGAGTGTTGGCGGTGCCGATCACCCAGTGCATCTCCGCGGCGGCAGCTACCGTGCGTGATTCTTCCACATTCATGACGGCGTTCCTGCCGGTTTACGGCGGTCTGGCGGTTGCGTCGGGGCATCCCACATCCGGCGTGATATCGCAGGGCATCGTGCTGGTGATGGCGCAGGTCATCACGCAGATTGCATCCACCACGTTTGTGCCGATGGTCAGCATATTTCTGGCGTTCTGCATCATCGGTTCCATTGCGCCGGGGGTCAATATCGGCGGGCTGGCAGGCTTCGCGCGCAAGATCGTCAATGTGGGACTTGTCCTCTCACTCACCATTTTCACCGCCGTACTCACCATCCAGGGGTTTATCGCGCAGGCGGCCGATACTGTGACCATGAAAACGGCCAAATTTGTGGTGAGCAGCGCGGTGCCTGTGGTCGGCGGTGCCATCAGCGACGCACTCAACACGGTGGTCAGTTGCGCGGGGCTTTTGAAAAACGCCGTGGGAGCCTATGCGATCATCGTTTTTTTGGCCGCCTACCTGCCGGTGCTGCTTGAATGCGTCCTCTGGATGCTGGCGGTGGAATTTTCGGTGGCGCTGGCCGAAATCGTTAATGTGGGCAATGTGTCCACCCTCCTCAAAGGGGTACTGGACGCGCTGAAGATGCTGGTGGCGCTGGTGGTGGCCTGTGCGCTGGCTATGATCGTCTCTGTCTGCATCCTGTTGCTGGTGAGCGGGCAGACGACATAAGCATGCGGATGTTTCGGTGCGCGTGACGCGCGGAGGTCAAAAGATGGATGCGATCCGGTCGTGGGCTATGTCGGTCTGCCTGGCGGCGCTGGCCGCAGGCATCGCCGGGATGCTGGCCCCAAAAGGGGATCTAGAAAAAATTTACAGATTTGCCATCACACTGTTTTTCCTGTGCAGCGTACTGGTGCCGCTGATTAGCCTGCGGCATGTCCGTCTGCCCACGTTTGCGGTCTCGTCCGCAGACCCGCAGGCGGCGGAGCTTTCCCAGACGGTGGCCGACCAGACCCTGCAGCAGGTACGGGAAAATGTGGCGGATGTGGCGCGTTCCGTCTGCCAGAAGCAGGGTGTTACCCCCATTTCCGTGGATGTGGTGGTGCAGAAAGACGCCAATGGAGCCTACGACCCGCAGAGCGTTTCCATTTCCATCCATGCGGCGGATGCGGGCAGGCAGTCGGCGGTTGTTTCCGCAGTGCAAAGCACGCTGGGGATTCCTGCGAAGACAAGCGTGCAATGAATCCGGCGGCCGCCCGGCCGCGCGTAAAAACGGAGGAGGTCAAAATGTTTGATTTCAAGAAAACCAAAGGTGCGCTTTTGGGCTCCAAAGGCAGTTCCATCCTCCTGATCGCGGGGATGGCGGGCGTGCTGCTCATTTTTCTCTCCCAATTCTGGCCCAGCTCGTCATCCAAACCGGCGTCAAGCGCCGCATCCGCCAAAACGTCCACGTCCGATTATGCGAAACAACTGGAAAGCAGCCTTGGCGGCATCATCAGCAACATCCAGGGCGTGGGGCGCGTGCAGGTGATGGTTACGCTGGAAAGTGGCGTGCAGTATGTGTATGAGCAGAACCAGAAAACCACCAGCAACCGGACGACAACCTCCGGCGACGCGGGCCAGACACAGGAAAACACCGACAACGAGCAGGATACCGTGCTGGCCGATAACGGCAGTGGCGCCCAGCAGCCGCTCATCAAAACCGAAATGCAGCCGCCGGTGAGGGGCGTGGTGGTCGTCTGCGACGGCGGAAATGATCCTACGGTGCAGGACGAGGTGCTTCAGACCGTAATGACCGCGCTCAACCTGCCGGCTACCAGTATCAGCATCAGCCCGATGGCCCCCAGGGCACAAACGGCTTCCAGATAGATGGACTACATCCCGTCCCCTTTTGCAAAACAATGTAAAAACACCAACAGGAGGAGAAATCGATGAGTATGATTATTGGCAAACGACAGATCATCCTTGCGGCGCTGGTCGTGGCGCTGGGCACCGCCATTTTTCTGAACTGGAAATTCACCGGTGCAAGCGGCGGTTCCAATGTGACGGGTGTGTTCAACACCTCCAGCGCGCTGGGAACGTCCACTTATGTGTCCGCTTCCGGCTCGACGTCCGGTGCCGGTTCCGCTGTGTCCGGCAAAAGCTCCGCGGCCTCCGGGCAGAACTCCGCCGCCACTGCGTCCGGCAGCAGTCTCTTCGCCCAGGAGCGCCTGACCCGTACCAAGACCCGCGCGGAAGCGGAGCAGGCGCTCCAGATCACGCTGAACAGTTCCACCGCCACCGACGCCCAGAAACAGGCCGCCCAAACGCAGATCAGCAGCATTGCGAACAATATCACCGCCGAGGGGAATGTGGAAAGTCTCATCGTTTCCAAAGGCTTCAAAGACTGTGTCTGTTTTATCAACAACGACACCGTCAGTGTGGTGGTCGCGCCCAAAAGCAATCAGCCGCTTTCTGCCAGCGACAGCGCCCAGATCGCCGATATCGTCATCCAGCAAACCAAAGTTTCCGCGGATAATATCCATATTATCCAGTCAAAGTAGTTGTGCATCCGGCGGTTTATGGTATAATACATACAAGGCGGCTTAAACTGTGGGCAGCTCCGCCAATTTTGTGAACCGCGAAAACACAGGATAATTTCATGGATGCACATCCGTGGAAATGACGATAGAAAAAGGAGGGCGTATTTCATGGGGTATAATACCTATGCGGAAGACGGCAGCCTGAAAATTTCCGAGGACGTCATCGCCACCATTGCCGGCACCGCCGCGGCAGATGTCAAAGGGATCGCGGGGCTGTCCCTGCGCCCCTTTTCCGATATCAAAGGTATCATGCGGCACAAGCCGGCAGGCCACGCCATCCGGATGGAAATGCACGATGGGGAAGCTGTGCTCGACATTTCGGTCAATCTGTATCTGGGAGCGCATATCCCGGAGGTGGCCACCGAACTGCAGACGCGGGTGAAAGATGCCGTGCAGACCATGACCGGCATTTCCGTATCCAAAGTCCATGTGCATGTGGCCGGTGTCGTGCTGACTGATGAAGCACCCGCAGTCGAATGACAAAACTTGACCCCTTCTTGACGGAGGGGTCAAGTTTTGCTGTGTAGTAATAAAAAAGGAACCGAGGGAAACATGACCAGACGTGAGGCGCGCGAACAGGCGCTCTGCCTTGTTTTTGAAGGCCTGTTCAAAGAAGAAAACGTATCCGAGATCCTCGATCTGGCGGTGCAGGCCAGGGAGGAATTCCTGGTGGACACGTTTGCGGAAATGCTGGCCACCGGGGTGTACGACCACCGGGATGACATCGACCGGAAGATCGAGCAATATGCCATCGGATGGACCAAAAGCCGTTTGTCCCGTGTGGTGCTCACGGTGCTGCGCATCGCGTTCTTTGAACTGCTGTATGAGCAGGATACGCCGGACAGCGTTGCCATCAACGAGGCGGTGGAACTGGCCAAAAAGTATGGCGGGGATGGGGACAGCGCTTTTGTCAACGGGGTGCTGGGTGCGTTTGTGCGCGCGGAGAAGGCCGACGCCACATGAGCCTGTTCCTTGGTATCGACACCAGCAACTATACCACGTCCACCGCGCTGTACGATACCGCGACCGGTGTGATGACCCAGCAGAAACGTTTGCTGCCCGTGAAATCCGGGCAGAAGGGACTGCGCCAGAGCGACGCCGTCTATCTGCATCTCAAGCAGCTGCCCGAATTACTGGAAGCGCTGCTTGCGGACATTTCCGAACCGGTGGCGGCTGTGGGCGTGTCGGTGCGCCCGCGCGACGCGGAGGGTTCGTATATGCCGTGCTTCGAGGCGGGGCATGCCGTCGCCCGCGCTGTCGCCGCGGCGCTGCGTGTGCCGGTGTATTTCTTTTCCCATCAGGCGGGGCATATTGCCGCCGCGCTGTTCTCGGCGGACAGGCTGGATTTACTGGAGCGGCCGTTCGTGGCGTTCCACCTTTCGGGCGGCACGACCGAGGCGGTGCTCTGCCGGCCGGGTGCGGGCTCGCCGGAGATTGAATTGCTCCACACCTCTCTTGACCTCAAAGCGGGACAGGCTGTGGATCGCGTGGGCCTGCTGCTGGGGCTGCCGTTTCCGGCCGGCCCCGCGCTCGAAGCACTTTCGCACCAAAGCAAACGTACTTTTACCGTGCGCCCGAGCATGAAAGACGGCGATTGCAGTCTTTCGGGTATTGAGAACCAGTGCGCAGCCATGCGTGCGCGCGGCGAACCGGACGCGGATACCGCGCGATATTGCATCTGCGCCATTGCCGCTGCGCTTCATGGCATGACACGTGCGGTGCGGGAACGGTTTCCGGACCTGCCGCTTTTGTATGCGGGCGGCGTAATGTCCAACAGCGACATCCGCGCGGAGTTCACGGAACAGTATGGCGCGTTGTTTGCCCGCCCCGGCTTTTCTTCCGACAACGCGGCGGGCATCGCCGTACTGGCCATGCGGAAGGTGGAACAGGCATGAAAACGGGTTTTTCCGTGCTGACGGTTTCTCAACTGAATTTTTATGTACACACACTGCTTGAATCCGACGAACGGTTGAGCGGTGTGTTTCTGCGCGGGGAGATTTCCAATTTCAAGAACCATTACCGGTCCGGGCATTACTACCTGTCATTGAAGGATGAAGATGCGGTTATCCACGCGGTGATGTTCAAGGGAAACGCGCAGCGCCTGCGCTTTTTGCCGCAGGACGGCATGAAGGTGATCGTTTCGGGGCGCGCATCGCTCTATGAGCGGGATGGGCAATACCAGTTCTATATCGACGATATGCAGCCGGACGGCATAGGTGCGCTGCATGTGGCGTTTGAGCAGCTCAAAGAAAAACTGCGGAAGGAAGGCTTGTTTGATGCGTCGCGCAAGCGCCCGCTTCCGCTGTACCCGGAGCGGATCGGCGTGGTGACCTCCGCAACCGGCGCGGCGCTGCAGGACATCCTGCATGTGCTTGGCCGGCGCTGGCCCGTGGCGGAAGTGGTGCTGGCGCCCGTGCTGGTGCAGGGGGTGGAGGCCCCGGGGCAGATCTGCGCAGCTATCCGCGCCATGAACGCGGCCCGTGCGGCGGATGTGCTCATCGTGGGGCGGGGCGGCGGCTCCATCGAGGACTTATGGGCGTTTAACGAGGAGGGCGTGGCGCGGTGCATCGCGGCATCGGATATCCCGGTGGTATCCGCTGTGGGGCACGAAACGGATTTCACCATTGCGGATTTCGTGGCGGATGCCCGTGCGCCCACGCCGTCCGCGGCGGCGGAACTGGTATCGCCCGAGCGGGCGGCCGTGACAGCCGGTCTGTATGCCATGCAGGCGCGGATGCGCAGTTTGCTCGCGCAGAAGCTGGCTGACCAGCGCGCACGGATGCAGGCGGCCGCGCAGAGACTGTATGTGCCTGCCCGGCTGTTGAATATGCACCGCATGAAAACGGATATGCTGGACGCGCGCCTGACGACTGCCGCCAAAGCCCGGACGGAGCAAGCGCGCGCAGCACTTTCCGCGCTTGCAGGCGAACTGGATGCGCTCAACCCGCTCAAGGTGCTGTCGCGCGGCTATACCGTGGTGGAAAATGCGCAGGGGTGCGCTGTCACCCGCGCGGCGGCGCTTGCGCCGGGAGAGTCGGTCACGCTGCGTTTTTTGGATGGGCGTGCGTATTGCGTGGTGCAAAGCGTGGGAACGATAGATAGGGACGGTGAGCAAGATGAAAAAAGAGATGGAGAAAGAACCGACGTTTGAGGAAGCCATGGCGCAGCTCGAGCAGATCGTAGACAGGCTGGAAAGCGGTGAAGAAACGCTGGATGGATCGATCAGGCTGTTTGAAACGGGTGCGCGCCTGTCGGCTCTGCTCGACCGCAAGCTGTCGAAGGCGGAACAGAAGATCGCCAGCCTGAGCGTGCCGGGCGGGCAGCCGACGATGCAGGAATCGCCCAAAGACGAATAAACACAGACGCGCGCCGGCGCAATGGAGCCAAAATGAAATACAGCGAACGGATTGAGGATATTGCAAAACGGGTGAACGAAGCGTTGAACCGTTTCCTCCCCACGGCGGAAGGACCGCAGAAACGCCTGTTTGAGGCGATGCGTTATAGTGCCATGGCCGGGGGAAAACGTGTTCGCCCGATGCTTGTGCTGGAATTCTGCCGTATGTGCGGAGGAAAGGAAGAACAGGCGCTGCCGTTTGCCTGTGCGGTGGAGATGATCCACACCTATTCGCTGATCCACGATGATCTGCCCTGCATGGACGACGATGATTTCCGTCGGGGGCGGCCGTCCTGCCATGTGCAGTATGATGAAGCAACGGCTCTCCTGGCGGGAGATGCGCTGCTTAGTCTTGCTTTTGAAACGGGTTTGTGTAATAATATGCAGAGTGGCGTTTTGGCGCAAAACGCGCTTCGCGCCATGGGTCTGTTGGCAAAAGCGTCCGGCGGGCAAGGTATGGTCGGCGGACAGATGATCGATCTGCTTTCGGAAGGGCAGCACATCCCGTTGGAATTGCTGGAAACCATGCACCGTGGCAAAACCGGCGCCATGATCCGCGCCGCGGCTGCGGGAGGCTGCATTCTGGCGGGCGCGGACGAGACGCGTGTGCAGGCGGCGGATGCCTATGCGGCAAAACTTGGTCTGGCGTTTCAGATTGTGGACGATATCCTGGATGTGACCGGAAATTCCCAGACACTGGGTAAGCCGGCGGGCAGCGATGTGGGCAATCGCAAGTCCACTTATGTGACCCATCTTGGGCTTGAGGAAGCCCGACGGCTTGCCGGCAGACTGTCGCAGGAAGCGGTGGACTGCCTGCGTGTCTTCGGTGAGGAGCGGGCGTTTTTGTCCGATTTTACCCTGCGTTTGCTGAACCGGGACCACTGATTCAAACTTCAATAAGAATATATTCGGTTTTCCGGCGTGCGTTGTAAGCTGCGCGCATTTTGGATAACCAGTGCTTCTATGCACTGGGAGACCTTGCCGGCGGATGGGGACCGGTGATCTCATATTGCGCGGCAAGCGCGTGGAGGGTTGGGTGCATGTTGGTGCTATCGCATTTTTTTCATAATTATATCTTGATGGCGGCGGTTTTGAGCTGGATCTTTGCGCAGATCATCAAAACGGTGATTACCCTGATCATTACCAAGCGGTTTGACCCCGAGCGCATTTTGGGCGCGGGCGGAATGCCCAGCGCTCACTCTGCAATGGTGTGCGCGCTGTTTGTGGGCGTGTTGCGCAGGTGCGGCGCCGCGTCGCCGGAATTTGCATTGGCGTTTGTGCTTGCCGGCGTGGTCATATACGATGCAATGGGTGTGCGTCGAGCGGCGGGCGAACAGGCGAGAGTGCTCAATAAACTGGTGGAAATCACCGAGAAAAACGGCTCCGAAGTCACGCGGAAGGGTCTCAAAGAATCTTTGGGCCACACGCCGATGGAAGTGCTGGCCGGCATCATGCTCGGTATTCTGGTGGCGCTGGCCATGGGCTGACAGCCGCTCGATGGATAGATTTTGAATGTGCAGGCCGGTGCGCGTTTCGGACCCGATGGAGGGAATCGTTCTTGGAATATCCGTTGCTTGATCAGATAAAAGGGCCGGAAGATGTGAAAAATCTTGAGCAAGGGCAGCTTCCCGCCCTTTGTGCGGAACTGCGGCAAAAACTGATTGAAACGGTTTCCGCAAATGGCGGACATCTGGCGTCCAATCTGGGCGTGGTGGAGTTGACGGTGGCTCTCCACCGCGCCTTTGCATCACCCAAAGACCAGATCGTCTGGGATGTGGGCCATCAGAGTTATGTGCACAAACTGCTCACCGGCCGGGCGGACCGGTTCGATACCATCCGGCAGTTCGGAGGGCTTTCCGGTTTTCCGCGCGCCGATGAGAGCGTGCATGATCCGTTTGGGGCGGGGCACAGCAGCACTGCCATTTCGGCGGCGGGAGGACTGGCCGCAGCCAAGCGCGTAAAGGGTGAAGACGGGTACGCTGTGGCGGTTGTGGGCGACGGCGCGCTGACCGGCGGCCTTGCGTTTGAAGGCATGAACAACGCCGGGCGCACACAAGATAAGCTGATAATCGTACTCAACGACAACAAGATGTCCATTTCTCACAATGTGGGCGCCATCGCCCGGCACCTCATGGTCATCCGCGCCAGGCCGTTTTATTTTAAGATCAAGGATATCGCCGAGGCGGTGCTTGCTCATCTGCCCTATATCGGGCCTAAGATCCGCAAGGCGCTCGTTCTGTCCAAAAACGCGATCAAGAACTATCTCTACCACAGCACCATTTTTGAGGAAATGGGCCTGATTTATCTGGGCCCGGTGGATGGGCACGATATCGAAGCGGTGGAACGGTTGCTCCGCCGGGCCAAGACGGCCGGTCGCCCGGCGCTGGTGCATGTGCTTACTGTTAAGGGCAAAGGATATTCGTTTGCCGAACAGGATCCGCGCGCATTCCACGGTGTGTCGCGCTTTGACGTGGAAACGGGGGACGCCATCGCCCCGGCCAGCCGCGAAACGTTTTCCGCCGTGTTCGGGCGCACGCTCTGCATGGCGGCGTCCAGCAATCCACGTCTTTGCGCGCTGACAGCCGCCATGGCTGCGGGCACAGGGCTGACGGAGTTTGCCGCGCAGTACCGCGATCGCTTTTTCGACGTTGGCATCGCCGAGGAACATGCCGTGGTGTTTGCGGCGGGGCTGGCCGCCAACGGTATGCTGCCGGTGTTTGCCGTATATTCCACGTTTCTGCAGCGCGCCTATGACCAGATCATTCATGACGTTGCCCTGCAAAAGCACAAGGTCGTTTTTGCCGTTGACCGGGCCGGACTGGTGGGGCAGGACGGTGAGACCCATCAGGGCGTTTTCGATGTGGCGTTTTTCAACACCGTTCCCCACATGACCGTGTTTAGCCCCACCACGTCGGACGAACTGCGCAATCTGCTTTTTGCCGCTTTCTATGAATGTGACGGACCGGTTGCCGTGCGCTATCCGCGGGGATGTTCTCCCGTGCTGCCTGCGGATTTCCATCCGGCCTACGGCACCTATGATCTGTATGGCGCAGGGCAGGCGGATATTCTGATCGTAACCTACGGCAGGTTGTTTGCCGAAGCGGCCAGTGCCGCGCAGATGCTGCGCAGGGAAGGGCGGTCCGTGTCGGTCCTCAAACTCAACCGCATCAAGCCGGTGGACAAGGTTTGCTATGAAACCGCCATGTTTTTTTCCCGGCTCTATTTTGTGGAAGAAGGCATCCGTTCCGGCGGCGTGGGCGAACTATTCTGTGCACAGATGATGGAGCGGGGATATCAGGGTGCCTGCCATATCAGTGCGATCGACGATACGTTCGTTCAGCAGGGGCCCGTGGATGTGCTGTTGCATCTGCTCGGACTGGATGCGGAGGGCATTGCCGACAGAATCCGCCGGGATACGGTCACGCCGCCCGGCCTGAAACACTTTGACGGAAGGCTGGTTCTATGAGCGCAAAGAAACGGATCGACCTGCTGCTGGTGGAAAAAGGGCTGGAAAAAAGCAGGGAGCGTGCCAAAGCGCTGGTGATGGCAGGTATTGTCTATGCTGATGGTGTAAAAGTGGACAAACCGGGGGACGAGATCAAAATCGAAGCGCGGCTGGAAGTACGCGGCCATACGCTGCCATATGTCAGCCGCGGTGGGTTGAAGCTGGAAAAGGCCATGCAGGTCTTCCCGGTTCGGCTGGATGGAGCCATCTGTATGGATGTTGGGGCATCCACCGGAGGATTCACGGATTGTATGCTGCAAAACGGCGCAAAGAGAGTGTATGCCATTGACGTGGGTTATGGGCAGTTGGCATGGAACCTGCGCAACGACCCGCGCGTGGTCAATCTGGAGCGCACCAATATCCGGCATCTCACGGCGGAGCAGGTGCCCGAACCGGTCGATTTTTTCTCGATTGATATCTCATTCATTTCGCTCACGCTCGCGCTGCCGGTGGTGCGCCGGCATCTGCGCGAAGAAGCGGAAGGTGTCTGTCTTATCAAACCGCAATTTGAGGCCGGACGTGAAAAAGTGGGCAAGCATGGCGTGGTACGGGATGCGGCTGTCCACAAGGAGGTCATCCGTAAGATCACGGCATTTGCCCCGACGGCTGGTTTCGTACCGGCAGGGCTGGATTTTTCACCCGTTAAAGGACCGGAAGGAAACATTGAATACCTGTTGTATTTGAAAACAGCTTGCAATGCCGGGCCGGAATTGTTTACAATAGAAACGGTTGTGCAGAATGCGCACCGGACATTGAACGGCACTGTCTAAAAAAGCGCGCATGGCGGCAAAGGGGGAAGACGATGAAGTTTGGCGTGGTTCCAAGTGCCGAGAAAGACAAAGGCTTTGTCTACACCACCGAAGTTTGCCGCCGACTGTTGCAGCTCCGGGTGACGGTGCTGATGCCGACGTTCACCGCAGCGCAGATGCGGCTGGACGGCCTGGTGTTTCTCGAAATAGACGAGATCTACAACAGCGCCGATCTGATTATTGTCCTTGGGGGAGACGGAACCATCCTGCACGCCGCAAAGCTGGCAGCTGTTCGGCAGCTGCCGGTTTTGGGCATCAACGTCGGGCGGCTTGGTTTTATGGCGGGGCTGGAGTTGAACGAACTGGACAGGTTGTCCAGACTGGTGCAGGGCGATTATGAACTGGACAGCCGCATGATGCTCGCGGTGCATGTGAGCGGCGTGCCCGTTTCCTATGCGCTCAATGATGTCGTTATCACCAAGGGAGCGGTTTCCCGTCTGATTGATATTCGTCTCAACTGTAATCGGCGGCTGGTGGGAAATTACCGCGCGGACGGGCTGATCGTGTTTACCCCAACGGGTTCCACGGCGTATTCGCTCTCGGCGGGCGGCCCGGTAATCGATCCGGAGTTTGAGAGCATTGGTGTTACCCCCATTTGCCCGCATTCGCTGATTTCGCGTACCATCCTCTTTTCGCCGGACGCGGAGATCTGTATGTTCCCGGAGCAACTGGAGGAACGCGAGGCCTATCTGCTGCTCGACGGCAAGCAGGTCATGCGGCTGGAGAGCGGCATGCAGGTGCGGGTGGTGCGATCCAGCCGCAAAACCCATCTGGTGCGTCTGAAAGATATCTCGTTTTACGAGGTGCTGAACAACAAAATGAACGAAAGGAGCATTTGAGCCATGAAACAGGGGCGGCACGAAAAGATCCTGGAGTTCATTGCGGCACACGAGATATCCACACAAGAAGAATTGCTCAGTTTGCTGCGGGAAAATGGCTACCCTGTCACACAGGCGACCGTTTCGAGGGACATCAAGCAGCTCCGGCTGCTGAAAACCCTTTCCGGCAGCGGAAAATATATCTATAAAGCGCCCAAATCGGAAACGGAGGGACTTTCCTCGAAGTTTGATGTTTTGCTTGAAGAATCCGTCGTGAAGATGGAGGCAGTATTCAATCAGATCGTCATCAAATGCTATTCCGGGCTAGCCAATGCGGTCTGCGCCGCGATGGACACTATGCATTTTCAGGGCCTGGTGGGCACGCTCGCGGGAGATGACACCATTCTCGTCATCATGCGTACAGAAGAAGATGCTCAAAACCTCTGCGCGCTTCTGGAAAAAAAGATCCGCGCGTAAAGATTGCCCGCGCACGGATCGGTTTTTATGACATAAAGGCAGGTGGACGCTATGCTGGCACAACTGCATATCGAAAACGTCGCGGTCATCGAAAATGCCGATCTGGTGCTGGCGGACGGTCTGAATGTGCTCACAGGGGAAACCGGCGCGGGTAAATCGATCCTTATTGGTTCCATCAATCTGGCGCTTGGCGAGCGTGTTTCCAGAGAGATTGTGCGCGCAGGCGCCCATGCGGCGCATGTGACAGCGCTGTTTGCGCAGGTGCCGGAACGTATTCGCACACGCGTGGAGGGATTGGGATTCCCTTGCGAGGAGGACGGCAGCCTGCTTCTTTCCCGCGAAATCACGGCGGACGGGCGCGGCAGCTGCCGTATCTCCGGTCGGCCTGCCACCGTTTCTGTTCTGCGGGAAGTCGGGCGGCTGCTGGTGAATATTCACGGGCAGCACGACAATCAGGCACTGCTTGCGCCCGAGAACCATATCCGGTATCTGGACCTTTACGCGGGCAATACAGAGAGTTTGCAGGCCTATCATGAGGTCTATCAGCAACTGCGTCGGTTGCGCGCGCAGTTGAAAAAGCTAGCGATGGACGATGCGGAAAAGGCCCGGCGTGTCGATCTGCTCCGATACCAGATCGACGAGATCCGTACGGCCGGTCTGCGGCCAGGCGAGGAAGAAGAACTGGAAGAACGTCGCTCGAATATCCTCCACGCTGAAAAAATCACGGGTTCCTTGCAGGAAGCGTTGGGTGCTTTGCAGGGTGCGGAAACTGCAGCGGGTGCCGACACATTGGCAGGTGCGGCGGCAAGCGCCGTGCAGGCGGCATCCGATCTGCTGCCGCAGCTCGTGCCGCTGGCCGAGCGCCTGCAGAACCTGCGCTATGAACTGGAAGACTGCGCGGCCGAGCTGCAGAACCGGCTGGACGGTGTGGATGCCGACCCACGCGGGCTGGAAGCCGTGGAGGAACGCCTGGACACGATCTTCCGTCTGCGGGGAAAATACGGCGAAACAATCGGGGATATCCTGACGTTTGCCGAGCGGTCCGAACAGGAACTGGAAAGCATCACGTCGTCGGGGGAGCGGGCGGACGCATTGCGCCAGAAAGGAAAGGCGTTGGCTGCGCAGGCCAAACAGATGGCGGGCCGCCTAACGGAAAACAGGCGGCGGGCCGCACGCACGATGGAAGAAAAGATACGGACGGAGCTGGCGTTTCTGGAAATGCCCAATGTCCGTTTTCACGTGAAGCTGACGCCGCTGTCCCGGTTGGAAGCGGACGGCGCGGACGGCGTGGAATTCCTGTTTGCGGCCAACCCCGGCGCGCCGCTGCGGCCGTTGGTCAGAATCGCGTCCGGCGGCGAAATCTCCCGCGTTATGCTGGCCATCAAAAACGCGCTGGCGGATGTGGATGACATTGACACACTCATTTTCGATGAGATCGACACCGGCGTCAGCGGCCGTGCTGCCTATAAGATCGGTGTCAAGCTCAAACAAGTGGCCGGGGCGCGGCAAATCGTCTGCATCACGCATCTGGCGCAGATCGCGGCACAAGCCGACCGGCACGTTTTGATTGAAAAGACCGTGGAGGATGGCAGAACGTTCACCCGCCTGCATGTGTTGGATTTTGAAGGGCGCAAACGCGAGCTGGCGCGCATTATTGGCGGCGCCGCCATCACGCCGCTCACGTTGCAAAACGCGGCGGAGATGCTGGGCGCGGCCGGGACGTTCCCGTCGTCGGACGGATGAATATTGGAGGGTTAAACACATGGGCGTATATGAGGAATTGACGGCACGCGGGCTGATCGCACAGACGACCGACGAGGAAAAAGTCAGGGAATTGGTTAACGGCGGGCCCGTTACCTTTTATATCGGCTTCGACCCCACGGCGGACAGCCTGCATGTCGGCCATTTTCTGCAGATGGTCATCATGGCGCATATGCAGCGTGCGGGACACCGTCCTGTCGCGGTGCTCGGTGGGGGAACGGGCATGGTGGGAGACCCCACCGGACGCACCGACATGCGGCAGATGCTCACACCGGAGGCCATCCGGCACAACATTGCACAGTTCAAAAAGCAGATGGAGCGGTTCATTGATTTTTCGGATGGCAAAGCCTTGATGGTCAACAACGCTGACTGGCTGCTCAGTTTGAACTATGTGGATTTTCTGCGGGAAGTGGGCGTACATTTTTCCATCAACCGTATGCTGACGTTCGAATGCTTTAAGACGCGGATGGAACGTGGTCTCTCGTTCCTTGAATTCAATTATATGCTCATGCAGAGCTATGATTTCTACCGGCTTTTCACCGATTATGGCTGCAAGATCGAATTCGGTGGGGACGACCAGTGGGCTAATATCATCGGCGGCGTCGAACTCATCCGAAAGAAAACGGGGAATGACGCCTACGGTATGACGTTCCAACTGCTCACCACCAGCGACGGCAAAAAAATGGGAAAAACACAGGGCGGGGCAGTCTGGCTCGACCCCGAAAAGACATCGCCCTATGATTTTTATCAATATTGGCGCAATGTAGAGGATAGCAATGTCATCCGGCTTTTGAAAATGATCACGTTCGTGCCTTTGGATGAGATCGAAACGTTTTCCGATTTGGAGGGCAGTGAACTCAACCGCGCTAAAGAACGACTGGCCTATGAAGTGACCAAACAGGTGCACGGTAAGGAAGAAGCCGATAAGGCGCAGGAAGCTACCCATGCGCTGTTTGGCACGGGCGGCAGCAACGCGAACATGCCTGCCACCGCTTTGTCGGAGTCCGATTTCCACGACGGGCAGATTACTATCCTGGAGTTGCTGGTGCGCTGTGGCCTTGCACCTTCGCGCGGGGAAGCGCGCCGTCTGATCGAACAGGGCGGTGTCAGCGTCAACGACCGGAAAATCACCTCGTTTTCCCAGACGTTTGCCCCGGCCGATTTTCAGACGGACTATATCGTTCGCAAAGGGAAAAAGGTATTTCATAAAGTAACCTTGGAAAACTGACAGGAAAAAGGGAGCCTTTTTCGATTTTTCGGAAGCGAAGAAGTAGTTCAAATGTCTGAAATCAAAGAATTGCGAAGGATATCGGGCCATGCTGCCGGTTTCTCAAAAATCCGGAGCGGATGTTTCGCACTCTGTTGGAGGAACAGGAGGGGTCGAAATGACAGCAAACGAAG
This sequence comes from Ethanoligenens harbinense YUAN-3, assembly GCF_000178115.2. Classification (NCBI taxonomy): domain Bacteria; kingdom Bacillati; phylum Bacillota; class Clostridia; order Eubacteriales; family Oscillospiraceae; genus Ethanoligenens; species Ethanoligenens harbinense. Next base: position 1,336,554 of record NC_014828.1, read on the forward strand.
CGGGTGCCAAGCCTGCCGAAACGATGACCCGCTGTGCGTTGGTCGATTATTGCCTGACCTACCCCGACGCATACGAAGATTACCCGTTTGACGAGAGTGCGGATGCGGCGGGTGCATGGACGGTGATTCGCCACCGGTTGAATCAAAAGAGCTTCGCCTTTATCTATGAACGTGACGGGCTGTGCGTCAATCTCAAATGCGAGCCGGAAGATGAACTGCGCGGCATGATCGAGCACAGCTACCGTCTGACGATGCCAAAGCGCGGCAGATAGAGATGATGACGCTTTTTTGCAATTCAGGAGATGACCGTATGGGCAGCTACACAAAGACCGATTTTGAACACCCCGCTTTCATTATCATCGATATGCAGAACGACTTTGTTTTGCCGGGCGCGGCTGCGTAGATATCCGGAACATTTGCGATTTTGCCAAACATGGTAAAGTTGCTGCGGTTCGCCTGGGTACGCGTGGAGCCGACATCGTATCCCCGTTAAAGCCGAACGGTACTCCGCTCGACGACGAGAATCTGCTCAATGGGGCCTTGCAGAACATATTTCCAAATGAATGGATTGTCTATAAACCGCGGTGGGGCGCATTTTATCAGACACCGCTTGAAGATTTTTGCGGAGCCGCCATGTGAACGATCGTCAGGGTATGAGTAGGCGGAAATTTACGATTGGGGAGGAAACACAGCATGGCGGAAGCGTTTGATTTCAAAAAGATGTACAAAGAGCTTTACGGGTCCAAAACGGAGCCGTCCCTTGTAGAGGTGTCCGCGATGCCGTTCCTGATGCTGGACGGACAATACCTCGGCGGAATATCAAACAGCGCTGGAACTGCTGTACGGCCTGTCGTTCACCCTCAAGATGAGTCCGAAGGCCGGCGTGGTTCTGCCGGGCTATTTTGCCTATGTGGTGCCGCCGCTGGAGGGACTGTGGATGACGGAGTCCGGCGGGTTTGACGGCACGAACATTACGGACAAGTCCGGGCTTCTATGGACTTCGATGATCCGCCAGCCGGATTTCGTCACCCCAAAGGTGTTCGACTGGGCGCGCGAAACGTTGCATAAGAAAAAACCAGCCCTTCCCATCGAACAGGCGCGGCTGGAAATTTTTACGGAGGGTACTTGTGCGCAGATTTTGCATATTGGACCCGATGACGCCGAATCTGTTTCCATTGAGAAAATGAAGCGGTTTGCAGAGGGAAACGGCTTGATCAGCGCCATCGGTGACCCGCTGCCCGGCGGTGGTATGCGCCGACACCATGAGATTTATCTAGGCGACCCGCGCCGCACGGCGCCGGAAAAGCTGCGCACAATTATCCGTCACCCGATGAAACGAGCATGATGCGTCAGGCTTTTCACTGGTTACCCTGTTCTTCTTTTTTTCGCCTGCGGAATGTGTTGACGTTGTAGTGGTTGCGGCAGGCGGCCGAGCAGAATTTGTCGCGCGGTTCGGATTTTAGCAGGCGTTACCGCATATAAAGGAGACGCGCCGGCGGTTTCCACCGGTCGGATGTCCCGTACGCCGCTTACTTCGGCAATCTCATATTCCGACCACTGCACCCATTGGGCATTCAGATTCGGAAAAGGCTCGTTTAATTCCATGGGTGCCCCCGCCCAGACAGACCGGCTTAGCGCCGGCCTGTTTTTTCTTAATCGTCCCGATGCCCGCTATGCTTGTGGGTATTGTCGCGTATCTCGCAGAGGAAAAGTTTGCCCGGGTGGCGCACGGTGAACCGCCCGCACAGATGTTCATGGATGGAATTCGTGCCGTGACGGCGGAACTGGTGAGGGTTGGCCACGCCATTGGCGTCGGACTGGAAGCTTCGGACGTGTTCCAAAGCCGCCTTGCTGCGGCAATCGAGAGCGCATCAGGACAGTATGATCTGGGGATACAGCGATTTGGAGATTGTGGAAACATACGAGCGCGAGATGTCGTTCCCCATTAGCTGGAAAGAATCAAGGCCATAGGAAACGCGGTCCACCGCTTTAGGCACTTCCTATCCTTGGAGCGATTGCGGCCATCGAACGCTCTACTTGAGTTGCACCGGGAGACAATTATTCGCATCCCCCTTGTGCATTTGTGTGGGAGCGGATGATACCGCTAAAATTCCGCACGGCAGGATTGATCGTGTTATTAGAAGCGGCCAGCCGGATAAACGTCGCGCCGATTTCGTCTGCGCAAAACAGTCGGAGAGGTTCGTTTTCCGGCACGACCGCCCTCGGCAAGAGAGAAATGCCCCACCCCAAAGCGACCGCTTTTATGATTCCGGCCAACGTGTCAAATGTAATGACCTCCGCAGGGATGCCTGTATTCCTTAAAACCCAGCTTTCAAGCAGGCCGCGATACGGACAGCCCGGAATATCGGATGCCACAAGCGGCAATCGCATGGATTCTTCATAGCAACGGTTCTCCGGCGTAATCAATGCCAAATTTTCCTGCATGGAAAAGAGCGCGATTACTTTGGAATTTTCAATCTGTGTGTTGACAAAGGCGCAATCCAATCCACCGTCGGCAACGGCTTGAAGCAGTTGGCTCTGGATGCCAGTTGACACCGAAAAACGTGTCTGCGGATATACTCGCGCAAATGCGTCAAGCCAGATGGGAAGCGCGTGAGCGGCAATCGTTTGGGTCGCGCCGATTTTCAAAATGGGTTTATTATCGGTTAGGTGCTGTTTCGCTTCATCCAGCAGGTGAACCACCTGATCCGCATACCGGAGCAGTTGTTTTCCCTTTTCGGTCAGTGTAACGCCCTTGCTATGGCGGACAAACAGCGTTACTTCAATCTCTTGTTCAAGATGCCGGATATGGGCCGTCACGTTGGATTGGGCATAGCACATGTTTTCCGATGCTTTCGTGATGGACCCGGCATATGCCACTTCCCAAAAAATCCGAAGCTCCAAACTTTCCATGTTTTCCTCCATCGTCCAAACAGATGGATGCGTTCGTTTTTCCCTATTATACTTCCTCCGGCATAAAAAGTATAATGGATTTGTCAAGAAGCATATCAAGAAACGGAGGATTGGAATATGGATTTTCATAACAAAACAGCAGTTGTCACAGGGGGGGCAACAGGAATCGGCAAGGCAGTCTGTCTGATGTTAGCTGGGCTTGGCTCCAATATCGTGCTGAATTATGCGCACTCGAAAGTGGACGCACAGGAAACGGAGCGGGAAATTCAGAAACTGGGCGGTCGTGTGTTGGCAGTGCGAACGGATGTTTCTGATGACGGCCAAGTGCGGGGGATGATGGATCAGGCGGCGGAACGGTTCGGCGGTATTGATTTTCTGGTCAACAACGCCAGCATCACCGAACAAATCGAATTGCCGGATCTGGAGGCGGTTACGGATGCGGTCTGGGATAGCCTGATAGCGGTCAATGTCAAGGGCATGTTTTACTGTGCCCGCGCCGCCGCGTTGGTCATGAAAGCGCATGGCGGCTCCATTCTCAATATGGGAAGTATCGCCGGTATCACCGGCCGCGGTTCCTCCATGCCCTATGCAGTCTCCAAAGCCGCCGTGCATTGCCTGACAAAATCCCTCGCTCATGCGTTGGCTCCGGAAATCCGGGTAAACTGCATCGCGCCCGCCGCCGTATCTACTCGGTGGTGGAAGGGTGAGGAAGAAAAGATGATACGATTGAGTGGGCATTTGCCCTTGCAACGTATCTCCACCCCGGAGGACATCGCGGAACTGATTTGCGCGATCTTATCGCAAAAGTCCATAACCGGGCAAGTTATCAGCCCGAATAACGGGATGGTCATTTAACAGAATAAAAACAAAATCGCTATTTTGATTCAGGGAGCGCCGTTGGGTGCTCTTTTTTGTATGCCCAAAACCACTCGCCTGGCGAGTGGTTCAAAAGAGGCTTCTGCCGATGAACAGGGCACAAAAACTCCCCTTGCTACAACGGAAATACGGTTCGCCAACTGCATACAAGTAGCAAAAGGAAATTATTCGAAATGAACGACATAAACAGTTTATCGCACATAAGTTGGAATTGCAAATATCACATTGTGTTTGCACCAGATTTTTGGAGAGAAGCGCCGTGAGATAGAGGAAGTCCGTGAGCTTTTTTAATTCTCCGTAATCACGTTGGAAGTACTGGTGGCTGCCATCGGCGCGGGCCTTGCCGTGTGGGGCGTCATCAACCGTCTAGAAGGGTACGGGTCAGACAGTCCAGGCGCGAATGAGCGGGGCCCAGAAGGAAGCAAATATAGGATATAAATACAATATGATAGGTAGCCGGCGGACGTAGGGTATGATACAGATTTATTTATATGCACATCACATTTAAAGACCATCAGCTAAAAAATGGGCAAATGGTCTTTTTGCCCTGTATAAGCAAAAATTTCTTAGTCCAGTCACGGCGATGCCCGAGATATAAGCAGCGAAAATATTGTTGAATTTTAGAAAATCCTTTATTATTTAGTAATATTAGAAATAATATATAAAATATCTTAAAAAAGATTGTTCATAAAATAGACATAAATTATGTATTGAATATTACACAAATATGGTAAAATTATTTCATCCCCTCGTTACATAGTATAAATGCGACACAGGAGAAACAAATGAAAAAGAAGGTAATAGCAGGATTTCGATCAGCAATAGCGGCTACATTAGCAACCATTATGATTTTTTCCAGTACGGTTCAAACTTCTGCCGAGCCCTTGAAATTGGAACATGCCCGCCAAAATCAAGGAGCTTCCACTATTTTACAGAAGGTGCCTGATAACCAAACACCCGGTACCAATAGCACCGTAAGTGAAGCTGGCGTATCACCATCCGGCGAGCCAGGCGCGGCTTCTGGTATTACAAATACGAGTGATCAAAATCGCCGCACTTCAGGCACGGTGCCTTCCATACCCCAAAAGAGCAATGTTGTTCTTCCAACATCATCCACCAGTTTTAACACTGCTCTCGCGGGGCTCTTGATTTCTGACGATGCAACTTTGGATCAAGAGATGGTTGCGAAGAGCATGGAGCAGGTGCCAACAAACAGCGGCATTTGGGTTCCCGCATCAGCGAGAAACGATATTTTAAATCTGCTAAATGCCGCCTCCGCCTATCCATTTACGATAGACGGAGATGGTTACATACATAAAATAAGGGATTCCATACTGACTTCTCAAAAATCTCTTACATTTTATAATAAAATAGATGCGCTAATCTCTGGACAGGACCGTATAATCCTGTCTATATCCCCATATTATTGGAGTTATAACGAATCTTCGCACACCATCACAAAACAAGAGATATCGGACAGCGTATCCGTGGTTTTCCATGACAGTCGGATCATGATTTTAGATCGTGCGCACTTTGCACCAAAATCGCAAAATGAGTATCCTGCCCTTGCGATCTTCATGCTGAATACACTGTATAAAGATGGAACCGATTATACGTCGGCAGTGTCAAAGGAATTAAGCAGCATATTGGAAAAGGCTGCTTCTTCTTCGTCGAATTCAACTGTACTGCCATCTTCAAACAGTACTTCCAGCCAAGATTTTTCCAATGTGTCCGGCAATTCCAGCCAAACACAATCAGATGCATCTTCTGGAAATTCCTCCAGCCCCAAGAAAGATGCGGGCGATGATGGGAGCAATCGCGAACCAAGCGGCAGTCCCAAGACATCTGGTTCTTCGGTGGATAGTTCTTCTCAAATATCCACATCTGCAAGCAGTGCATCTCAGGTGTCTGGAAAAACGGAGAATGTGTTTTCTTCCGGCTCCGTGAGTTCTTCTGAAAGAGACAGCTTGCAGGACGAACAGAAAGATAAGACTTTCTCAAATACGGTTTCATCTTCCAGATCTGTTGATGTCAAAACGAATCCCCCAGCGAAAACAGATGCAGCGTCCGCTGTCTCCTCCGGCTCAAGTCAATTGTCGCCGCCTTCAAAATCGGGTTCAGATAGCAGTATACCCTCTGCTGCTTCTGATAATAGCAGTTCTAATTCTACGGGCAGCCGTTCATATCCCAGTGTTTCCTCACAGTCAAGCGGCAGTCAGGCGCCTTCTCAAGCAAGCAGTGCATCCAACAATTCGTCTGATAAAACAGACGATTCCTCAAGCACTAAGCACTGCCAGCACTTCAGCCGGTAATGCAACTTCGAATACGGATTCTAACCATTCGGGTGTTTCCGAAGCCAACAGTGATAACCAAGTACAGCCTCATACATTTGATGTTGCTTTAGCAGGTCTTTTGGAAGGGAAAAAACATTCCCTATCCAGAACGGACGTAGATGGCATCATAAAAAATGTTCCGGTTTCCAATGGTGTTTGGATTCCAACAGCGGCTCGCGAGACGATGCTGACTTTGATCAATTCGCTTTCGTCAAAACCGTTTGAAATTGACGTACAAGGATATTTGAAACTGAAAGCAGACGCACCAGAAGATCAAACAAAGTCCGCTTTATTCGCGGACAAGTTGCTGTCGTTGATAAACGGGCAGGAACGCATCATTCTTTCCCCGGCGACGGAAATATGGTATGATAACAGCGGAGAGCCTGCCCCCTCTCCAACCGGATTCGGGGATGCTTACAGCATACAGATTCAAGGGGAAAAAAGTCGTTTGGTATTGCTGGATGGATCCTTGTTTAAAGCGTACGGTACGGATGCATCCAATGTAACCGTTTCTTCTTTGCTCTTGGATCAGCTTCTGGAAGACGGCATCCATTATTCGAATCTAATCAGCAAGGAACTTGCCGAGAAATCATCCAGATTATTAATCTCCGCTTTCTCCATCAATATTGCAGCGGCAGGAACAATGACATCGGCACAAACCTCCTATGCTGGGCCGGGCGGTTCCATCTATGCTCAGGTGGGCAGTGTGGATAATGGAGAGTATATCAGCATTATTGATTTCGAACAAGGATGGCTCTATATTGAATATGGAACTGCCAATGGGAATAAACGGGGGTACGTTCCATCCGGAAGCGTCAGTTACAGCGGTTCGGTTCCTACCGCAGATTATCATGGCGGTTACTACAATGCGCCAAATGCCAATTTGAATGTGTACTATTTACCCACAGTAAGTGGACTGAGTGTTGGAAGCATTTATGCGTATGAAGGTGCAACTGTTCTTGAAACCAGCGGGAATATCGCGTATATTGAATATAGTTCACCCTCCGGCACAAAACGCGGATATGTGTGGACTTCCCAGCTCTGCAGCCGTCACGATGGGGTAATCGGTATCGTGACGGCATCCAGCACGCCGGTTTATGCGGGTACCGATACGCATTTTGCATCGGTCGGCAGTATTGACCGAACGGAATACACGGTTATTTTGAAATCCAGCGGATTGTGGGCATTTGTAGAGTATAACACGCCATCCGGCAGGAAACGGGGATACACATGGGTTGAAAATATAGGAGATCATTATAGCCTGAGTAATCTTCCTTCTATTGAAATCACCCGGAATCTAGGGGTCTCTACCGCTAATTTACCTGCCTATACCGGACCCAATCCTAATTACGCGCAGATGGGCAGCGTGTTTGCGGGGGATCAGGTCAATATTATTACGGAAAACGAATACGGCTGGTGCTACGTGGAGTATTACACCGGCGGCAGCGCTTCCAAGCGCGGATATGTAGATATCAATGCAATACAGCACATATCACTCGACAGTTTACCAACCCCAAGCGGAGTCAGCGCGATACCATATGGCACGAGTTCATCCCAGCGTCTCTTGAATGCTTATAAACTCGGAACTGGGCCGAATGTTTTGTTCGGCGTATTTGAACAGCATGGTTTTGAAGACGGCTGGGCGGCAGATGGTGTAGAACTGGTAAAAATCGCAAACAGCCTGATTGCAAACCTGAATGGAAACGGAAATCTGTCAAAATGGACGGTTTATGTAATTCCATCCGCCAATCCAGACGGTTTGTTAAGTGGTTACACCAATAATGGATTTGGCCGCTGCACAGCGGCATGGGTCGATATGAACCGTTCCCACAATACCAATCCATTGGCGTATTACACGGATGACCGCAACCGTACCAACAACAACGCGCCGGAAGTCGTCAGCCTTGAAAATTTTGTAAGCCAGCACAAGAGCGGGGCAGGTCAAAATGTGCTGCTGGATGTTCACGGCTGGGAAAACAGCACGCTGGGCGATCCGACAGTCAGCAGTTATTTTGATAATGCTTTAGGTCTGAACCATGTTTCGAATGGAGGCAGCGACGGTTACCTAATCAAGTGGGGCATGCAGAATGGGATCAACTCTACCCTGGTAGAATTGCCGCTGCCCGCGAATCCACAGGATGTAATCAATCGGAACCTGTCCGGGGAATTCATTTCTGCGGTCAATAACCTGCTCGCGAATACCGGTGTTCCCGCAAGCAGTACCAGCGCGCCGGAAGGCTGGCTGGATGTTGTGGACGGTGATCGGATTGCCGGTTGGGCGCGTGACCGGGACAATCTTGCGGATTCGATTTGGGTACATATCTATATTCGTAACCGCAACACCCAGGAGATCGCACGATTCGCCGCCGTTTTGGCAAATTGCTACCGGGGCGATGTGGCGCCTGGCTCGCACGGATTCAACTATGCTGTGGATTGGCGTACAATTCCTCCCGGCGAATACCAAATTGAAACCTATGCCATTGGACAAAACGGAAATAACCCCCCGTTATCCGGAACCCCTAAATACTATACTGTGAATGCGTCCAATGGCTGTGTGGATTATGTGGACAGCTCTGGTGTTGGTGGATGGGTATGGAAGTCTTCCGCACCGAATCTGCCCATTGAGGCACATGTGTATGTTTATGATTCAAATGGAACGCAAGTTTATGGTGTGCCGGTAACTGCGAACCAATATAGAAGCGATTTGGCAAATTTGCGGTATGGTAATGGACATCATGGGTTTTCGACTTCAATCCCGTGGAGCAGCTTACCCTTAGGCCCATTAAAAATAGTCGTATATGCTGTTGATGGCTCGGGAACCAATTCAACGATATATAATTCAACAGTAAAAAATCCATCAAGTCCGGATTATTCGTACACCAAAATGGCGTCGTATTTAAGTCACCTGACAGACGCTGTGAACCATTATAAATCAAGCACTGGTGCCACAACATCTAGCATTGAGTTAGCGTTACAGTATATAAGGCGGGGAGAATACGACAGTTCACGGTGGACACAGGCTGCTGGTGCAATTAACCACAATATGATTAACTATATAAATGGAAGCAGTAACTACCAGGATTTACAATATTATTTTACAAACGGGACAGAGGATTACATCGAATTTGTGGATCCAATTACAAATGCCAAAATTGATGCCATCCATATGTTTTCCACTTTAAATGTTTTAGTACATGACACCTCTCCGAATGAAGCCGGATGGTTGCCAGCGACAGCAGGAGAATCGTTGATAGATGATTTGGGAGGATGGGCTGGAGATTTGGAAACGTTTCAAAATGACATAGTTAAAGCCAACCATCCCAATGACTATCAAATCAATTACAATCTTGCTATTTCGCTTTTGAGAGAAAACAGCGGTTCAACTTTTCCAATCTCAGATTTCAACGCTGATGCCGATGCTCTTAATATGTATTGGAATTTAATAGGATCAAGCAGCACATTGCCCCAGTTGTTTTCAAATTATTATCAAAATCAAACTAAAAAGCGATATACTTCATTTGCTGGCCATATTGTATCAGAACATGGAAGCCTGCTTGAGGGTGCAATGGACTACATATCACCACTCTCTGCTATTGAAAAAATTTCCCCCCTGATGAAAAATTGCAATCCGACGATTATTCAAGCAACTGCTGTGGCCAGCGCGTTTCGCGATCGTTGTGAGGAATTGATGTCTAATGAATAAAAAAACAAAAACCAAGAAATTGGAATTAATCATTTTTTTAATTTTGTTTGGATTGGCTTTGCTTTTCGGAGTATGGTATTATAACACTTGGAAACATTCTGCATATTATATTGATGGCTCTAATCGTAGTGGTCAAACCACCGTTGATCAATTTGGACAAAAGTTATCTTTGCATTACACTACTACTTATTCAAACGGGCCTACTCAAACTATGGTTTATTTGTTTTTATCAGGACAAAACAGTGGAGCAGTTGAGTTATATAGTATTCGCGGAGAATTTACAATGCCATCAATTAGCTTAATTTACAATTTAAATTCATTAAAATGCTATGAATGGCTAAGTGCATCTACTTGCTTTATTACTTATAAAACTGGAGATTCGAACGTTAAAGCTTATCCCAACATTTTTTTTGACCAATCCGATTATCGGTTATTATATCCTGTAGCGAAACAGGAATTTATGACGAAAGATTGGAGACGAGTTCACTCTTTTGCTGAAATACTTTTAAAAAACAATGATGCAGAAGCACGGGAAATATTACAACGTTATGCCAGCGGGTCGTTTACAACAGAGGAAATTGACCAAAACGAAAAAAGCAATAGTGTGACCCCAAATCAAATCCAAACTTTTTCATACAGTTTACTTCTGAAATACAAATAAAAGCGCTTTCCATCATTTGTCGATTATATATGGGAGTTAAAAAATGAATAAGCCTATTAAAGAGACCGAACACTTACACACCATATTTAAACTTATAATTGCTGGCATAGTTTCTGTTTTGGTAATTGTTGTTTCGTGCTGCCTTGCTTTTGGGGGATCATTTGCTTATGTTTGGCTATTTACTCCAAAAAACATCCATAAAGAGGTCTCAATTCAACAAGCTGGAGAAATGCTTACTATCCGTTATACGACAACATATGCAAGAGAACACTCTACAGACGTATATATATTTTCTGAAAAGCAATCAGGTGAGCTGACCCATTACCTAATTGACGGCGACTTTGTTTCACCAAAAATCAAGCAAATCTATAATACTCAAAGCCTTGTGGCATATGAGTGGAGTGCTGGAAAGGTATATTTTATTACCTATAAAGAAAAAGGATCAGTCATCCAACCCTTTTCAAGTATACAGATTGATGCTGGAAATTTCCAGGATGCAAATTTATTGTATCCTGTTGCAAAGCAGCAATTTAATACAAGAAAATGGGGATGCATCAATTTGTTTGCTGAATTACTCCTGAAATGCAATGACACGGAGGCTAAAGCAACGCTGCAGCGTTATGCACGTGGCCTTTTCACAGATGAAGAGATGATGCAAAACCGAGGTAGCCCCATAACTTCATCTGATGTGCAGGAGTATGCTGCAAAGCTCATTTCTAAATATCCTTAAATTAACCGGCTGTGGAGCGAGACGATAAAGGGGCGATGTGGCACCGGGATCGCATGGATTTAACTACGCGGTGGATTGACGAACGATACCACTTGGAGATTATCAAATCGAAGCATATGCCATTGGACAAAATGGAAATAACCCCCCATTATCCGGAACCCCTAAATACTATACTGTGAATGCGTCCAATGGCTGTGTGGATTATGTGGACAGCTCTGGTGTTGGCGGATGGGTATGGAAGTCTTCCGCACCGAATCTGCCCATTGAGGCACATGTGTATGTTTATGATTCAAATGGAACGCAAGTTTATGGTGTGCCGGTAACTGCTAATCAGTATCGCTCTGATTTGGTGAATGCAGGGATGGGAAATGGGTATCACGGGTTTTCAACCTCGATACCGTGGGATTATTTGCCCCAGGGGGAACTAAAGGTTGTTGCCTATGCTGTCGATGGATCAGGTTCTAATGTGCAAATTTATAATATGCAAAGGGAAAATCCGTATCGCCCAGATTATTCATATACCACAATGGGTCATTATCTAAGTAAACTTACAGATGCTGTAAATCACTATAAGTCTATTACAGGTAAAGAAACTTCAGCTCTTGAATTTGCACTGCAATATATAAGAAGGGGGGTCTATAATGATTCACGCTGGGTACAAGCAGCTGATCCTGTCAGTAATGAAATGATTAGTTACATCAACAGCACCAGCACTTACAAGGATTTGCAGTATTATTTTACCAATGATCCGATTGTTCTCACGGATTCATTTACGGGAGCGCAAATAGATGCTACACACATGTTTGCCACTTTGCATGTTTTAGTGCATGATACTGTTCCGGGGGAAGCAAGCTGGTTACCAGCAACATTTGGAGAACCAATTATAGATGATTTGGGCGGTTGGGCCGGCGATTTGGAAACATTTCAACAGGATGTGATTGATAGATCAAGCAACCCAAACGATTTTCAGGCTAATTATAATATTGCAATTGCATTTTTGCGCCAGGATACGGGATCCCGTTTTTCTATGCCGGATTTATATGCAGATGCAGATGCGCTAAACATTAACACTGATTTAAATCAATTCAACAACAGCTTATCTGATGCTTTTTTAAATTATTATGGTGCTAAAGCAAAGAAAAGGTATACCTCATTTACTGAAAAGAGGTTCGGCTCTAATCGTGAAGATATCGTTATTGGCGCTATGGACTATGTTATGCCTACCTCTCTGATTGCCCAATATTCACCATTAATGAAGGATTGCCATCCTACATCCAATCAAGCGAACGCAGTTATCCAAGCATTTGCTGATCGTTGCTGGGAGTTGAAATCTTATGAATAAGAAATATTTGATAGCTTTCGTTTTCTCTGCGCTGTTAATTGGATTGTCAGTAATGTATTTTGGGGTAAAATATAATACTTTTCAGCATTATTCCAATTCTTCTGACGATCAGAATAAAACAGGGCAAATTACCGTTCGACAATTTGAACAAAATTTATTTCTGCGTTATAGAACTTATCATAACGGACCTACAGAAACGTCAGTCGCTTTATTTTTATCAGAAAAAGAAGATGCAGCAGCGTCTTACGTGTTTCGCGGTGAATTTGAAAAGCCCGAAATCAATCTTATCTATAATGCGAATGGATTAAAATGTTATGAGTGGCTCAGTAAAAGCACTTGTATTATTACATATAAATATGAAAATTCTAGGGTCAAGGCATATCCCCCCATTATACCTAATGATTCTGACTACATTCTACTATACCCTGCATTGAAACAGGAATTTATGACCAAAGACTGGAGACGAGTTCACTCTTTTGCTGAAATACTTTTAAAAAACAATGATGCAGAAGCACGGGAAATATTACAACGTTATGCCAGCGGGTCGTTTACAACAGAGGAAATTGACCAAAACGAAAAAAGCAATAGTGTGACCCCAAATCAAATCCAAACTTTTTCATACAGCTTACTTCTGAAATACAAATAAAAGCGCCTTCCATGCACAAATTGCAACTTTTGTCGGAGGGACAGTAGCAACTGCCAATCAATCTGATGCAGCGACTGATGCTTTTACAGATTACATCTGGAGGTTAAAATCCAATGGATAATAGAAAAAAGGAACGTAGCAAAAGAATTTGGAGTATCAGTGGGATACTTGTAGTCGTCATCGTTATTGTTTCAGCGATAATTTATTCTATTAATATAAATATGCGTCAAACGACGCCTATAACTTCAAGATCACAAGTGACATTTCAAAACGGAGGTGATGATTTTATTCTTAGATATGTTACTGATACTTTTCCTGAACATCGAACTTCGATTTACATATTTACTAAAGACAATAAAATGGCATTATACTCATACATAATTACAGGAGATTTTGAAAAACCTGATATTAGTTTGGGTTATAATACAAATGGCCTAAAGTGTTACGAATTTAGCAGCAATTCTGTTTACTTCATTGCATATCAAGCAACTGCTAATGGATCTAAGTTTAAAATATATTCTGAACAAACCGTATCAAATAATGATTTTTCTGATACAAATATGTTATATCCTGTCGCAAAGGAACTATTTATGACCAAAAACTGGAATCGGGTAAAACTGTTTGGTGAATTACTCCTGAAATGCAATGACACGGAGGCTAAAGCAACGCTACAGCGTTATGCACGCGGTCTTTTCACAGATGAAGAGATGATGCAAAACCGAGGTAGCCCCATAACTTCATCTGATGTGCAGGAGTATGCTGCAAAGCTCATTTCTAAATATCCTTAAAAGCTTTTTTACACCCATATTAATGCTTGAAAATTGACCACCAACCCAGTAGGCGTTTCAAAATGATTGCCTTGTGAAGCTATATGTCAATTTGCTGTTTTCCATGGGGCTATCAGAAAAGAAGGACCAAAAGCGGTTCAGTTATACTCGGAACTGGGCCGAATGTTTTGTTCGGCGTATTTGAACAGCATGGTTTTGAAGACGGCTGGGCGGCAGATGGTGTAGAACTGGTAAAAATCGCAAACAGCCTGATTGCAAACCTGAATGGAAACGGAAATCTGTCAAAATGGACGGTTTATGTAATTCCATCCGCCAATCCAGACGGTTTGTTAAGTGGTTACACCAATAATGGATTTGGCCGCTGCACAGCGGCATGGGTCGATATGAACCGTTCCCACAATACCAATCCATTGGCGTATTACACGGATGACCGCAACCGTACCAACAACAACGCGCCGGAAGTTGTCAGTCTTGAAAATTTTGTAAGCCAGCACAAGAGCGGGGCAGGTCAAAATGTGCTGCTGGATGTTCACGGCTGGGAAAACAGCACGCTGGGCGATCCGACAGTCAGCAGTTATTTTGATAATGCTTTAGGTCTGAACCATGTTTCGAATGGAGGCAGCGACGGTTACCTAATCAAGTGGGGCATGCAGAATGGGATCAACTCTACCCTGGTAGAATTGCCGCTGCCCGCGAATCCACAGGATGTAATCAATCGGAACCTGTCCGGGGAATTCATTTCTGCGGTCAATAACCTGCTCGCGAATACCGGTGTTCCCGCAAGCAGTACCAGCGCGCTGGAAGGCTGGCTGGATGTTGTGGACGGTGATCGGATTGCCGGTTGGGCGCGTGACCGGGACAATCTTGCGGATTCGATTTGGGTACATATCTATATTCGTAACCGCAACACCCAGGAGATCGCACGATTCGCCGCCGTTTTGGCAAATTGCTACCGGGGCGATGTGGCGCCTGGCTCGCACGGATTCAACTATGCTGTGGATTGGCGTACAATTCCTCCCGGCGAATACCAAATTGAAACCTATGCCATTGGACAAAACGGAAATAACCCCCCGTTATCCGGAACCCCTAAATACTATACTGTGAATGCGTCCAATGGCTGTGTGGATTATGTGGACAGCTCTGGTGTTGGTGGATGGGTATGGAAGTCTTCCGCACCGAATCTGCCCATTGAGGCACATGTGTATGTTTATGATTCAAATGGAACGCAAGTTTATGGTGTGCCGGTAACTGCGAACCAATATAGAAGCGATTTGGCAAGTTTGAAGTACGGAAATGGGTATCACGGGTTTTCAACCTCGATACCGTGGGATTATTTGCCCCAGGGGGAACTAAAGGTTGTTGCCTATGCTGTCGATGGATCAGGTTCTAATGTGCAAATATATAATATGCAAAAGGGCAATCCGTATCGTCCAGATTATTCATATACCACAATGGGTCATTATCTAAGTAAACTTACAGATGCTGTAAATCACTATAAGTCTATTACAGGTAAAGAAACTTCAGCTCTTGAATTTGCACTGCAATATATAAGAAGGGGGGTCTATAATGATTCACGCTGGGTACAAGCAGCTGGTCCTGTCAGTAATGAAATGATTAGTTACATCAACAGCAACAGCACTTACAAGGATTTGCAGTATTATTTTACCAATGATCCGATTGTTCTCACGGATTCATTTACAGGAGCGCAAATAGATGCTACACACATGTTTGCCACTTTGCATGTTTTAGTGCATGATACTGTTCCAGGGGAAGCAAGCTGGTTACCAGCAACATTTGGAGAACCAATTATAGATGATTTGGGCGGTTGGGCCGGCGATTTGGAAACATTTCAACAGGATGTCATTCGACGATCAGGTAATTCTGATGATTATCAGTATAACTATAATATTGCTATTTTGCTATTGAGACAAGACGAAGGCTCAAGTTTTTCTATGCCGGATTTATATGCAGATGCAGATGCGCTAAACATTAACACTGATTTAAATCAATTCAACAACAGCTTATCTGATGCTTTTTTAAATTATTATGGTGCTAAAGCAAAGAAAAGGTATACCTCATTTACTGAAAAGAGGTTCGGCTCTAATCGTGAAGATATCCTTATTGGCGCTATGGACTATGTTATGCCTACCTCTCTGATTGCCCAATATTCACCATTAATGAAGGATTGCCATCCTACATCCAATCAAGCGAACGCAGTTATTCAAGCATTTGCTGATCGTTGCTGGGAGTTGAAATCTTATGAATAAGCGGTTTGCTTTTGGAAAGCTAATGTTAATTGTTTCTTTACTGGTGGTAGGATTTGTTATGGCATTTTCAATTCTATACCATAACATCTTGCTGCGCCCTAATAATTCTGGTTCCTCCATGTTCCAAGAAACAACGAGTAAAGTTATTCTTCATCAATTTAACCAAGATGTATATTTAAAGTATTTCACATCTAATATCAATGGCCCTACTAAAACAATGATTTATATATTTTTGTCAGAGAAAAAGGGGGAAGCAGCAATTGCATCTTATGAAATAAATGGAAATTTTTCAATGCCAGAAATTAAAATGGTCTATAGCAAAAATGACTTGACGTGCTATGAGTGGGCGAGTCAAGATAATTGCTTGATAACGTATCAATATGGGGATTCAAAAATCAAAGCATATCCCGATGTTTTTTTTGACCAATCTGATGATACTTTGCTGTATCCTGTAGCGAAACAGGAATTTATGACGAAAGATTGGAGACGAGTTCACTCTTTTGCTGAAATACTTTTAAAAAACAATGATGCAGAAGCACGGGAAATATTACAACGTTATGCCAGCGGGTCGTTTACAACAGAGGAAATCGACCAAAACGAAAAAAGCAATAGTGTGACCCCAAATCAAATCCAAACTTTTTCATACAGTTTACTTCTGAAATACAAATAAAAGCGCTTTCCATCATTTGTCGATTATATATGGGAGTTGAAAAATGAATAAGCCTATTAAAGAAACCGAACACTTACACATCATATTTAAACTTATAATTGCTGGCATGGTTTCTGTTTTGGTAATTGTTGTTTTGTGCCGCCTTGCTTTTTTGGGGCCATTTGCTTATGTTTGGCTATTTACCCCTAAAAACATTCATAAAGAGGTCTCAATTCAACAAGCTGGAGAAATGCTTACTGTTCGTTATACGACAACTTATGCAAGAGGTAACCGTCAAATCAACGGGCACGCCCCCCAAGGCATGAGGTTTTCAACATCCGCGCCATTGGGCGCTTCGGTGAAAATCTTTGTGAGGTACTCAAAAGGCACAAGACCATTCTCCCTGGCAGAGACGATCAAGCTGTAATAGATTGCGCTGGCTTTTGCACCGTTTGGCGTGTTGGAAAACAGCCAGTTCTTCCGTCCCATTACAAAAGGTCGAATGGCGTTTTCCGCGCGATTGTTACTGATTTCCAGCCGTCCGTCCAACAGATACCGCACAAGATACATGCGCTGTGACTGTGCATAATGGATTGCTTTACCCATCAGGGTTTTAGGCAGTTCCCGGAGCGATCCGACCCAGGCGTAGAACGCCTCAACCACCGGTTTACTTTGCTGTTCGCGTTCCTTCAAACGATCTTCCGGGGTCAGCAAAGTGAACTGTTTCTCCAAATGAAACAGCCTGTCACAGTAAGCAATCCCCTTTGCGGCGTCAGACGATTTCCGTTTATCCTTCGGCAGTGTTTGCAGCGCTTCGTCAAATTTCCGACGCAGATGCGCCCAACAGCCCACCACGGTGATTCGGTCAGGCAGCTTGTGGTATCCGTCATAACCATCTGCATGGAGAAAACCTGAAAAATCCTCTAAGAAGTCTTTCGGACGGATATGCTTTCGATCCCGCTGGTAGTCATACAGCACAATCTGGCGCTTAGCCTCGCCGCTTGTACGATAAAGCCACATGTAACTTTTACTCTGGGCGGGCTTGCCGTCCTCATGCAGCACCTGAAGGGTGGTTTCGTCTGCGTGAAGGACTTGATGATTGCATAGCTGTCGCTTCATTTCCTGATAAATTGGCTCCAGCCAATCTTCACAGGCTCTGATGAGCCAGTTGGACATGGTTTGACGTGAGAGCAGAATGCCGCTTTGCGCCCACTCCTGCTCTTGCCGATAAAGCGGGCTGCCCATCACAAATTTTTGCACGGCGATATGGGCGACGGATTCGGGTGATGCGAACCCTCCCTTGATGACGGGTTTTGGCATCTCCGCCTTGACAATCGGCACACGATCAGAGGACTCCTCGCAGTGGCGGCAGGCATAGACGTGCCGTACATGGCGTACAATCACGGCTTTTGCCGGGATGATTTTCAGTTCCTCACGGATGTCTTCCCCCATTTTGTGCAGAGGACAACCGCAGTCCGGACAGATACGCGCCTCGATCGGCAGCTCGTGTTCAATGGTCTCAACAGGTAAATCTTCCGGCAACTTGTCGGTGGTCAGGCGCGTCTTTCTGCGGTAATGCGCCTTGACCTCGGTGGTTTCCGGCTCTGGCACGGTCAAATCGGCGGTTTGCTCTGCTTCGTTAAACAGACATAATTGTTCGTTGTCCGTCTGTTCACTGGACGCGCCGAATTGCTTACGTTTGGCCAGGCGGAATTGCTCCATCAGCCACTGAATCTGCTGTTTTAGCTCGGCAATCTGCTCCGCCTGTTTGAGAAAATTCTCGTAAACAGAAAGCGGTATTTCAATTGTTTTTTCTTGTTTTTCCATTCTCTAATTATACCGGAAAAACCGCATAGAATCAAGAAAAAACGGCATTTTCGTATCCCGATGTGTTACGAAATATTGTGTTCAAGAACTTCGCTGCGGCGAAGCTTTTTCTCCAGCCTTGCGCCATCGATCAGACAAGACAGTTCCTCACTGTTCAGCGTCATTGTGGTTTCCTCGTCTGACGACGGCCAGCGGAAATGTCCGCGTTCCAGCCGTTTGAAATACAGCCAAAAGCCATCGCCGTCCCACTCCAGTATTTTCAGGCGGTCACGGCTTCGGTTGCAGAACACGAACAGCGCGTCGACAAAAGGGTCGAGAGAAAAACTGTGCTGCACAAGCGTCATTAGCCCGTTGATCGATTTCCTCATATCCGTGCACCCACAGCAAAGATACACAGGTTTTTCTCCGAACTGCATCACAGCGATCTCAGGATGCGGCAGACTCTCGCCAGCAATTCCAGGTCGGTTTGGGCATTTGCAAGGATATGGCAGCCGGCGATTTCAATGTCTAGGGTGCCTTCGCCGGCAGTAACAGATTTTGCTTCCGTAAGCTGCGTCCAGCCGTCCGGCACAAGCCCGGTTCCGCGCTTTTGTTTCTCCATAAGCTCCATGCAGGCAGCTTCCCGTACTTTTTTCTGCCTGTAGTAATAGGTGGCCTTGCTGATGTTTTTTTCTTCGCAAAATGCGTCCACGCTCTGCCCGCCAGCTATTCGCTCCTTTACCGCCTCGCCCCACTCTGATAGCCGGAACTCCCTCGCGATTTTTTGCGTATCCATTTTATTCACTCCAATTTGGTCCAAAACACTCCATTACATGTTTTGAACCCTTTTGAAGTTCATTGTACCTTCCCCGACACCATGCTTACAAGGTGCGCGCGGTCTTGACGGTTACTGCAAGAGAACACTCTACAGATGTATATATATTTTCTGAAAAGCAATCCGATGAGCTGACCCATTACTTAGTTGACGGTGACTATATTTCACCAAAAATCAAACAAATCTATAATACTCAAAAACTTGTCAACGCCGATTTGAATTTGCAGGTTTTCGCCAGTTAAAAAATGCATGAAAACAGCGGTAAGGAAATGTTGAAAAATTAGTTTTGGCCCTGCTCGAAAAGGGTGTTGACGATGTGCTGCTTCTGCTTCATGTACTCCTTTCGCTCTTTAAGGCGATAGCTCTCACCCTTGATATTGACAACGGTGCAGTGGTGCAAAACACGGTCTAGGATTGCAGAGGCGATAGTGACGTCGGCGAAGATCTCATTCCATTGGGAAAAGGTCTTATTGGAGGTAAAGATCGTGGAGACTCTCTCATAACGTCTCGCAATCAGTTGAAAAAACAGATTCGCCCCCTGAATATCCATCGGGAGATAGCCAATTTCGTCAATAATGAGCATTTTGTACTTGCCCAGAGTTTTGAGCTTGTCCGGTAGTCTATTCTCAAAATGAGCCTTTTTGAGCTGCTCAATTAGGGTGTGGCAGTTGATGTAATAGGTGGAGAATCGATGCTTGGCGGCAACCAGCCCCAGTGCTGAGGCCAGATGGGTCTTGCCCACACCGGGCAGGCCGAGGAAGACGATATTCTCTCCGTTTTCAAGGAAACGCATGGTAGCCAGTTCTTCAATCTGGCGCTTGTCAATGGAGGGCTGGAAACTGAAATCAAAATCCTCCAACGTTTTTTTGATGGGAAATCCGGACATTTGCACCTGCTTTTCATAGGCGCGTCGCCGTTTTGACAATGCTTCCTCGGCAAAGATATGGTCGAGCACATCTACAACGTTGAGTTCGTCCTTTACAGCTCTTTCAAGATAATTGTCCAATATCTCCAGCGTGTTTTTCATCTTAAGGCTTTCGAGGTTTTCCCTGAGACGTTCCATCGTCAGTTCCGTCATAGCAGCACCTCGTCATACCGGTTCAAATCGTGTTGTTGGATAGGAAAGTCGATGACACTGTCGCCGTCCAGCAGGGTGTTTTCTGTATCAAAGGATTGCTTGACGGTCAGCCTGCGATAATGATGGGCATTGACGACCATGTCTTTTTTCTGGTAGGATATTCGGTGCAGGGCAATTTGCTTTCCTTCATAGTAGACAGCAAGCACGTTGTCCAATGCTACGACTGCCACATCTTCGCCGGCGTATTCCGATGGCACGGAATACTGATTACCGCCGTACGAGATGAGGCAGTCTTTTTGTACCCGGCGCAGATTGATTTTGTCGATGATATATTCACGTTTAAGAGGGTTAAGGCCCTCTTTTTTTAGTCTCTCGAAGGGAATTTCATTTGTTGTGGCGTGGACTTTCCCATTGACCTTATTACACCATGCGAGGGCCTGGCCATTGAGGTCGTCAAGTGAAGAGTACTTGATGCCAATCATGAAATTATCCCGTACGAACTGTACCGTGCGCTCTATTTTACCCTTTGTCTGGCCTCGGTATGGCCGGCACAGCACAGGCTTGAACCCATAGAATCCGGCGAAATCCTCAAACTGCCGGTTGAGGGTACTGTCTTCCTGCTTCAGCAGCCGTTTGATGACGACCTGCTTCATGTTGTCATACAGAATTTCCTCCGGGTAACCGCCTAAATACCGGAACGCGTTGGCATGGCAGCGGATCAGAGTGTTGGTACTCATGTCGGTCACAAACTCTATGTACCGTGTCCGCAAGTACCCCAAAATGAACAGAAAACAGTACAGCTTTTTCAGCTTCCCATCCTCCGGCACGGTGTGATCCTCAAAAAACGCCCAGTCCATCTGCCCTTGAAGTCCCGGCATCGTTTCAAACCGCACCGTTGCTTTCTCGTCCAACTGTTCCTTCTTGTTTCGCACGTATTCCCGCACGATGCTGTGCCCACCCTCGAAGCCCTGCTCCTGAATTTTCTCCAGTATCCGCTCCGCTGAGTACGGCGCTTCCTCCAGCCATACCGTTATCTGCTCCTTGTAGGGGTCCAGCTTCGACGGCTTCGTTGCGCTCAGGCTGTATACCGGTCGCGCCTCGCTCTCGGCGTATTTCTTCGCCGTCCTCGGGTCAATGTTGTACTTGCGCGCTATCTCTGTGTAGCTCAGTCCTTTTTGCCGGTCGCTTCGGATATCCATCCGGTTTGCTCCTTCCATTTTGACACCCTTTCCGCCTGCTGCTTAACAGACAGATTTGAGTGTACCATATTGCATCCCTTTCCGCTGCAAACCTACATTTTTTGACCGGCGTTTTTCTTCATTTTATCACTGGCGCTGACACCCGTTTCAGCGAGGAAAACTTCTCCGAAAACATTAAAGCTGCTTTGCTGAAAATAGCGAGGATTATTGTTGCGGAAGAAATCAATCACAACATCGGCGGTATCCACCCAAGATATGATGGCGGCAGACTGACTGCTTCATGGCAGGTTGGCAATCTGCTCCAGGCGTTGTATTTCTCAATTTTCTACATGAGAGCAGGAGTCGAAATTTACAAGGAGTGCGAAAATCCGAACTGCAAACGTGATAAATTCTTCCTCGTGGAAGCTACCCGGACCAACAAGAAATACTGTTGCAAACAATGTTCTAACGCTGCTGCAGCACAACGCCACCGCAACAGACAGCTTGAAAAATAGGCAAAAAATAAGGCCCCACCTCATTCAAAAGGTAGAACCTTTTCGCTTATAACAGATTATTTAGAAGTTCCGCTTTCATTCGTTCCATTGTTTCCAGAAAATGCTTGTTATCAAGTTCGCATTCCCAGACTACAACCACATTCCATCCGA
This sequence comes from Ethanoligenens harbinense YUAN-3, assembly GCF_000178115.2. Classification (NCBI taxonomy): domain Bacteria; kingdom Bacillati; phylum Bacillota; class Clostridia; order Eubacteriales; family Oscillospiraceae; genus Ethanoligenens; species Ethanoligenens harbinense. Next base: position 1,359,024 of record NC_014828.1, read on the forward strand.
GGGCTTGCAGTTTTTCTTTATTTTTTCTGTCATTGGCAACATTCCGCGCGAACTTCTTATTCCAGAAATCAGTTCTGGTTTTCGGCGTGGTTGCGTTTTTGCAGCCTGGATGCCTGTGCCAAAAGCACCCGTGCACAAATATCACCGTTTTATACTTCGGCAGGACGATGTCCGGTGTTCCGGGAAGTTTTCGGACATTCTTTCTGAAACGGAAACCTTCATGAAACAGCCACTGCCTTACCTTGATTTCGATTTCCGTATCTTTACCCCGTATTCTGGACATATTCCAGCTTCTTTTTTCTTTTGAAATTCTGTCCGCCATTATGTTACCGGCTCCGGGACCGGATCTCGGGAGTTGACTTTCTCAATGCATTCAGCAAGTTCCTGTTTCTGCTGTTCGGAAGTACCGATATAGTTGTACATGAGATATCTCGTATCGACAACGATTCCCTGGATACGCTCATAGTTTTCCCTATTGCCGCGCCAGTCTCCGACCGCTTCTCCGATGTTACCCATATTTCCGTTGATCATGAACAGATTGTTGGCCTTGTTGTATGGCATTATGAAAGCATTATACAATCTTTCGTTCGGAAGTTCTTTTGTCCGCTTTATATATTCTCCGTATGTAATCTGTTTGTTAATATCAGAGCCGTTCGGCAGATGTTCCGGATTCGCACTCCATCCATACTTGTAGAGTTTGGCATCAAGCACATAATATTTGTCACTGTAGACCATGATCGTATCTGGCTGCAGAGGCCTTTTTTCGTGGACCCTGCCATAATCGAGCAGCCATCTGGTTCGCGGGAAATACTGCTCTTTATCCTCAACACCGAACGCCTTATCGATCATTCGCTCCCACACTGTATCAAAGAAGTCCGTACCGAAGAAATACTGCTTGTCTGAACTCCTTTTATCGATATATACAAGCATATCTCTCATAGCTGTGAACAATCCCTGTTCCACGTCATTATGTGTGGCCGCAAGTTTTTTATTAAGGATATAGATCGATTCTTTCGTGCTCGGATGTGGTCCGGGATTATCCGGCATAAAGGGGACATAAAGCCATCCCATCTTATCAAAGGCTTCGTAAACACAATACCTGTGTATCTGGGTAATTTGCTTGTTGGAATTCGGTGTAACAGAGCGGATTGTCATATTAGTGAATACCAGAGAACCGTTTTTCTGTATCAGAGCTCTCTGCTCCCTTACGGTACGTGGCCAGTTTGCACTGCCCTTTGTATCTGTTCTGTACTGAGGGTCGGTTTCAACATAGTAACGCCCGGTCCGCAGAAAATCTCTGATAATTTTTAAATATGAATGCATTGGGAAATCGACAGTCCTCGGTGCCTCAAACTTGGAAGCCTCGATTACCCGGTCCTCTTTCATAAAAGCAGCCAGAACACTAAGCAGATTGTTGATATCGATACGGAGATCATCGTCATCGTCCGGCAGCTGATAGCCGATAGGGAAATAGATGATGGCATCTTCAGTATCCGCCTTGACGCCAACAAAACTGTCACCATCCTCATTGGTATTCACATGACAGCGTTCCCGGATATTTTTTCCCAAATCCATCATTTATCACCTCCTAGTGCTATACAGCCACATTACTGCTGTTGTGCAGAATATAGCGTATCGCGCACTGTCTGCTTGAAAATTTTGAACCGGTCCTTCCCTTTATTATAAACAAACATCCGGATAACCTGTTCCAGACTCTTGACAATGTCGGTATCGAACAGTGCTTCAGGATTAAACTTGAATGCATCATCCCACAGGTACTTTATGACTTTTTCCGGGAACATTCTGTTATGCATCAATGCTTCACGGATTTCAGCAAGTCGAATCTTTTCATCATCATTTATTGTTTCAAGAAGCTCTTTTCCAAGAAGTGCATTATATTCAGTGAGCAGAGTGGCGTTGCCTTCTGCAGGAATCGCTCTCTCATCAAAAGTAAGGTCACCTTCATGGACAAAATAAACCCCGAGGCGTTTGTCTTCAGCAGATGCCATTTTAGACTTGTTTCCGATAATGATTGTATTAACTGTTTCACAGAACCTCTTCCAGGTCACTCCGGTATCAAGTATCAAAGCATTGGCAAGAGAAGATCTGACATTATCAAAATTGTTTTCGATTAGTCTCATACGCCATCTGCGCTGGAACGCCGTATCAAGTGTAAACACATTCTGGTCAGAGGTGTTCATCGTACCTATGATGGAAAGATTTGATGGAATGCGAACCTTATGAGTAGGGCCTTTGTATATGTAGTCAGCCATATGCTTATGTGTTATACCATACTCACTCGTTCCGACCGGATAGCCATCATCTCCGTCATGCATTTCAACTTTTCTGTCAAGGAGCTGGAATATTTCTCCGAAGATAGCCGGTGCGTTGCCGCGGTTGACTTCTTCTATGATGAGAATATATTCTTTCGTCGGATTTATATACGCATCTCGAAGAATCGTTGTAAAAGGCCCGGGTGTAAATTCGTAAGTAACCTGTTTGTCTTTATCTACAACAGGCAATATCTGTCCAACAAAATCTGCATTAGTATAATCAGGATGGAAAACCAAGCGTTCCACTAAACACCCAGGTTTGCAGTACTCATGTTCAATAGTCCAGCTCTTGCCGGAACCAGGAACACCATAGAGAAGAATATTGGTTCCACCTGCTTTTCTCTCGACAGTATCATAGTTCACCGTCAGCCTGCCAAACATAAAAACCGTACTGTCATTGGAAGCATTTGCAGAAAGATACATATTCTTTCCGCTGCCAAGGTTCACATCTTTTTTTACTCCGAAAGCTTCGTACGACGATTCAGATTTCCGCTTTACAATTACAAGATAATCATCTACATTCAACTGCTCACGCAAAGGCATCAGGTCATCACCGTAGCAGATTTGCAGTGTAGGATTCCCATTCCCTTGACCATCATCGTTAAGGATTCTCCTTCGAATCTGAATAGAGTCCGGTCTCCAAGAATCCGTTGTGCCTCGTGCAGCACCGCTCAACTGCTCGACATTCCTAATATTGATACGGGCTGGAATCGAAATCCTCCAGCTTTTGAAAGAAGAGTTCAATGTCAAAGTCGGAAAAAAGTCTTCCGTTTTTTTGGAGCCCTCTACTGACTCTCGTTCACTTGTCAATTGTATCTGTGTGGCGTGGCTTGCTCTCCGTGCTTTATTCAAGCTGTCTGTATTTTTTAGCTGGATGATGAGCAACCCGACGGCGTCATCCCAAGAAAACGAACCGTCCTCGACATAAGAAAGTGCACTTTTCAAGTCAGAGCGATAACGCTCAAACTCATCCGCCATATTCGCTGTGACATCGTTCGGCATAATACAATCCTCCCCGTTTGTAATCACAAATAACTGTTCAAAAAATGTTCTATAACTGCCTGAGCAAGATTAACCGGAAGCGCATTACCTATAAGTTTATACTGCGTAGAATAGGCAAGCTTGAGGTTCTTTGCTATCTCTGCATATTTGTCAGGGAATCCTTGCAATCGGAATCCCTCTAATGGAGTAATCCTGCGTATAGGTTCCGTGTCCAAATTCACGCTTGGACGCACATACGGATCAGTACCGGCAATGTATGCTTCGCTAAAGTAATTATCCTGGTTTGCTCTATGCCATTTCGCCATTGTTGCAGTCAACGGTCTCGCTATTGCATTATCAATATTCACATCACCTTCCCAGTTTGAAGGCTTAGTGAGAATCGTTCTTCGTGACCCCTGCGGTATGTAGTGTTTTGGATCGACTGCTCCTTTTTCAAGAAGATGCCACGTTGTAGGATATTTCGCGGTTTTTAAATCTACCACAGGCGGTTCTGAGATTCCTTTTGGCTCTGTCAGGTCCTTTCTGATTCCGCAGAAGAAGATACGGTTTCTCTTCTGTGGCAATCCGTAATCAGATGCCAACAAATTCCACGTGTGCAGAATATACCCGTTTCCGATCTCACAGAGAGCCTTTTTCATTTCATCAAGAAGGCTCCCGTTCTGTATGGTGTGAATTTTCTGAACATTCTCCAGGACAAAATATTTCGGCTTATAGTAATCAAGCATATCAAGGATATAAAAGAACAATTGTCCCCTTGGATCGTCAAAGCCCTTGCGATAGCCCACATTAGAAAACGACTGGCATGGAAATCCTGCAAACAGAATATCAAAGTCTGACACCATTATTCCGTTCGGATTTTTTTTAGTCTTGATATCTTTTACATCCTGTATCTTTTGAGTCCCCTCCGAAGAGCAGGCTACGTCGTAGAACTTCTGTGCGCTCTTATCAATCTCACAGTAGGCTACATGGCGAAATTCATATTTATTACTTTTTATTTGTTGTACGCCATAATAAAAACCTCCTATGCCCGCAAAACAGTCGAAAAATCTAATTACTTCCTTCATGCTCTGTATATCCTCTCCAGCACTTGTTTAAGTCCGCTGGCCAACACTCTCGCCATAAGCGGACTGACTGCATTTCCGATTTGTCTGTACCATTCATTTGGGGAACCAAGGAAAAGGTAATCATCTGGAAAACCCTGAACTCTTGCTGCTTCTCGTGGTGACAGACCTCTTGCTTGGTACGGATGAATGTACATATTGCAGTCATAATACATATGTGCCGTTATCGCTTTACATGGTTCCTCTGCAAGCAACTTGTCAAATTTGTCACGAAAAATATCTGCACGACTTTTATATGGGTTAATCTCTTGAATACTTTCTGCATCTGATTTTTCTCCCGGTCTTAAAAGCTGAAATATCTGTATATCGCGGTCATTATTGTATTTGCTCCTATGATTCAACAAGGGGACTCTGATAGGTAGTCCCTGATTAACCAGCCGTGCATATTCAGAGTCAGCGTCATGAAATCCTGCAACCGTATATCCCCACACCGCATTTTCACTATATGTGCTATTTTTCATTGTTTTCGCTTCCAAGGCGGGCAAATCACATATTGCATCCCACAACGAGAGTGTTGTCCCCCTCATATGTCTCTGCAACTCATCCTTGAATAATTGATACAGTTCTCCAGAGATTCTCTGGTGTTCTTTTTTGATGCCCAGGATGAATGCCCTCTTCCTGTTTTGAGGGAAACCGAAATCTTTCGTGTTAAACACGAGCGGTTCACAGGCAATATAGCCCACTTTGCTAAAGTCCCGCTTGATTTTGCTGTACAACTGTAGTATACCTTCGACATTCTCCAAGAGAAATATGTCCGGTTTTGCTTGGCCTACTGAATGAACATAAAATCTGTAAAGCTCGTTTCGTTCATCATTTTCCTTTTTATGTTTATTGACCACGCTAAATCCTTGACATGGAGGGCCCCCCACAACTACTGGAACATGAGGAAATATATCCTGGTTCACTATTTCACGGATGTCTTCGTGAATAATACTTCCATCCGTAAGCCATGGCCTGTTAAATCTATATGTCAAAACAGCCGACTGATCCTTATCAACAGCAGCCACAGGCCTAAATCCTTCTTGCTCCAAGCCTACGGATAGTCCGCCTGCACCGCAGAACAAGTCAATGAAATCGTACTGAAAGTCTGCGAGATCAGGATTGCCGAACTTCACTCTATAGTAATCAAGCAGCTGACGCTGAATCTCATCCTTGTCAACTGATCTGTCAATTATTTTGATTTTTGAAAAAACGCTGTTTAGCTGATCAACGATGAATGTATCGTTATTTATTGCTGTAATATTTTGCTTCAGCATATTCTTACTTCGTTCCTCTCAGTCATATTGCACTCTTGCCGCTATTCACCCAATCATCCAGTTCGGAACGCTTGAACTTCCAGAGCCGCCCTATCTGATGCGCAGGAAGATCTTCCTTCTGTTTTATCCATTTCCGCAGAGTTACTGGTTTGATGTTCAAGTATTCTGCAGCGTCCTCAAGGCTGATATAGTTATCATCTGTTCTTTCGCTCATGTACGTTCACCTCTTCAAGTCGCTAAAGGCATAAACCCACAAAATAAATTATAGCTCTTTGCTACATGTAAGTCAATGTTTTTTGATATACATCGATACGAAATGGTATTAAATAGCACTTTGAAAACATGGTTGCAGAGTATTCTTGTTATCTCTTTGCGGAGTGCCGCCGAAGCATACTTTTTCATGACAAGTGGGTTGATAACACTGACAAACAGCCCTGCTTGTTTGAGACTGGTCAACAGTGGTGGTCTCGGAGAGAGCAAAAGTCCTCAACCAAATCTTTTAACGTTTCCTCACACTATTTAATCTCTGAGGGTTTAATTCCCCGCCGCTTGCGGCGTTAAATAAAAGGGTATAAAATTGGTATAACAAAAAACGAGAAGAGGGAAGAGATGAGTGAGTATATTCATAAATCTCACAATGTCTCAGTGCTGATGTACCATTTTGTATGCCCCGCTAAATATCGCAGAGCGATATTTAGCGAAGAAGTTACCAAAACACTCGTAGAAGTGTGCGGAGGAATAAGCGAACGATTTGAGATGTACTTTGTTGAAATAGGTACAGATAAAAATCATGTGCATTTTCTAATACAATCAGTACCCAAGTACAGCCCGACGAAAATAATCACAACAGTGAAAAGTATAACAGCACGAGAAATATTTTCTAAACATCCGGAAGTAAAAAAACAATTATGGGGTGGAGAATTATGGACGGATGGATATTTTGTGAATACGGTAAGCAAATTTGGCAGTGAAGAAGTAATAAAAAGATACTTGCAGAATCAGGGTAAGACAGAGGAGTATAAACAACTTTACAAAGTTGAAACAATAGAACAACTCACGTTGTTTTAGCAAGGGTAGGGTTAGCATTGGATACCCCGCCGCTTGCGGCGGGGTGATTCATTTATTCCTCATAGCTGCTTTCCTTGCAGGGTAAGTCGGCAAACGGGCCTCCCGTCCCAACTGACCGGCAAGCGACAACTGATTATATAGAAAAAGAGCTTCCGGAGATTGATGAAATCCTCGGAAGCCCTTTATTTCAAGCCTTTTTCGGCACATCGCTGCCGGGTAAGGCTTTTTCTGTTTGTATCAAAGACGGTAAGAACATAGACCCTGCGTGTGGAAGCGTAACATTTTTCGAAGCCTTTTCTGATTATAATGGAAATAGCGACCATTTTAGCCTATAATAAATTTCAAGAAGGTAAAAAAGAGGTGGATTATCGTGGCGATCATAGCTTGTCCCGAATGCGGTAACCGAAGATGATGTTACGCCGAACGATGACTTTAACATTGGCGGTAACAGAATCAGCTTGAAAACGCTCGACTTGAATCGAGACTGGAGTACCATAACGGAACAGTTGGATAATCTGTGCGAATAGCTGGCAAAAAGCATTTTGGCTCCATAGGAGGGTATTCTATGCCAACAACGATGTTAAAAATAGATGAGGCAATTCAGGAAAGCAATAAAATTATTTGCCGCCAGATTAGTCGTCTGGGTGAATCTACTAGGGGCGAGGTTTCACAGGAAGTCTTAGAATCGCTAAGGCATTTTGTGGAGCATATCCTTCTTAAAGTTTATGCCAATGGCGATGATATAGAGGATACGCAGGAAAATGTTAAGGCGGCGGTCAAACACGCAAAGAGTAACTCTAATTTGAAACATTTGTCGCGGTTTCACCATTTTCTGCAGGTGTCTGTCTCTCATCGTGCTTTAAAAGAGCAGAATGCCGAACGGCTAATGCTGAAATATTATGAGTATCTGTTGCGGATTAGGAATTTCTTGCACGATCGTTATTCCCTTGACGTGCTTGCTAACCTTGAGCAGTTCCCATTGGAAACAGACGAGAGTCTAACAGAGTATTATAAGAAAATCGCTGAAAAGGTTAGTGAATACAATACTCCGATACACGGCGAGTTCCGTTATGACCGCTTTTACGTGCAGAAAATCAAGCCGTTTTTTGTTGACGGTAAAATATATTATGAGGTAGCTTTTGTTCCAGCAAATGACAATGCGAGCAAAACTGATCGTATTATCGCTTTTACCGATATAGAGGTAACGAGCTTTTATGCCGTAAAGTTTGCCATTGCCAACAACAACATAGAAATCCTCGGCAAACATATGCCCATCCGCATTATTGTGGACTGGGAAGTAAACATTCGGCCTTGCGAACTAAAAAACTTCACGGCAATTATTGAAAGGATGCCCAGAGAGTATGGTAAAGCTGAACAACGCGAACTTAGCCGATATCTAACTGAAACCGGGCTTAGCCTATCGGAAATTGTTATGTTTTCTGATGAGGCATTTGCGGCAGTTCGTGACCGTATTGTGCCTAAAACAGAAGCCACGCACTTCTTTGATTGCCTAGAAACTTGCAGAAATCTTATAAAGCGGGAAGCAGCCGGTAGCAATATACTGCGATATTTACTTCACCATATGACAAACCGTGTTCTCAAAGCCCAGTTCCATATAACATATACACAAATGCAAGAAATTCGTGGCTGCCATCTTTTGAGCGGACTTTATCTTGATTATAAATGCATTCCGTTCGATGAAATGCCGTTTTGCTCGGGTTTGAAAAGCCATGTTCCGAGCCTTTCGGATTTGTTTGAATGCCTTGATGCAAACGGTCGTGAGCACGAGATTTTAGCGTGGCTTATAAAAAACAATACTGAACAGCAAGATATGCTTTTTACTCCGCTTGAAAAAAATGAAGACGGGAAATATAAACTCGGCAATTTTGACGATGTTGCTGCTCTCGTAAAAACGTATAATGAAAAACTTTACGATTCGCCAAAGCAGCAACTTCGTAAAATGATAATTAAGTACGACCATGTTTTTATTAACAGCTACAAGGAGGATACGGTATCAATCATTAAGACGATTAAAGGGCTTACCAAAAGCGGTATTGACAACTACGCTAATTTGGTAAGCTACTGGATGCAAACTACCAGTCAAGTGAACAGCGAAGAGAAAAAGCAAGCCTTGCTCGGAATGTTTACCGACTCAAAAGCGGCTCTTGTTTATGGTTCGGCTGGAACAGGCAAGTCGTACTTGATTAACCATATCTCGCATTTATTTGCTGATAAATCAAGACTGTACTTAGCACAAACAAACCCCGCCGTAAATAATATGAGGCGAAAAGTTACAGCTTCAGCGGATAGCACTTTTATGACAATATCGAAATTTACGAACCCATATTACAAAGGAAAAACCGAGTTTGACATTCTTATAATTGACGAGTGTAGTACGGTAAACAACCATGATATGAGAACTATTCTCAGTCAAGCGAATTTCGAGTTGCTTGTTTTAGTCGGCGATACATATCAGATAGAGGCTATTGAGTTTGGCAACTGGTTTGATGCTGTGCGTAGTTTCTTGCCGGAAGCCTCTGTATGCGAGCTAACGAAGCCTTACAGAAGTGATAGCCCCGCTTTATTAAAACTTTGGAGCGATGTCCGAAAAATGGAAGATGATATTTTTGAACTCTTGCAAACATATAGCTACTCGGCAAATTTAGATGCGACAATTTTCACTCCCGCTGCTGAAAATGAGATAATCCTATGCCTTAACTACGGTGGTCTGTATGGCATAAACAACATCAATCATTTTCTGCAAGAAAGCAATAATGGTAAGGAAATATGGTGGGGCGTTCAGCGTTATAAGGTGGGCGACCCGATTCTATTCAATGACTCGGCGGATAAGTTTTTTACACGAATTGATGACCAAGTTCCTGTTATTCATAACAATATGAAAGGTCGCATTATTGATTTTGAAGTGCTAAACGAGGGAAAATCAAACGAAAGTAGCCAATTCGATATTGAGATTGACAGACCTCTTATTGAAATGGATGCAAAAATATGGACTTCACGATTGTAAGGAATGCAGCCAACGGGAATTCTGTCATACGCTTTGCCGTAAACAAAAACAAAAGCACCGATGAAGACGATGACGGCGTTTCAAAAACACTCGTACCGTTCCAAATTGCTTACGCCGTATCTATTCACAAGGCACAGGGCTTGGAGTACGACTCTGTCAAAGTTATCATAACCGATGAGATTGACGAATTGATAACTCACAGCATTTTTTACACCGCAATAACCCGTGCAAGAAAATCGCTGAAAATATACTGGACGCAATCTGTCGAAAAGAAAGTGCTTGAACGGATAGAACCGAAGGATAATGAAAAAGATGTGGCACTGCTAAAGCTAGAAATAATATGACCGCACGTCAAAAAATTCTCGCTTTCTGCCTTACTTTTTCCGCCGCCTACGACGACTTCCCGCAAACTGAAAAACGATAAAACACTTACCTGATATTAATCTGATGCTATCGTTCTAATCAGTGAGTGGAGACAGGTCGGGCATATACCCCACGATTACCTCCATAAATGCCACGAATACCCTATAAATTACACGATTACTTGAAGCACACAGGCTTAAAACCCAAAAAAGGCAAACAGTCGCTGCGGAAATTACTCCACGGCGGCTGTGCTTTATGTGCTGATAACGGCTGAAAAGCCTTTATTTCAAGGGATTTTTAGCAAAAAAGAAGCACCACTATTCTATCAAAATAGTGGTGCTTCTATGGCGGAGGCGGAGAGATTCGAACTCTCGGACCCGATAAAGGGCTTACCGCATTTCGAGTCGTTGGAAGCGAGTGCTCACGGGTGCCTTTGGGGTGCTTTTTGGTGCGCTGAAAACTGCCACAAACGTTGTATTTATGCGGGTTCACGGGCAACATCCCTGATGCGGACAGGGTTTGGAGAAAAGGGTGCCGAAAGCACGTTTCCGGGATAATTGTTAGCAAACTGTGAGCGGTTACCCTGTTTACTCAGTGTAGTCTTCATCGTAGCAACACGCATCAACAGCTAAATGAGCCAAGATCGCAATATGTCGAAAAGTAATTACGGATTGTCCGTAATTTTATTACGGAATTTGTTGACTTAATGCTTTGCCGTGGGTATAATAACGGTAAAGGATGGTGGCACCATGTTAAAACTGTTTGAGGTCACAGGGTTTAAAAATTTTGAGAATACCATTCGGTTGAATTTTTCCGACGTCCGTGATTATAAATTCAACAATTCCTGCATCACTAACAGCCTGCTCAGTAAGACCATTGTTTACGGCAAAAACTCTGTCGGCAAGTCTAATTTGGGCTTGGCTCTTTTTGATATCGTCTCACACCTGACGACAAACAATGTGACGCCGGGCTTGTATGATTATTATCTGAATGTCAACAACAAGGCCGGATATGCAGAATTTCATTATGTGTTTACGTTCGATAGCGGTGAGGTTGATTACCGCTATCGTAAAAATGATAAGCAGACTCTTGTTTATGAATCCGTTGCCATTGACGGCAGGCGCCTTTTTACTTACGATTACGGAGACAAACGCGGCGATCTGACCGGTCTCGAGGCATTGACCACAACATTGAATCTTTCCTTCCGCGGCACTGATTCCATTCTGAAATATGCTATCGCTAATTCTGCACTCTCGAACGATCATCCGCTTTATCAAATGCAGCATTTTGTGTCTCATATGCTATGGTTCCGCAGCCTGGATGAAAACCGTTATATCGGTTACAAGGCAGACAGTAAGGATTATTATGACTTCATTTTTCAGGGTGATATGCTCAAAGAGCTGGAGGCTTTTCTGCACAACGCGGGGATTAAAGAAAATTTAGTTGCGAAGAAAGACGCCGACGGGAGTAAACGCCTGTATTTCGATACCAGAAAACCACTGCCGTTTTTTAAGGTGGCATCCAGCGGCACCAAAGCGCTTTATACATTTTTCTATTGGTACAAGACTTCTGTCGATGTTTCTCTGATGTTCATTGATGAGTTTGACGCGTTCTATCATTATGAATTGGCCGAAACGCTTGTTGAGCTTTTGGAGCATATGCCCGGTTTCCAGACCATCCTCACTTCCCATAATACGAACCTGCTTTCCAATCGTATCATGCGTCCGGACTGCTACTTCATTCTGACCGGAGAAAATCTTACTTCATTTGCCAATGCCACCGATCGGGAGCTTCGGGAGGGTCACAATCTGGAGAAGCTCTATATGAGCGGTGAATTCAATGGCTGAGGAGAAACGGAAGATTCTCGTGCTGGTCGAGGGCGCGAAAACAGATGTCGCTTTGATGGAGCGGCTGCTATCTGTTTATCAGATTGATATCAAATATGAGATCGTTTCCTATTGTACGAATATCTACACACTTTATCATGAAATGTTTGAGGACAACGATCCCGCTGATATTGACTTGCTCCAACTGCTGAAGTCGCGTGAACCTGATCCGACAAAAAAGGCGCTGTTTGACGAATTCTACTCTGATATCCTTCTGATCTTTGATCTTGATCCGCACGATCCCGGCTTCACATCGGAAAAGATCCGTGACATGGCAAAATACTTTGTGGAATCGTCCGATATGGGAAAGCTATACATCAATTATCCGATGGTGGAGGCATTCTATCACATGGCGTCCATACCCGACCCGGATTTTGATTCTTACTATGCTTCTCTTGACGAGCTGCTCGCCGGAGAATATAAGGCCCGTGTCAATCGGGAGAACCGGAATCACGATTATCGTAAGTTTGCCGCAACAAAGGAAGAATGCAATATTGTAATCGAGCAGAATATTAGCAAGTCGTGGCGGCTTGTCGCCAGCAATCCGGGAGAAGATCTGCTTCCGGCACAAGTCGAGATGCTCACCGCACAGCTAAATTCTATCCAGAGCGACAGGCGCGTTGCCGTGCTCAGCACCTGCGCATTTTTCATTCCGGAGTACAATCCTAAATTGATACGCTGAATTTATGCCGTTGAATTAAGAAAAAACCTTGTCGATTTATATATTTATTTCTGAACAGAGAAAAAACTTTTACTTTTGTGAAGTTTTGAAGCATATCTCAAATTTTCATATCAATAGAGAACATATAAAATTCGGACGGCTGGTTGCTGAATTTATGATTCTAACACATTCGATGACGAGAATGGTTAGAATGTGTTAGAATCTGTGTTAGAATGTCTGAAGTTCGAGAAACCCGAATTACTGTCGGCACAAAAGTATGGGAATAGGTTCCTTTCTGTGATTCTGCCTTCGTCCAGCGCCTTGTGAGAAGGATCGTATCCGGTTGCGGCAGCGTATTCTCGATCTTGTTGTACACGCTCTCAATGAAATAGACGAGAAAAGGCATCAACGTTCATCAGCCCGCTTATCTTTACATTTTCCTCAGCCAGCGTCAGTATAATGGAAAATAGGCAGCCTGACGAGGGTAAAATATAAAATCATGTGATCATTTGGAACCATCTGGGAGGAAGGTTCCTTTTTTATTTGCGGAGGTGCAGAATGAAGATATCCAGCCGGAGCAGCAAGGCACCGTTCGTGATGGTGGATAAGGCCGTACTGATGGACGAAACGCTTTCCGTTTACGACAAAGCGGTCTACTGCATTCTTTGCGCCTATGCCGACAAAGACAGCCGGAGCTGTTTCCCATCTTATCAGACCATCGCACGCAAAGCTGGATGCTCGCGTCGCAAGGCAATTTCCGTCGTAGCCCATCTGGAAGAACTCAGCCTAATCGAGAAAAAAGAACAGCGCAATTCAATCGGAGACAGTACCAGTAATCTGTACACGGTTAAGCCGATGAATGTGCCGGCGGAACAGAGCGATGAAGACAATGCACTAACTGATGAACAACAGGATTTGCCAAGTGAATATGAGATACCCGCACAATGCTTGTTCAAACAAAAACAGTTAGATGGCTCACAAGGTTAACTACCAAAATAAACAAATATAAGCTATAAATTACCTAAGCACGGTTCCAAACTGTTGAGAAACTTGTCCGATTATCCCTCAAAAATGAATCCGGTTGCACGATAAAACGAGACCTCTTGAAACCGAAAATTTGAAACCGCTAAAAACGACGAGATTCGATAACTTGCAGTGCAGAAGCCTGTCTATATCATTCAATCAGTTGCATGTACACATTTTTCACTTTTTTTTCGAGGCAGTTTGATTCTTTACTTGACTGGCGGCAGACACAGAGCGTTAATAGGTAAAATCCTATGAAGGAGGTCTGCCCCTTGACCGATGACCAAAAACGTATGATCGCACAGATGATTAAATCAGGTTTAAATCATAGAGAAATCGCGGAGTCCTTGAATCTAAAGAGAAACACGATAAATACCTATTGTTGGCGGCAAGGATTACATCCAATTAAAAAGCCAAAACCACCGGTTGAGCTCAATCAACCTAAGAAAAAACCGGGAAGGCCTCCCAAACCAAAGCCTGCACCCAAGCCTAGGCCATTTTATGAATTTTGTCTGACATGCAACAAACCTCTGGTTCAAGGTAAACTCGGGCCGGGTAAAAAGTTCTGCGGCAAAAAATGCAGAAACGATTGGTGGAACAGTCATCCTAAAATGATAACCGGCACCTGTTCGTACTGCGGAAAATCGTTTACAACGAAAAACCGCAAACAGCGATATTGCTCAAAAACGTGTTTTATGCAGCGTTTTTCCGAGGATCAAGCCCGAAAGGCTGAAAGAAGGAGCGAGGAATTGCAGGAAAAGCAAATGCACGAAGTCTGCGGAACACAGAATCATTTCTATTTCATGCTCAATGCCGCCATGCGATACGCGCTGGGCAGAAAATCTTATGATGTCGGCCTGGTTGCTGGTTTTATAAAAGATAATCTCTCGGTGTTCAATGAAAAATGGCTGGTCAACAGCATCAACGACATACAGTTGTATCTCGATGACAGGGAAAACGGTAATGTGGATGATGATGACTGCGATCATCAGATATGGCTGAATCTACTCGAGACCGTGCGCGAAGAATATAAGAGTCGGGATTTTCCGAAACCCTCGCGTTACAATATGGTGGACAAGGCTTGGCTGGAGGAGTGAGATGGTAGCAAATTACTGCAACACCTGAAGAATTAACGCCTATGCCGACCGCTCTCCGCCGCCTTGAAGTTATAGACCGGCTTGATTTTTGCTATAATTTCTGCCGTGGGTTCAATTTGCGCGATTATCTCATCCATAGGCTTATAGGCCATAGGAGATTCGTCCAGCGTGTCAGGCACGACACAAGTTGAATAAACACCGTTCATTTCTGTCTGGTACTGCTCCATCGTCAGTTCATGGAAAGCTTTACTGCGACTCATTAAGCGTCCTGCTCCATGCGGTGCGGAAAAGTTCCAATCCGGGTTGCCTTTGCCAAGGCAGATTAAGCTTCCATCACGCATATTGATTGGGATCAAAAGTTTTTCATCCGCTCTTGCCGAAACGGAGCCTTTGCGAAGAATCATGGAGTCGGTGTCAATATAGTTGTGAATCGTAGTAAATTCCTCCGCAGCAGAAAGGCGAAGCCCAACAAGAATCGTGTCTACCATCGCTTTGCGGTTCAATACAGCAAAACGTTGGATGATTTTCATATCGTGTATGTAATCATCAAATAGGGAGCCCTCCACATAAGCGAGATCTTTCGGAACCGGAATTGCGGTTTGCTCTTTCAAAGACCTTATGGTACTTTGGATTTCTTTTTCTCTGCCTTGAGCTTTCAACCCGGCGATCACTTCTTCTAATTGAAACTGAGCGTTGCCGCATAAAGCGTTATAACCTTCCTGCTGATAATATTCTGCAACTTCACAACCCAAATGACGGCTACCGGAGTGTACCACAAGGTATAATTCTCCGTTATCGCCTTTATCCACCTCGATGAAATGGTTGCCTCCTCCGAGAGTACCAATGCTTTTGTACGCACGGTCAATATTGACATGACGGGCACACCGAAGCTCACGCAGGTCAATTTCATCCGCCAGTTTGTGAGTGCGCATACGCACCTCGACTCCAGCGGGAATGTGTTTATGAATGCATTTATCCAAACGCTCGAAGTCAATTTCGTTCGTGTCTAACAGCACGGTTTCCATGCCGCACCCGATATCAACCCCCACCATGCCGGGGACAATTTTGTCGGTGATGGTCATCGTGGTGCCGATTGTACAGCCTTTACCGGCGTGAACGTCCGGCATAATACGAATTTTGCAGTCAGCAAACGCTTCTTGATCGCAGACAGATTTTATTTGATCAGCCGCCTTATCTTCCAACCGGGCAGTGTAGCAAACGGCGGTGTTGTGCAAGCCTTGTACGTTAATCATGGGATTCACCTTTGTTGATCGAATTTTGGGTTAGCTGATTAAGAAATTGCGATAATTCCGCCACCTCTGCTTTGGTCATAACAAGCTCGGTCAGATAGTATTCCTTGCCGCGCAGTGCTTTCCAGAGCCGTTTGAAATACGGCCTGATGCGTCCGGTCTGTTTGGCGTACCAACTGCTTTCAGTAAGCGACACAAAATATTGTTCGCCCTCATCATCACAATTCATTGCTTTCCAAAGCAGCCCCGAACCGCACCCGCAGTCGCAGGTTATAATAAGCTCGTTGTTTTCTTTGGTTGTGTATATCATAGTATTATCCTCATCGCAGCAAAAATAATAGTTCCTGCTGTGTCCGTCCTGGTATTCTGCCGGTTAAATTCCGAATGCTCGCTTTGATTTGCTCTATCTGCACTTCGTTTGGCAATATGTAGGAACGGTTATAGCCGCCGACCCATCTTACAAGAGCCGTCAAAGCGGATTCACTCATCATTTCTCCATCGGATTCCAAGACGTTGAGTATAAAGATAAGCCGTTGCCATTTACCCGCTGTCAGTAGTACGGAGAAACACTTTTGCCTGGTGTTTTCGCACAGCGTATTTTTGAATATTTCCATTACTCTTGCATAATCCGGAGCATTTGATTTACAAATAAGGTTACGCGCTGTCTTTACAATGCCGACCCGATTGTCGCCCAGAAGTTCCGTTATAAGCGGGGCATACATTTCACCGCCAAGACGCATCATTGCTATCATAGCGGCTCGAACGACCGATACCTGCTCTGAGTGCAAGTGCTTTTCAAGCATAACGGCATCTTCGTGTGTACCTGTTTCGCCTAACCCTAAGATTGCGGGAGCCATCTGATCGGACATATGGCTCCTATAAAACTCACGATAATCGAATGAACCGTTGCAACTGTTCAGGTAAAAGCGGGCATGCTCCCGGATTGCCGCATTTTTATCAAGCAGCAGACGTTTAGCAATTACTGGAGCATCGTTTCCTCTATGTTTGCAAATATACTGGAATGCTAATAGCCGATTTATCGGATATTTATCCTTCAAAAATTGTTCTGCTACTGTATCCAAAGTTTGATCGGCATCGATAAGACGCTGAAAGATACTTCCGCGTAGAAAAGGGTCGTGTTCCCGTTTCAAGCGCGCAAATGCCAAATCATATCTTAAGAATTCAGCATGGAAAAGTGTGTTTGTACAAATTCGGCGCGTTCTAAGATTTGCATCATTAAGACCGGTAATCAATTCGCTTTCATTTTCTTTTTCCGCAAGAGCAGAAAATATACGTTTTGAGCATTCTTCAGATTCCCGCGTTCTCATGCTGCGACTTAATTTATCCGCAAAGGGCAAGGCAGAAATCAGCTCACCGCTCACCAGATGGGATAGGCGATAGTTGACAGCCTGTTTGGCGGCTGATCTTACCTGCGGTACCCAGTCATTTTGACGCAGGATGGCGAAGGAAAGCGTATTGTCATAGTATTGCATCGCTTGCAATGCACGTTCCCGAATAAAACCATTCGGATTAAAAGAAGCAAAAACCGCAACAGCACGTCGTTCTTGCTCATTCATTTCGGGGGTAAAGAAACTGTCCATCGTGTATTTGCGCCAATCAATGCTCCATTCCATCGATGAGGTCTGACGCATTTGCTCATCCACGCGCACTAGTTCGTCAAAGTTCATTGTGTCAAGCGCTCCGCAAAGCGCCTTTGAAGCAACTGCTTTGGCCCTTTCACTGTTTTCGGTAAAAACGCAGAAAATCCAAGGAATAGCGCTGAAATCTCCGGATTTCAGCGCCGATAGGTACTCCGGCAGTCGTGCGGAAAACCAACCGGTGTTTTTATTCCAAAACAACAGTCATCACCTCGTAAAAAACGGTTACGCCTTTATCCCTGTGTATCGCTCGTTGTTAAGCGCATCCAGCATGAACGACATCGGCGACATATTGCCGGATTCGATCATCGAAAAGACGCGGGGGGAGGCGCCGGAAACCAGTAGCACGCCCTGCTCATTGCTCGTTACCGGCTGCTGCTCGTTTCGGCTTTGCACATTCCAAAAGACCACGGTAGGCAGTCGGTAACCGTGCGCAGCATAAGCTTTTTTTGCGTATGTAAAATTCGATATCTCCGCATTCGTTGTGCAGAAGTCAAATTCCATATCGGAAATGATGTAAAGCGTCGCGGGCAGTTCGCTTTGCGGGAGCCTGTTTTTTACCGCCGTTCGCAGAATCAGGTCAAATACCTTTTGGATGTTGGTATTCGCGATCTCGTTAAACGACATGCAGTATTTCACTTTCTCAAAAATGTCCCTGCCCTTGATCTCCACAAGACGGGGATTTTCGGAAAAGGTGATAAAATGCCCCGCAAAGCCGCCACGGCCATGCTCGGCAAAATAAATGCCCAGCGACAGAGCAACCTCGGCGGGCTTGGGGTCACCACAGCTGTACATGGAACCGGAGCCATCGATGACAGCCAGCGCATTTTCGCCGTTTGTGAAATCCTCAAGGGCATTCCATGTCGCATCCATGCTTTTACGCTCACCGTCGGTCATGCTGCCCGAGAGAATCGGGCGGATGATATCATACGGATAGAGCGTGCCAGTGTGAAGTGTTGCTTTACCGTTCGCCACACGGCTTAAAAATTCTTTGTAGCGTTCACCATCATTACGCAGAAATGCCTTGCGGTATTTCATCATCGCTTTGGACGGCTGCCTTTCATAATCAAAGGTGTAGTCTTTTTTGCGCAGATTATTCTCAATCAGCTTGATTTTTGCGCGAAGCTTTGTCAGCGTGCGGCGGTAATCCGCCTCTGTCATTCCAAGAGCTTTTGCCAGCAGCTTGCCGCAGCGCACCGCTTCCGCGCTGTGTGCATTGACAGAAGGGAGCCACTTGCCGAGCAGAGAAACGGTGCCGTCGCCGTCAAACGCCCGGATGTCAGAATCAAGCTGTGTCTTTATGTAAGAAATTACGTCCTGCCGCAGGGGAGAATCAAGCAAAACGAGCAGATCGTCATACCGGCCATATTCCGGCACCGCCCACAGATTTTTCAGTACCGACGCGGGCATATCATTTGCCATGTGGCGAAGAATCAAACGGAATACCTTCCGCTCACCCAATCCCCCGCGAATATCGCGCGCAAAGAACAGGGTTTTAACCGCGAGGTCGGCGTTCTCGGCATAGGCGCGGGCAAAGCGTTTAATAACCTCTTCGTCCGGTTCATTGCGAAGCGCACCGATGGTAGCAAACAGGTCAAGGCAGTCGGAACTGGTGGTCGCGTAGGTAGCTGCGCCGTTTTCGGTCAAGGCCGTGTTTGCCTGTTTCTTTAAAAAGTTCAGCATGATTTTCATCCCTTCTGGAAGCAAGGCGCGGGAGGCCTTGCGGTCTCCATAACGTGACAGGTTATTCTTGAACTGCTGTACGCGCCTTTATGATTTGCTAACAAGATGCCGTCTTTTGCCGAGGCCTTGCGGCCGGGGGCCGGATTTGAACCGGCATTAACCATTTTCATTCTTGCTGTTGGCATCTTTAAATACAAAGCGCATTCGAATGTCGAAATCCGATAAACCAGATTGTCTGCTGTCTGCGCTTTACGAGTATTATATTAGCAAATAAAGGAGTAAAAATCATGGAAAAAAAGTTGCGAACTTAATCCATCATAAATTCTTTCTGGCGAAAGAGACGTTCTTGTATCAGATTGATAAAGCTTTCCGGCGCGGTCACGCGAATCATCGGCCCAAAGGACAAAATGCGGATCAGCAGCTCGGTTTCATCCTGCGGTTCGTACCAAAGGGTAACAGTATAGTGCCGCTCATCCAGCCGTCGGGTTTCTTTTCGGCAATCGGAAAAGTGCAGCATCACCCTTTCCAGCGCGTTGCGTTCATCCGTCAGATCAAAGATGACGGAGGCATCCTTTTGTCTCGGAGGAATACACTCGCCATCAGCGTACTCCCCCAGCAGCTCACATTGGGTGATGCGTGCAAGGTTGATGGTACGGCTGTGCCAAGCGCCGGATGTGATCAATCGGAATTTATCGTCCTTGCCGGAGTATTCCAGTCTGAAAGGAACAAACACGCCGGAAACACGCCTGTCTATTCGGCTGCTGTGGCTGATTTTCAGCTTGCGTTTTTCCCGCAAAGCCTGCAGAACGGTATGAAAGTTCTGAATATAGTTCGCATCTGTATAAGGGTCGCCGTCCGCGTAGCGGTCAAAGTAGACGACATCGTTATAAGAAAACAACGGTTCCACATCATCAAGTCCGGTTTCGTCCGGCTGAAAAAGCGCAATACGAGGATCGGAAAGCAGCGTTTTCAGCCACCGCTTTTCAAGCGTTGTCAGCGGCATTTGCGGCGGTTGCTTCATGGGTGTTTGTCCCTTTCTATTCATCAGGAGCCATTCTTCATTTTTAAGCGCCGGAAGAACGGTGAGAACACTCTCGGAAAACGCTTTTTCCCGGATAAGCTCCGACATGCGCTGATCTGTTATATCGCACTGTATCGCCTCGCGCAAAATGGCTGCAACAGCGTTAAAATAAGTGCTGTAGACCTCGCTAAACAGCATTACCTTCTCCTCCGTTTCCTTTATACAAATCGGTCATCGCCGCAAGGTCGCGGTGGAATCGCTCTTCAACGGCACGATTGGAGCAGGTCAGAGACTGGATTCTGCCAATAAAAGTCCGCACCCAAGGCAGCATTTCCTGCGCATCGTATACATCAGCAGCATACCGCCAGCATGTGGCGTTGATTTGCGTGACGGAGCCGCAGCGTTTTTCACGTTCCACTCGCTTTGCGATATAATCCTCATCCGCGCCGATTTTGAGCGTCATTTCAATGTGTTCTGTCTGTTCATTCTGCCCGGTTGACACGCCCCAAAGATGTTTTTGAAATTCGGTG